>DAOTIG010000060.1:0-18280 GCA_035448065.1 Dermatophilaceae bacterium
GTTGAGCCACACCAGCATTGCCGGATCAATGAGCATCGCGCCGGCGAGCTCGGGAAAGGGCCCGACGGCGAGTCGCCGGATCGTCTGCTGCTGCGCCAGCATCATCGCCGGCTCACGGACACCTCGCAGCGAGGTGGCGAAGTGCTCGTGCCAGCCCCAGACGACCTTCTCGCGCAACGGCTCTCGGGTGGTGACGAGCCGGCGCAGGTACCACGCGAGCAGCTCCTCGCTCAGCTGGGCTCGGCTCGCGCTCGCCCCGCTGCGGCCGACGAGTGCCAGGGTCGGCGGATCGAGCTCGCCGGCCGCTGGCGGTGCCTGCAGGGCCGCGATCCGGGTGGCGATCCACGGGCCGGCGCCGACCCGCAGCAGCTCATCGACCTCGGCGCCGGTCGTGCCGAGGCCGCAGTGCCGGGCCAGTCTGGCCGCTGCCGCCCACGCGGGGCTGCCGAAGGAGTCGCTCATGCATCCAGCCTGACCTGCGCATGTTCGAGGACGGTCAGGGCTCGATGCGGCTCCGGTATGCCGCACCGCGTGGCGTCCCGGTCTCGACTCGAACGAGCGGGGTTGCACCCTGCTGGTGGAGCGACAACCGGCTGAGCCAGCCGGATATCGACGGGGAAGCGGCTAATCGACGAGCCAGCCGGATATCGACAGGGGAGTGGGACATCGACGGCATCAGGACCCGACCGCGCCCCCCCGGGTTGTCCGGCCTCATCAGCTCAGCTGCCGCCCCGCCGAGGCAGCCGGATCGCGAAGCAGGCGCCACCCTCGGGCGCGGGTCCGGCGCTGACGGTGCCGCCGTGCCGTTCGGCGATCCGGGCGACGATGGCCAACCCCAGCCCCGTGCCGACCGAGCGCACGCCTCGATAGCGCTCGTAGAGCACCGACCGCTCGAAGGCCACCGGGTAGTCCTCCGGCGCGAGCCCCGGCCCACCGTCGCGCACCTCGAGCACCACGATGTCCTGCTCCGCGCGCGCGGCCACGACCACCGGCCGACCGGCCGGGGTGGCGCGCAGCGCGTTGTCCAGCAAGCCATCCAGCGCCTGACGCAGCCGGTCGGGGTCGGCGAGCACCGGCAGCGGCGCGTCCGGCAGCTCGCTCGCGAAGACGACCCCGACCGCCGAGCACCTCGCCTGCCAGACCGGTCCCGCCACGCCCACGAGGTATGCCGCGTCGACCGGCCCCAGCGTCACGGCCGGTTCGTGCGCATCGAGCCGGGCCAGGTCGAGCAGGTCGCCGACCAGCCGCTCCAGCCGGGCCGCCTCGGCCCCGATCGTGCGCCCGACCTCGGCGACTCGGTCAGGAGCGACGATCCCGTCGGCGAGCGCCTCGGCATAGCCCGTCACCGCGGTGAGGGGGGTGCGCAGGTCGTGGGAGACCGACATGAGGAACTCCCGCTGTCGGGCCTCCGAGTGGGCGAGCGAGCGTGCCAGGCCGTTGACCGCGCAGGCGACCTCGCGCACCTCGCGAGGGCCGGCCTCGGCGACGGCGACGTCACGACGCCCGGCCGCCAGCTCGGCGGCACCGACGGCGGTGTGCCGCAACGGTGCCGTGATCCGCCGGGCCAGCCACCAGCCGAGCAGGCCGGCGAGCACGGCGGCCGCGGCATACCACCACACCATCGCGGCGACCGCACTCTGGCCGACCGAGACGGCGTCGGCCCGGCGCTGCGCGAGCACGATCGCCGACCCCGACCCGGTGGCTCGGCCTTCGACGAGGACCCGGCCGTCGTCGGTGACCACCCGGGTCGAGACGTCCTGGCCGGCGGTGAGCCGGGCGAGCAGGTCGGCGGTGAGCATCCGCCGGGCGAGCGGGTCGCCGGTGACGACCGTGCCCCGGTCCGGCACGGTGCGCACGACCGCGACCTGCACCTGGACGGTGCCGAGTGCCGACCGGGCGCGGGCCAGCCCCCCGTCGGTCGCCGCGGCCTGCTCGGCCACCGCCGCGGCGGTGTCGGCGAGCACCGCGAGCGAGCGGGCCGCGGCCTGGTCGTTGGCGCGCTGGACGACGACCACCGCCGCGATCGTGCCGAGCAGGGCCGTCGCGACGACGACCCCTACGGCGAGCAGCGAGACCCGGGCCCCCAACGATCCGAGCAGCCTCCGCACCCGGGTCACGACGTCGCCCCGGCATAGCCCACCCCGCGCACCGTGCGGAAGGGATCGTGCGGGGCGAGCTTGGCGCGCACCTGCGCGACGTGCACGTCGACCGTCCGCTCACCGGCGACGTTGTCGTAGCCCCAGACCGCGCGGAGCAGCTGGGCCCGGCTGAAGACCCGTCCAGGGCTGCGCATGAGATGCGCCAGCAGGTCGAACTCCGTTGCGGTGAGGGCGATCTCGCGACCCGCGAGGCGGACGCGGCGCTCGGCAAGCAGGCACTCGAGCGGCCCGTGGCGCAGCACCTCCACCGTGCCGGCCGCCTCGGGAGTCTGCTCAGCCCGGCGCAGCACGGCCCGCACCCGGGCGAGCACCTCGCGCGGCGAGAAGGGCTTGGTGACGAAGTCGTCGGCGCCGAGCTCGAGCCCGACGATCCGGTCGACCTGGTCGTCGCGCGCGGTGACGAAGACGACGGGTGTCCAGTCGCCGCGCGTGCGCAGCGCGCGGCATACCTCGATGCCGTCCAGGCCCGGCAGCCCGATGTCGAGCAGCACGAGCGCCGGCCGGTCATCGGCCACCCGCTCGAGGGCCGCTTCCCCGTCGCGCGCGACGACGACCCGGAAGCCCGCGTGCGTGCAGGTGAGGGCGAGCAGGTCCGCGATGGCCGGCTCGTCCTCGACGATGAGCAGCAGCCGCCCGTCGGTGCCGAGCTCGTCGCTGGATGCCGAGACCACGGTGGTCACCCTACGGAGCCGAGGTCACGTCGCGGTGTCCGGCGTGTCAGGGTTGTGTTCGAGCCGCCGGAACCGGCCCCCCACCGCGGCGCGTTGGCCACCGGGACGACACTGTGGGGGACCGGTGTCGCCGGCCAGAGAGGACGACCGTGAACCGAGGACTGCCGTGGCAGCGCTGAGCGTGCTCACCGACACCGCCGGTGACGACGAGCGGCGCCAAGGCCTGCGTCGGATGCGGCTGGTCGCGCTCGGGCTGCTGCTGCTTGCGGCGCTGGTCTATGTGCTCACCCTCGGCAAGGACGGAGCTTGGGGCTACGTCAACGCCGGTGCCGAGGCGTCGATGGTCGGGGCGATCGCGGACTGGTTCGCGGTCACCGCGCTCTTCCGGCATCCGCTCGGCCTGCCGATCCCGCACACCGCCCTCATCCCGCGCAAGAAGGACCAGCTGGCCCGCAGCCTGCAGGAATTCATGGGCGCCAACTTCCTGCGCGAGGAGATCATCCGCGAGCGGGTGCTCGCCGCGCAGGTCGCCGACCGGGCGGCCGCGTGGGTGCTGGACCCGCGGCATACCAAGCGGGCTGCCGACGAGGTCGCCGCGCTCACCGTCGCCGGCCTGCGCCGGCTGCGCGACGACTCGGTGACCGGGCTGCTCGACGAGGCGGTGCTGCCGCGGCTGCGCGAGGAGCCGATCAGCCCGATCGCGGGCACCTTCCTCGGCGAGGTCGTCCGCGACGGCGCTCATCACGGGCTCGTCGACCTCGCCGTCGCCGAGGCGCACCGCTGGCTGCTGGCCAACGAGGCGACCTTCAGCGCGGTCCTCGAGGAGCGCGCTCCCTGGTGGGCGCCCAACCGGGTCAACGAGGTCGTCATCAAGCGGGTCTACCTCGAGGCCATCGCCTGGGTCGAGGACATCCGCGACGACCCGATGCACCAGACCCGGCAGGCGCTCGACGACCTGCTCGAGCAGCTGTCCCGCGACCTGCTCACCGACCCCGACACCCAGGAGCGGGCCGAGCGGCTCAAGCGCCGGCTGCTCGATCACCCGCAGCTGCTCGCGACCGCGACATCGCTGTGGTCGGCCTTCCGCACCGCGCTCATCGGCTCGCTCGAGCAGCCCGACTCGCCGTTGCGGGAGCGCATCCAGGCCCAGCTGCGCACCTTCGCCGAGCACGTCCGCGCCGATGTCGCGCTGCGCGCGCGCCTCGACGGGTATGCCGCGGACCTCGCGGTCTTCTTCACCGAGCGCTACGGCGACGAGCTGATGACGGTCATCAGCCACACCATCGAGCGCTGGGACGGCGTCGAGACGGCCGAGAAGGTCGAGCTGCACGTCGGCCGAGACCTGCAGTTCATCCGGATCAACGGCACGATCGTCGGCGGCCTGGTGGGCGTGCTCATCCACACCGTCACGGTGCTCACCGGGCACTGACGCGCGATACCGGTTTCCGCCGGGACCCGTCCCTCTGCCACGCTGGCAGGCATGCAGCTGGCGCTCTACCGCGAGGTCCTCGCGCTGGCCGGTGCCCGGCGGGTGCTGCTGCTCGGCTTCCTCGTCCGGCTGCCGATGTTCGCCACCGGCATCGTGCTCACCCTGCACGTCGTGTCGACGCTCGGGCGCAGCTATGGCGAGGCGGGGCTGGTCTCGGCGGCCTTCACCGTCGCCCTCGCGCTGTCGGCACCCTGGCGGGGGCGGCTGCTCGATCGGCACGGACTGCGTCGGGTCGTGCTGCCGTCGATCGTCGTCACCAGCCTGGTGTGGACCGCCCTGCCCTTCCTGCCGTATGCCGCGCTGCTGCCGGCCTCGGTGCTCGGCGGCGCCTTCGCGGTGCCGTCCTTCTCGATCCTGCGGCAGTCGCTCATCGCCGTCGTCCCCGAGGACCGGCGGCGCAGTGCGCTGTCGCTGGACTCGGTCGGCACCGAGCTGTCCTTCATGATCGGCCCGGCCGTCGCGGTGTGGGCGGCCGCGAGCTACGACACCCGTTGGGTGCTCGTCGTGCTCGCGGTGCTCAGCGCGATGGCCGCCGTCGCGCTCTACGTCGTCGACCCGCCGCTGCGGGAGTCCGACGCCGATCCGGACGCCGACGAGGCCGCCGACGCCGACGCGTCGACGCGAGACGAGTCAGCCGGCGATGCCGCGGCCGACGCGCTGACCCGGGCCGGCGCGGCATACCCCGCCGGCGGTGCGCTCGGCCGGCTGCGCCGGTTGCGTGACCGGCGGGCGGCCTGGGTGTCGCTGCCCCTGCTCGCGGTGCTCGGCGCGGCGGCGGCGACGACGATCGTGCTCGCCGGCACCGATGTCGCGATCGTCGCGGCGCTGCGGGCGACCGGCGACGCGGCGGCGATCGGCTGGGTGCTCAGCCTGTGGGGCTTCGGCTCGCTGGTCGGCGGCCTCGTTTATGGCGCATGGCCCCGGTCGATCTCGGTCTTCTGGCTCCTTGGCGGGCTCGCCGCGACGACCCTGCCGGTGGCCCTGGCGACCTCGCTGCCGGTCTTCGTCGTGCTCGTCACGGCGTGCGGGGCGCTGTGCGCCCCGACGATCACCGCGACTGTCGACCACTTGTCGCGGCTCGTGCCCGAGCAGCACCGGGGCGAGGCGATGGGTTGGCACGGCTCGGCGATGACCGCCGGGCAGGCCGTCGGCGCTCCACTGGCGGGCTATGCGATCGACCACGCCGGGTGGGGGTGGGGGTTCGTGTCGGTGTCGCTCGTCGGACTGCTCGTCGCTGCCCTGGGGGCGAGCGGCCGGCGCTCGAGGCGGACCCGCGTCGCACGCCTCGCGGACCAGACGCTCAGCAGCTGAGGCCCGCCGAGACCTGGGCGATCTGCGCAAGGCGCTGACAGGCGACCGCCGCGCGCCTACCATCGCCACGTGCGGATGCCTCTTGCGAACGGTGTGCTGGCGCTGGCCCTGTCGGTGACGACGGTGGGTGGGATGGCGGCGGACAGCCCGCCGCCGCCGTCGCTGTCCGTGGCGGTCGCCGGTGACTTCGCCGCCGGGGCCAATGCGCAGGCGGTGCTGTCGTCGATGGCGGCCAGCTCGCCGGATCTGGCCCTCGCCCTCGGCGACCTGTCCTACGGCGTCACCGGCCAGGAGCAGGCTTGGTGTGATCTGGTGACCTCGCGCTTCGGGCCGGGCTTCCCCTTCGAGGTGTTGGCCGGCAACCACGAGAGCAACGGCCAGAACGGGATGATCAACGACTTCTCGGCCTGCCTGCCCAACCAGCTGCCGGGGGCCGTCGGCACCTACGGCCGGCAGTACTACGTCGACGTGCCCAAGGCCAACCCTCTCGTCCGCTTCGTGATGATCTCGCCGGGGCTGCCCTTCCCGGACGGCACCTGGTCGTATGCCGCGGGCACGCCCCGGTACGACTGGACCGCCGCGGCGATCGACGGGGCCAGGGCGAAGTCCATCCCCTGGGTGATCGTCGGCCAGCACTATCCCTGTCTGAGCATCGGGCAGTACGGCTGCGACGGCGGACCGGACCTGATGAACCTGCTCGTCGCCAAGAAGGTCGACCTCGTCCTCAACGGCCACGACCACTCCTACCAACGGAGCAAGCAGCTCGCTCACTCGGCTGCCTGCCCGAGCATTCCCCTCAACACCTATGTCCCCGGATGTGTCGCCGACGCCGACGACACCCTGGTGGCCGGCGCCGGCACGGTGCGCGTCGGGGTGGGCACGGGAGGGATCTCACCGTTGCACGACGTTAACGCCGCCGACCCGGAGGCCGACTACGTGCTGGCCAGGTCGGGCGCCAACCTCAACCCCACGTGGGGCCACCTGGCGCTGCAGATCACGAGCGACCGGATCTCCGCCAGCTTCGTGCGGGCTGCCGGTGGCACCTTCGCCGACGCCTTCACGATCACCCGCTCACCAGTGCTGCCGAACCAGCCTCCGGTCGCCTCGGCGACGTCGTCGTGCACGGGTCTGTCGTGTGTCTTCGACGGGTCGGCGAGCAGTGATCCGGACGGCAGCATCGCGTCCTACGCGTGGGCGTTCGGTGACGGCGGCACCGGCGCCGGCGCCACCGCGACGCACGCGTATGCCGCGGCCGGCAGCTATGTGGCGACGCTCACCGTGACGGACAACGCGGGGGCGACGGCCACGACGACCCGCACGGTGACGGTGACCGCCCCGACGAACCAGCCTCCTGTGGCGTCGGCGACGTCGTCGTGCACGGGTCTGTCGTGTGTATTCGACGGGTCGGCGAGCAGTGATCCGGACGGCAGCATCGCGTCCTACGCGTGGGCGTTCGGTGACGGCGGCACCGGCGCCGGCGCCACCGCGACGCACGCGTATGCCGCGGCCGGCAGCTATGTGGCGACGCTCACCGTGACGGACAACGCGGGGGCGACGGCCACGACGACCCGCACGGTGACGGTGACCGCCCCGCCCGTGACCTACCTCGTCGAGGACCGCTTCTCGCGACTGCTCACCGGGGGATGGGGCAGCGCGACGACCGGCGGCGTGTGGACCTCGACCGCACCGGCACGGCTCAGTGTCGACGGGACCAAGGGCGTGCAGTCGCACCCGGCCGGCAGCGGACAGACGACGATGCTCAACCAGACGGCACTGCCCGCCGCCGACCTGCGGGTCAACCTGTCGGTCGACAAGCTGCCGACCGGCAGCGGCCTCTATCCGTCGGTGGTCACTCGGCAGACCGCGTCCGGCTCCTACCGCGTCAAGCTGCAGCTGACGGGCAGCCAGGTCCGGGTGTTCCTCATCCGGGCCACGGCCACGGGCGCCGAGACGATTCTCGCGTCGTCCGGCACCGTGGCGGGCCTGCCGCTCGCTCCAGGAGTCCCGCTCACGGTGCGCGCCGTCGTCACCGGGACGGGCCCGACGATGCTGCAGGCCAAGGTGTGGGCGGCCGGGCAGCCCGAGCCGCCGACCTGGTTGCTCACCGCGAGCGACTCGACGGCCGGCCTGCAGGTGTCCGGCACCGTCGGTCTGTCGACCTACCTATCGAGCGCGGCCACGAACGCCCCCATCGCCCTGGGTGTCGACGAGCTCACCGTCACGGCTCCGTGACGGTGAGCCAGGCCGGCAGCCGGAGGGTCAGCCGCACGGCGCGTTGAGCGGCGCCCCCGGGTGGGCGGTGGCCTTGCTGAGATACCAGAGCCCGTTGCGGGCACCGAACGCATAGTCCATCGACCACGTCGTGCAGGTCTCCTGTGGCCGGCCGGCCGGCCCCTTGCCGGCCGGCTGGGTGGTCCGGAAGGTCACCCAGATCGTCGCCGCGGTGGCACCCTTGGTGCCGCCCTGCACGGTGACGTCCGTGATCTGGCTCTGTGCCGAGCCTTGGGCGAGCGTGCTCACTGGCGGCGGGCTGAGGAACTGGCTGGCGGCGAGGTCGAAGTTGCCGTTGTTCATGGCAGCGACGTAGACGACGAGCGCGTGCAAAGCGCCGGGCTCGACCATGGCGGCGATCTGGTCCTCGAGCGGATCTCCACTGGGCGCGGTGACGACGGTGCAGGCGGCGAAGGTCTGGGCCTTCTGGTGGGTGGCGAACATCTCGACGAGCGGCCGCGCGATGAGCGACGACACGGCGAGTCGTTGGCCCGCCACGTCGGTGATGCCGGCGTCGTGGATGCCGAGGACCTCACCCGTGCTCGAGATGAGCGGTGCGCCGCTGTCACCCGGGAGCGCCGCGGCGTCGTGCTCGACCAGGCCCGACGCGGTGCGCCCCTCGACGGTCACCTTGCGGTTCACCCCGTTGACGGCGCCGCCGTGGAAGGACAGCTGGCCCGCGAGCGAGTAGCCCACCGTCGCCACCGGATCGCCGACGGCGGGCGCCGTCGTGGCGAAGCGCAACGGGGGAGCAGTCGGCAGCCCGACCACCTAGCGTGCGGACCAGGTCGCGGATCGTGTGCTCGCCCTCGCCGTGGGCGACGAGGTCCCAGCCGGCGCGCAGGGTCAGCTCCGGCTCGGCACTCGCGTGCGCGCCGCCGACGACGTGCAGCACGGCCGCGTCCTGCGGTGTGCCGGCCCGGATCGCCGCAAGCCGGTGCTGGGCTGCGCCGAACTCGGTCGAGAAGAAGGACCACAGCACGACCGCGAGCCGGCGCTCTCGGGCCACCCCCGCGAGCACGTCCGCGAGCGGCAGCTCCCGATGCGGCCAGCGCACATCCGGATAGCTCGCCTCGCCGAGCGATTCGAGCGCGCCGAGGACAGCGCCGATGCCATAGCGGGACCGCCGCCCGTCGGCGGGCACGAGGGTGTATGCCGCGCGCACGCAGCGCATTCTGCCCCCTGCTAGACTTGACGACCGACCAGCCACGAGTCCACTCACCTGGACCCGTGGCGTGCAAGAGAAGCCCCGCTTCCACCCGCGCCGACCTCCGGTCGCCGGGTCCAGGTCCGGATCCGCCCGGCTCGCCGGGAGGACACCGTATGCCGTGTGGTCACGGCGTGCGGGTCCGTCGGGTCCCCGCGGTGACGTGCAGGCGACTGCGCGGCATACCCGCGACTGGATGACAGCGAAGGCTCCTCGCGCACCACTGGTGACGAGGGGCCTTCTCGCGTCACCGGGGCTTTCGACATGACGACGAAGGAGCACCACATCAGCGAGCCGCGCATCAACGAGCGCATCCGGGTCCCCGAGGTGCGCCTTGTCGGACCCAACGGCGAGCAGGTCGGCATCGTCCGCGTCGAGGACGCACTGCGGCTGGCCGCCGAGGCCGACCTCGACCTCGTCGAGGTCGCCCCGATGGCCCGCCCTCCGGTGGCCAAGCTCATGGACTTCGGCAAGTACAAGTACGAAGCCGCCATGAAGGCCCGGGAGGCCCGCAAGAACCAGGTCAACACGGTCATCAAGGAGATCAAGCTCCGGCCGAAGATCGACCCGCACGACTACGGCACCAAGAAGGGCCACGTCGAGCGCTTCCTCAAGGCCGGCGACAAGGTCAAGGTGACCATCATGTTCCGCGGGCGTGAGCAGAGCCGCCCCGAGCTGGGCTTCCGGCTGCTGCAGCGCCTCGCCGAGGACATCGGCGAGCTCGGCTTCGTCGAGTCGGCGCCCAAGCAGGACGGCCGCAACATGGTCATGGTGATCGGTCCGACGAAGAAGAAGTCCGAGGCCAAGGCCGAGGCCCGCCGGGCCCGCGAGACGACCCAGCCGGCGTCCTCGACCCACGGTCGGACAGAGCGGTCGAGCGAGCCCACGGCCGCGGCCCCGGTGACTGCGCCGGCCGAGCCGGCCGTCGCCGAGAAGCCCGCGTCCGCCCCCGAGCCGGTCGTCGGGAGCACCGAGGTGCCGCCGTCGACCCCGGTGGCCCCCGCCGAGCCGGTCGTCGAGCACGTCGAGGAGCCCGCCAGCGAGGCGGCCGCCCCCGAGGCGACCACGCCGGCCGACGCCCCGGCCCCCGCCGCTGGGCCCAAGCCCACCCCCCGGCCGGCCGCACCTCGCCCGGCCGCCCCTCGGGCGAGCACCACCAAGGCGGCTACGCCCAAGCCGGCCACGCCACGGCCTGCGGCCGCGGCGGCCAAGTCGGCCACGCCCAGGACGAGCGCGCCCAAGCCCGCGGCACCCCGCGCGAGCGCCCCGAAGCCGGGGCCTCGCTCGAGCTGAGCCCGCGGCATACCAGCACCATCAGCACGACCCCGGCGGCCACCGCCGACCGGGACGACACGCAGAAGGAGATCGGCGCACCATGCCGAAGAACAAGACGCACAGCGGGGCCAAGAAGCGCTTCCGCGTCACCGGCACCGGCAAGGTCATGCGCGAGCAGGCCGGCGGTCGGCACCGCCTCGAGGTCCACTCGAGCAAGAAGATGCGCTCGATCGCGAACGACGTCGAGGTCGCTGCGCCGGACGCCAAGAAGATCAAGAAGCTGCTGGGCCACTGAGCCCGACCCGAAGACTGAGGTAAAGGAGAACTCACGTGGCACGCGTGAAGCGGGCGACCAACGCCCAGAAGAAGCGCCGGGTCGTCCTCGAGCGGGCCAGCGGCTACCGCGGGCAGCGCTCGCGGCTCTACCGCAAGGCCAAGGAGCAGATGCTCCACTCGCTCGGCTACGCCTACCGGGACCGCCGGGCCAAGAAGGGTGACTTCCGTCGGCTGTGGATCCAGCGGATCAACGCTGCGGCCCGCGCCAACGGGATGACCTACAACCGGTTCATGCAGGGCCTCAAGGCCGCCGGCGTCGAGGTCGACCGCAAGATCCTCGCCGACCTCGCGGTCAACGACGAGAAGGCCTTCGCGGCGCTCGTCGAGCTCGCCCGCGCGGCCGTGCCGGCCCAGTCGGCACCGGCCTCCGGCGACGCCGCCTGAGCCGACGCGACGGCGCGCCGCCCTCCGAGCGCCGGGACACTCCCGTGCCGACCGCCCCGCCACCCCCGCTGAGCAATCCGCGGGCCGAGCGGGTGCGGTCGGTGCGGGCGCTGTCCCGGCGCTCGATGCGTGAGCGGACCGGCTTGTTCCTCGCCGAGGGGCCGCAATCGGTCCGCGAGGCCGTGCTGGCGCGACCTGACGCGGTGCGCGAGCTCTACCTCACCGCCGACGCGGCCACCCGGCACGCCGACATCGTCGCTGCTGCCGAGTCCGGCCGCGTGGCGACCTACACCTGCACCGAGGACGTCCTCGCGGCGATGGCCGACACCGCGGCCCCGCAAGGCGTCCTTGCCGTATGCCGGTTGCCTGGTGGAGATCCGTCGGCTCGCCTCGACGCCCTGCTCGCCACCCGCCCACAGCTGCTCGTCGTGCTGACCCATGTCCGCGACCCGGGCAACCTCGGCACCGTGGTGCGGGGGGCCGACGCCGTCGGTGCCGACGGCGTGCTCGTCTCGGCCGGGAGTGTCGACGTCTGGAGTCCCAAGGTCGTCCGCTCTACCGCGGGCTCCCTGTTCCATGTTCCCGTCATCGCCGGGATTGCGGCCGAGCAGCTCCTCGCCCGGCTCCGTGACGACGGCATCCCGTTGCTGGCCGCCGACGGACAGGGGGATGTCACTCTGCCTGAGCTCGATGCGGGACTGCTGGCCACGCCACACGCGTGGGTCTTCGGCAACGAGGCGTGGGGTTTACCGGTGATCCTGCGGGATCGCTGCGACCTCGTCGTGCGGGTGCCGATTCGTGGCCGGGCCGAGTCGCTCAACCTCGCTATGGCGGCGACCGTGTGCCTTTATGCGTCGATCACCCACACCGGGGCGACTCGCCAGGCCATGGCAGACGACGCGTCCGGCCGACTCAGTGCCCCGGATCATCGTCAACCGGGCCCGAGTCGCCGCAGCGCTGGCTAGTCTGGTCAGATGACCGAGGCGGGCGGCGTCGCCGCGCTCGCGGCTGCGGCGGGTCAGCCGTCGTCCAGCGAGGAGCAGGTCGTTCACTCCCTGGCCGACATGCTGCCGGACGGCGTCATCACCGTCGACGCCGACCGGGTGATCAGGTTCGCCAACCAGCGCGCCGGTGCCATCTTGCACGTGGACCACCAAGGGCTGATCGGGCGACCTCTGGAGCTGGCGATTCCGCTCACCGACGCCGAGGGCCGTTCCTGGTGGGATCTGGCCAGCCCCTGGGTGGGGTTGTCCAGCCGCACGGGGCACCGTGAGAAGCTGCTGTGGACCCCGGCCGGCGTCGGCGTGCTCGTGACGGCGAGGTATGTCCGAGCTCTCCCCAGGGGACCGGTCATCCGGGTCGTGCTCTCGGTCCGCGACACCCTGGCGCGACAGCGGGCCGAGCGCGATCACGCCGCCCTGCTGTCCACTCTCGCCCACGAGCTGCGCTCGCCGCTCACCTCGGTCAAGGGCTTCTCGTCCACGATGCTGCGCCGCTGGGACCGCTTCGGCGACGAGCAGAAGCGGCTGATGATCGAGACCATCGAGGCCGACGCGGATCGGATCGCCCGGCTGGTCGCCGACCTGCTCGACGTGTCGCGCATCGACGCCGGCCGACTGCAGGTGCGCCGGCAGCACATCCACATCGGCGAGACCGTCGAGCGACACCGGCGCCGGCTGTCGGCGCTCGGCCTCGATGAGGAGCGGGTCCACCTCCATGTGCACCGGCCCTTGCCGGTCACCTGGGCCGACCCCGACCGGCTCGACCAGATCGTCATCAACCTGCTGGACAACGCGGTCAAGCACGGTGGCGGCCGGATCACGGTGACGGCCCGGCCCGGCACCGTCGACCTCGCCGACGGCGCCGACGGAGACCCCCGCCCCGCGGTGCTCATCTCGGTCGCGGACGAGGGTGCCGGGATCCCGCGCCGACTGCGCTCGGTGATCTTCGGCCGGTTCTGGCACCAGCCGGGTCAGGGCAACACCGGCCTCGGGCTCTACGTCGTCAAGGCGCTCGTCGAGGCCCACGGTGGTCGGATCGTCGCCGGCAACGTGCCGACCGGAGGAGCGCTGTTCACGTTCAGCCTCCCGGCGGGCGAGCCCGACGAGACCGGTCGAGTCGCCCCATAGACTTGCCCGTCGGCAGGCCCGTCCCGTCCGGCCGCCCAACTGCCCGTCTCACGAGCTCCTGTGGGGATCATGTCCGCGCCGAACAACCCGTACGACCCGGTCCAGGTGGCCGCCCTCGATCCGTCGGCCCTCGACGCCGCTGTCGCAGCGGCGCAGGCCGCCTTCGCCGCGGCCGGCGATCTCGAGGCGCTCAAGGCGGCCCGGCTCGCCCACCTCGACAAGGGCCCGGTGGCGCAGGCCCGCCGCGAGATCGGCGCGCTGCCCCCGTCCGCGAAGGCCGAGGCGGGCAAGCGGGTCGGTGCGGCGCTCGCGGCCGTGCAGGCGGCATACACCGAGCGCGTCAGCGCCCTGGAGGCCGAGCGCGACGAGCGGATCCTGGTCGCCGAGCGGGTCGATGTGACGATGCCGACGGCCCGCCGCCCGCACGGCGCGCGGCACCCGATCGAGCTCACCCAGGAGCGGCTCGCCGACGTCTTCGTCGGCATGGGCTGGGAGGTCGCCGAGGGTCCCGAGGTCGAGTCGGAGTGGATGAACTTCGATGCCCTCAACCTCGGCAAGGACCACCCGGCCCGGCAGATGCAGGACACCTTCTTCGTCGACCCGCCCGACGGTGGGCTGGTGCTACGGACCCACACGTCGCCCGGGCAGATCCGCACCATGCTCACCCGCACCCCGCCGATCTACGTCGTCGTGCCGGGCAAGGTCTTCCGCACCGACGAGCTCGACGCCACGCACTCGCCGGTCTTCCACCAGCTCGAGTGCCTCGCCGTCGACAGGGGGCTGACCATGGCGCACCTGCGCGGTGCGATCGACGCCTTCGTCCACGCGATGTTCGGCGACGTCAAGACCCGGGTGCGGGCCTCCTACTTCCCGTTCACCGAGCCGTCGATGGAGACCGACTTCCAGTGCCACGTATGCCGTGGCGCCGGTGGCACGGACAGCGGGTGCCGCACCTGTGGCGGGTCGGGCTGGATCGAGCTCGGCGGCTCGGGGATGGTCAACCGCAAGGTGCTCATCGCCTGCGGCATCGACCCCGACGTCTACACCGGCTTCGCCTTCGGCTTCGGCATCGAGCGGACCCTGCAGCTGCGCAACGGACTCTCCGACATGCGCGACATGGTCGAGGGCGATGTGCGCTTCTCGGCCCAGTTCGGGATGGCGGTGTGACATGAGAGTGCCCCTGTCCTGGCTGCGCGAGCTCGTCGACGTGCCTGCCGGTGCCACCGGCGCCGACGTCGCCGCCTCGTTCGTCGCCGTCGGCCTGGAGGAGGAGGCGATCCACGGCGGCGACCTCACCGGCCCGCTCGTCGTCGGCCGCGTCCTCACCATCGAGGAGCAAGTCCAGAAGAACGGCAAGACGATCCGCTACTGCACCGTCGACGTCGGCCCGCACGGCCAGCGGGTCAGCGACGACAAGGACCAGGAGATCGTCTGCGGCGCAACGAACTTCGAGGTCGGTGACCTCGTCGTCGTCGTGCTGCCCGGGGCCACGCTGCCCGGTGGCTTCACCATCTCGGCGCGCAAGACCTACGGCCGGGTCTCCAACGGCATGATCTGCGCCGAGGACGAGCTCGGCATCGGCGAGGATCACAGCGGCATCATCGTGCTGTCCCGCTATCTCGGGGCCGAGCGGGCCGCCGGCCTGCAGCCCGGCGACGACGCCATCGCGCTGCTCGGCCTCGGCGACCCGGTCATCGAGCTCAACATCACCCCCGACCGTGGCTACTGCTTCTCGATGCGCGGCATCGCCCGCGAGTACTGGCACTCCCAGGGCAGCCCCGAGGGCGGCTACCGCGACCCCGGGCTGCTCTCCGGCGTGCCGCGGGACAACACCGGCGGGTATGCCGTGCACCTCACCGATGCGACGCCGATCGACGGCCGGCCCGGCTGCGACCGCTACGTCGCGCGGATCGTCCGCGGCGTCGACCCGGCGGCGCCGTCGCCGGCGTGGATGCAGGCCCGGCTCACCCAGGCCGGCATGCGGCCGATCTCGCTGGCCGTCGACGTCACCAACTACGTCATGCTGCTCGTCGGCCAGCCGCTGCACGCCTTCGACCTCGACACGCTGTCAGGCTCGATCAGCGTGCGCCGGGCCCGCGAGGGCGAGCGGCTCACCACGCTCGACGGCGTCGAGCGCGAGCTGCATCCCGAGGACCTGCTCATCACCGACGGCGGAAGCACCCCGCTCGCGCTCGCCGGCGTCATGGGCGGTGCCACCAGCGAGGTCACCGCGACGACGACCGACGTGCTCATCGAGGCCGCCCACTTCGACCCGGTGAGCATCGCCCGCACCTCGCGGCGCCACCGGCTCGTCTCCGAGGCGTCCAAGCGCTTCGAGCGGGGCGTCGACCCGCGGGTCACCGGCGCGGCCGCCCAGCTCGCCGTCGACCTGCTCGTCGAGCTCGGTGGCGGCACCGCCGACCCGGGCGCGGCCGACGTCGACCAGAGCGCCGACCGCGCGGCATACCGGCTCGACACGCAGCTGCCGGCGACCCTCGTCGGCGTGCCCTACTCGCGCGAGCGGGTCCTCGAGATCCTGCGCCGGCTCGGCTGTCGGGTCGACGAGCAGGGGGAGGGCTGCGACGAGACGCATGTGCTCGTCACCCCGCCGTCGTGGCGGCCCGACCTCGTCGACGGGCCGGACTACGCCGAGGAGGTCGCCCGCATCGACGGCTACTCCCGCATCCCGTCGGTCGTGCCGACCCCGCCCGCCGGGCGCGGCCTCACCCACGACCAGCAGGTGCGCCGGATCGTCGCGAACACCCTTGCCGCTCGCGGGCTGACCGAGGTGCTGACCTATCCCTTCGTGTCCGCGGGCTTCGCCGACCTGCTCGGCCTCGATGCCGACGACCCCCGACGGGCCGCTGTCCGGCTGGCCAACCCGCTGTCCGACGAGGCGCCGCTGATGCGCACCTCGGTGCTCGACACCGTGCTCGATGCGTTGCGCCGCAACGTCTCTCGCGGGGTTCGTGATGTGGCGCTGTTCGAGCTGGGCCTCGTGACCCGGCCGGCCCCGGGGGCGGCGCACACCGCGCCGGTGCCCGGGGTCGACCGGCGGCCCGACGACGAGACGATCGCGGCCATCGACGCGGCCGTCCCGCCGCAGCCTCGGCATGCCGCCGTCGTCCTCGCCGGTGACGGGGCCCCCGGCGGCTGGTGGGGGCCGGGCCGGCCGGTCGACTGGACCGACGCCGTCGACGCGATCCGCACCGTCGCGGCCGCATTGGCCGTGCCGGTCGAGGTGAGCGCAGCGGCATACGCGCCCTGGCATCCCGGGCGCTGCGCCCGGATCACCCTCGCCGACGGCACCCTGCTCGGCCATGCCGGCGAGCTGCACCCGCGCGTCCTGGCCGCCCTCGACCTGCCGGCCCGCACCTGTGCCGCCGAGTGGTCGGTCGACGTGCTCAGCGCCGCGAGCGAGCAGCCGACGCGTGGCCGGCCCTTCTCGACCCGGCCGGTCGCGCTCACCGATGTGGCGCTCGTCGTCGACGAGTCGGTCGCCGCCGGCGAGCTCGAGGCGACCCTGCGCGAGGGCGCCGGCGAGACGCTCGAGTGGGTGGCGCTCTTCGACGTCTACCGGGGCGAGCAGGTCGGTGAGGGGAAGCGCTCGCTGGCCTTCCGGCTGGCCTTCCGCGCGCCGGACCGTACCCTCACCACCGACGAGGTGAGCGCCCACCGCGACGCGGCCGTCGCTCTCGCCGGCCAACGTCATGGAGCCGTCCAGCGCTGAGGAGCGGTGATCAGCGTGACCCGTCAATCCGGACTGCTGCCGGCCTGGATCGTCGTCGCCGCCGGCGTCGCTGCGGCATTCCACATCGGCAAGCTGGCGCCGGCCATCCCGGCCTTGCAGGAGCAGCTCGGGGTCACCCTCGTGCAGGCCGGCTGGCTCGTCTCGCTCGTCCAGCTGGCCGGCATGCTGCTCGGCATCGTCATCGGCACCGCCGCCGACGGCATCGGCCTGCGACGCACCATGCTCACCGGCCTCACGCTCGTCACCGTGGCCGGCATCGCCGGCGGCTTCGCCCACTCGGTCGGGGCGCTGCTCGCGCTGCGCGCGGCGGAGGGCGTCGGGGTCCTGCTCACGACCGTCCCCGCCCCAGGCCTCATCCGCCGGCTGCTCCAGGACGACCACGTCACCCGCATGCTCGGCGTGTGGGGCGCCTACGTCCCCTTCGGCACCGGGCTCGCCCTCATCCTCGGGCCACTGCTCATCCACGGCCCGGGGTGGCCGTGGTGGTGGTGGGCCGTGGCCGCCGGCACCGCACTGATGGGCACCCTCGTCGCGCTGCTGGTGCCGCCCGACCCGCTGCGCGGTGGCTCCGCGCCGGCCGGGGAGGGCCTCGTCGGCCGGGCCCGGCGCACCCTCACCCATCGCGGCCCGTGGCTGGCGGCGGCCGTCTTCGGCCTCTACGCCAGCCAGTGGATGGCGGTCATCGGCTTCCTGCCGACGCTCTATGCCGCCGCCGGCTGGGTCGGCGCCACCGGCGCCCTGCTGTCCGGAATCGTGCCGTTCTGCAACGTCATCGGCAACCTCGCGGCCGGCTGGGGACTGCACCGAGGTCGCTCGCCGGCGACCCTGCTCGTCACCGGCCTGGGCGGTCAGGCGGTGGGCTCGTTCCTCGCCTTCACCAGTCTCACCGAGGGCGCGCCGGTCATCCGGTATGCCGGTGCGCTCCTCTTCTCGACGGTCGGTGGCCTCGTGCCGGGTGCGCTCTTCGCGCTCGCCCCGAAGATCGCGCCCTCGGCGACGACGGTCTCGACGAGCGTCGGCTGGATCCAGCAGCTGTCCTCGGCCGGCCAGGTGCTTGGGCCGCCGTTCGCCGCCGCGGTCGTCGGCATCGTCGGCGGGTGGCAGTGGACCTGGCTGATCACCCTGGCGACATCGGGGCTCGGCGCACTGGCCGCCCTGGCCCTGCAGCGGGATCTGCGCCGGCGGCATCCGGCCGAGCGCGGGACGGCCGGCTGAGCCGCGGAGCGATGGTCCGCTCGGCGGGCGATGGTCCGCTCGGCGAGAATCTTGGGTGCATAGTTCTGCGGGGGAATGTATA
>DAOTIG010000061.1:0-18223 GCA_035448065.1 Dermatophilaceae bacterium
GCTCGCCGGTGATGCCAGCGGCGAGGTTGGTGACCAGCGAGATGCCGAGCACCTCGAGCCCGACGTGTCTGGCCGCGATCGCCTCGAGGGTGGTCGACATGCCGACGAGGTCGCCGCCGAGCGTCTTGGCCATCCGGACCTCGGCGGGGGTCTCGTACTGCGGCCCGCGGAACTGCACGTAGACGCCCTCGTCGAGGGTCGGGTCGACCTCGCGGGCGATGCCGCGCAGGCGCGCGGAGTAGAGGTCGGTGAGGTCGACGAAGGTCGCGCCCTCGAGCGGGGTCGCCCCGGTGAGGTTGAGGTGGTCGCTGATGAGCACCGGGGTGCCGGGCCGCCATTCGGGGCGCAGGCCACCGCAGCCGTTGGTGAGCACGATGGTGTGGCAGCCGGCGGCCTTGGCCGTGCGCACGGCGTGCACCACGGCGGCGACGCCGCGCCCCTCGTAGAAGTGGGTGCGCGTGCCGTAGACGAGCGCCCGCCGGCCGGTGTCGCCGATGGCGACCGAGCGCATCGAGCCCGAGTGGCCGGCCACCGCCGCCCGGTGGAAGCCCGGGACGTCGGCGTTGTCGACGCTCGCGAGGGTCTCGCCGACGAGATCACCGGTCTGGCCCCAGCCCGAGCCGAGCACGAGGGCGACGTCGTGCCGGGCCGCGCCGGTGCGCTCGGCGATGACCGCGGCGGCCTCCTCGGCGAGCGCGAAGGGGTCGGCGGGGGAGGGCGAGTCGGTGGTCACGGCGTGAGCGTAGCCTTTGCCCGTCGCCCGCTTGGCGCACCCGACCCCGGAGGACTCGATGTCATCGTCACCAGCGCCGGTCCTCGTCACCGGCGGGTCGGGCTTCCTCGGCTCGCACCAGGTTGCCCGGCTGCTCGCCGACGGCCATCAGGTGCGCGCCACGGTGCGCTCGCTGCGCCGGGAGGGCGAGGTCCGTGCGCTCGTGGCGCGCGGCATACCGCTGTATGCCGGTGGGTCGGCTGGCGACGGCGACCTGAGTGCGCACCTGGCCCGGCTCGAGCTCGTCGAGGCCGACCTCACCGCCGACGCCGGCTGGGCGGATGCCGTCGAGGGCTGCGGGCAGGTGCTGCATCTCGCCTCGCCCCTCCCGGTCGGGCTGCCCGAGCACGAGGACGACCTCGTCGTGCCGGCCCGGGACGGTGCGCTGCGGGTGCTGCGGGCGGCGCGCGCGGCCGGCATCCCGCGGGTCGTCCTGACCTCGTCGTTCGCGGCGATCGGCTACGGGCCGCCGGACTACGACGTCGCCGACGAGCAGCGCTGGACCGATCCGACGGCGCCGGGGATCACGGCCTACGTCAAGAGCAAGACGATCGCCGAGCGGGCGGCCTGGGCGTTCGTGCAGGGTGACGGGGCCGGGCTGGAGCTGGTGACCGTCAACCCGGTGGCGATCTTCGGGCCGGCGCTGGAGCCGGCCTCCTCGGCCTCGCTCGAGATCGTCAAGCGGCTCATCGACGGCTCGGTGCCCGGGGTGGCGCCGCTGACCTTCGGAGTCGTCGACGTCCGCGACGTCGTCGACCTGCACGTCCGGGCGATGACCGACCCGGCTGCGGCCGGGCTGCGGCTGCTCGCGACGTCGGGCGAGCTGAGCATGTGGGAGATGGGCCAGCTGCTGCGGGATCGGCTGGGGGCTCGGGTGCGGGTGCCCAGCCGCCGGGTGCCGGGCGCGGTCGTGCGCGCGCTCGCGCTGGTCGACCGGTCGCTGCGCCAGGTCGTGCCCGAGCTCGGCCAGGTGCGGCGCGGCAGCTCGGCCCTGGCGATCGAGCGGCTCGGCTGGTCGCCCCGCCCGGCCGCCGACGCGGTCGTCGCCACCGCCGAGTCGCTCATCGACCTCGGCGTCGTCCCCGACCGCTCCCGCTGACCTGCCCGTCCGGGAGGCAGGGGGCCCGTAGGCGCGGAGTCCGGGGGCCCGCGGTTGGTGAGCCACGCGGCATACCGGGTGGTTGGATAGGCGGGTGATCGCTCGCCATGACCAGGTCGTCATCATCGGCGGCGGACCGGGGGGCTACGAGGCCGCCCTCGTCGCCGCCCGGCTCGGCGCCGCCGTCACCGTCGTCGACCGCGACGGCCTCGGCGGGTCGTGCGTCCTCACCGACTGTGTGCCGAGCAAGAGCCTCATCTCGACCGCCCACGTGCTGCGCCGCACCAAGTCCGTGCACGAGCTCGGCGTCGCGATGGCCGACCGGGCGGTGCAGGCCACCGACCTGCGCGCGGTCAACGCGCGCATCCTCGACCTCGCCGCCGCGCAGAGCGGCGACATCCGCGAGCGGCTCACCGGCGACGGCGTGCGGGTCATCGCCGGCACCGGCCGGCTCGTCGCGCCCGACCGGGTCGCCGTCGCGCACGCCGACGGCTCGAGCGAGGAGCTCCCCGCTGACGTCGTGCTCATCGCCACCGGGGCGACGCCTCGCGTCATGGACACCGCCCGCCCCGACGGCGAGCGGATCCTCACCTGGACCCAGATCTACGATCTCGACGACCTGCCTGAGCGGCTCGTCGTCGTCGGCTCCGGCGTCACCGGGGCCGAGCTCGCCCAGGCCTATCTCGGCCTCGGCAGCGAGGTCACCCTCGTCTCCTCCCGCGACCAGGTGCTGCCGGGCGAGGACTCCGACGCGGCCAAGGTCGTCGAGGACGTCTTCCGCCGCGAGGGGATGACCGTGCTGTCGCGCTCGCGGATGGCGGCGGTCGAGCGCACCGCCGACGGTGTCGTCGTGCGGCTCGAGGACGGCCGTGCGGTCGAGGGCTCGCATGCCCTGCTCGCGGTCGGGTCGGTCCCGCAGACGGCCGGGCTCGGGCTCGAGGAGGTGGGCGTCGAGACGGTCCGCGGCGGCTACGTCGCCGTCGACGGCGTCTCGCGCACGTCGGTCCGTGGCGTGTATGCCGCGGGCGACTGCACCGGCGTCTTCCCGCTCGCGTCGGTCGCCGCCATGCAGGGCCGGATCGCGATGTGGCACTCGCTCGGCGACGCGGTGCGGCCGCTGGACCTGAGCGTCGTGTCGGCCAACGTCTTCACCGACCCCGAGATCGCCACCGTCGGCGTGTCCCAGCAGCAGGTCGACGCCGGCGAGGTCGACGCGCAGGTGCTGAGCATGCCGCTGGCCACCAATGCCCGGGCCAAGATGGACGCCTTCCACGACGGCTTCGTGAAGATCTTCGCCCGGCCCGGCCAGGGGACGATCCTCGGTGGCGTCGTCGTCGCGCCGCGCGCCTCGGAGCTGATCTTCCCGATCACCGTCGCGGTCGAGAACAGCCTCACCGCCGACCAGCTCTCCAATGCCTTCACCGTCTACCCGTCGATGAGCGGCTCGCTCGCCGAGGCCGCCCGTCGGCTGCACTCGGCCGGGCAGGGCCTGACCCGCTAGATCCGGTCCCCGCCCCGCCGCCCCCCGGCAGAAAGTCGACACTCGACGCACTTTCGGTCGTGGATCATGAGGTACGGCGGCAGAAAGTCGACACTCGAGCGACCTTCGGTCGTGGATCACCAGGTCCGGCGGCAGAAGGTCCACACTCGAGCGACTTTCGGCCCCGTCCTCGGGCCCGCCGTCAGGCCACAGCGGATCGGTCGGGGAAGTGCCGGCGCCACTCGTTCTTGACCGGTCCGAGGCCGGGCAGGCCGGCGGCGGTGAGGGCCGCGACGGTCCGCTCGATGGTCCGTCCGGGCGTCTGGTAGACGTCCCGACTCGTCAGCACCACGAAGCGCCACCCCTCGGCCTCCAGCGCCTCCCGCCGGTCGATGTCGTGCTGCCATTGGTCCTGTCGGGCGATGTGGTGCCGGCCGTCGTACTCGACGGCCGCCCGCACCTGCTCCCAGGCCAGATCGATGCGGTAGCGGAGTCGCCCGCCGCGCGCGGACACCGACACGTTGACCGTCGGCTCAGGCAGCCCGGCGAGGACGAACAGCATGCGCACCCGGCTCTCCATGCCCGACTCCACGCGAGCGCGCACGAAGCTTGCCGCTCGCCGGGCGGACCGAGCACCCCGACCCGGTGACCGGCAGCCGCCGTTCTCAGGTCGTCGAGGGAGACCTGCCCGAGGAAGACGAGGCTGTCACCCAGTGCGACGAGGTCGACGAGATCGAGCCCCGCGGCCAGGTCCAGGAAGGTCTGGACGGCGGTGGTGACCCGCACGCCGCCCTGGAGCGTGGTCGGAGGCGGGGCGGCATACCGATGGACGACGACCCCGGCGACCGATCCGGTGCGCGCTGAGGTCGTGCCGACATGCACCGAGACGGAGTCCGGCACGACTGCGCCGAACAGTCTGGCCGCCGTGTGATGGGTGACGAAGGAGGCGGCGGGCGTGGCCTTGAGGGCGGCTCTGGCCCACAGCCCCGGTGTCAGGTGGCTCGTGGCGGCGACATAGACGCCGCGGAGCACTCGGCGATGGCTGCCGTTGCGCAGGGGCCGGATCGGCCGGCCGGCAGCGAGCCACTCGGCCACGGTGAAGGGCTGCCGCGGGTCGAGGCGGCGATGACCCGGCGACGGGGCGGGTGCTGACGACATGCGCGCACTCTGGCACAGCGCGAGCGAGGGGCTCGGACGTTATCCACAGGGCAGCTCGGGTCGAGTGCGACAGGAACTGCCTCGACCGTCGACTTTCAGTCGGTATGCAGCGCGCTCCCCGTCCGAAAGCCGCTCCAGTGTGGACTTTCGGTCGCGATGCCGCGGACTCAGCGCTCGTCGCGCTGCTGTCGGTCCCGCGCCTCGACCGCGGCGCGATACTCCTCGTCCTCCCGCGCCCAGCGAGCGCGGCGGTCCCGGCTCAGCTTGGCGCGCAGCCGCAGATAGGCCGGCACGACGATCGCGGCGACGGCCAGCAGGATGAACAGGTTGACGAAGGAGAAGCCGCCCTGCTCGGCCGCCTCCAGGGGCACGCCGGCGGTCGCCGGGAGCATGACGGTCATCGCAGGAGTGTATGCCGCGGCGCGGCCGCCGGCCTCGTGCCGCCCGCCTCGTGCCGTCCGCCTCGTGGCGCCCGCCTCGTGCCGCCCGCCGCGTGCGCGGCCGGCCTCGCGTCCGCCGGTCGCCGCCCGCCGGTCGCCGCCCGCCGGCCGCCGCCCGCTAGGCCTCCGACACCGGCAGCCGGTCAGCCCTCGGCTGCGTCCTTGATCTCGGCGAGCACCGTGCCGCTGGTCACCGTCTCGCCGACGGTGGCCGACAGTCCGGTCACGACCCCCGCCTTGTGGGCGGTGATCGGCTGCTCCATCTTCATCGCCTCGAGCACGACGACCGTGTCGCCCTGGGCCACGGTCTGGCCCTCCTCGACGGCGACCTTGACGATGGTGCCCTGCATCGGGGCGGTGACCGCGTCACCGGAGGCTGCCGCGCCCGCCTTGCTCGCTCCGGACCGCTTCGGCGCCGCCTTCTTCGCCCTGCCTCCGGCGCCACCTCCTCCACCGAGGGACAGGCCACCGGGCAGCGACACCTCGACCCGCTTGCCGCCGACCTCGACGACGACGGTCTGCCGCTCCTGGGCCTCGGGCGCGTCGCCGGCGGGACCGGCATACGCGGCGATCTGGTTGTCGAACTCGGTCTCGATCCACCGGGTGTGCACGGTGAACTTCTGCTCCGGGTCCGCCGGCGCGAAGGCCGGGTCACGCACGACCACCCGGTGGAACGGCGTCACCGTGGGCATGCCCTCGATGACCAGCTCGTCGAGCGCCCGTCGGGCCCGCTCGAGCGCCTGCTGCCGATCCCGACCGGTGACCACGAGCTTGGCGATCATCGAGTCGAAGGCGCCGGCGACCGTGTCGCCCTGCTCGATGCCGGAGTCCCAGCGCACGCCGGGGCCGTGCGGCACGACCATCGTCGTCACCGTGCCCGGCGCGGGCAGGAAGCCGCGACCGGCGTCCTCGCCGTTGATCCGGAACTCGATCGAGTGCGCGTGCGGCTCGGGGTCGGTGAAGCTCAGCGCCTCGCCGTTGGCGATCTTGAACATCTCGCGGACCAGGTCGATGCCGGTGACCTCCTCGGTCACCGGGTGCTCGACCTGCAGCCGGGTGTTGACCTCGAGGAAGGAGATGTCGCCGGCCGGGCCGACGAGGAACTCGCAGGTGCCGGCCCCGACGTAGCCGGCCTCCTTGAGGATCGCCTTGCTCGCCCGGACCAGCTCGGTGTGCTGCTCGTCGGTGATGAACGGCGCGGGCGCCTCCTCGACGAGCTTCTGGTTGCGCCGCTGCAGCGAGCAGTCGCGGGTCGACACGACGACGACGTTGCCGTGCTGGTCGGCCAGGCACTGGGTCTCGACGTGCCGCGGGTGGTCGAGGAAGCGCTCGACGAAGCACTCGCCACGACCGAAGGCGGTGACCGCCTCGCGCACCGCCGAGTCGTAGAGCTCGGGGATCTCCTCGAGCGTGCGAGCCACCTTGAGGCCACGGCCACCGCCACCGTATGCCGCCTTGATGGCGACCGGGAGCCCGTGCTCCTTCGCGAAGGCGACGACCTCGTCGGGCCCGCTCACCGGGTCGGACGTGCCGGGCACGAGCGGCGCCTTGGCCTTGAGCGCGATGTGCCGCGCCTTGACCTTGTCACCGAGGGAGTCGATCGCCTCGGGGCCGGGTCCGATCCAGGTCAGCCCGGCGTCGATGACCGCCTGGGCGAAGCTCGCGTTCTCGGCGAGGAAGCCGTAGCCGGGGTGCACGGCGTCGGCGCCCGCCTGCGCGGCGATGTCGAGCAGCTTCTGCTGCACGAGGTAGGAGTCACCGGGGGTCGACCCGCCCAGCGCATAGGCCTCGTCGGCGACCTTGACGTGCAGGGCGTCGCGGTCGGGCTCGGCATAGACGGCCACCGAGCCGATGCCGGCGTCCTTGCAGGCGCGCGCGATGCGGACGGCGATCTCGCCGCGGTTGGCGATGAGGACCTTGGAGATCGGCATATCCGGACTCTATCGCCAGCCACCCGTCACGCCAGGGGTGCCCGGGCGAGCCTCACAGACGGTGCGGCGAGCGGCATACCTGATCGGCCGGACGGGCAAGGACCAACCGGTATGCCGCGGGGCGGCTCAGTGGGGACGGCTCAGTCGGTGACTGCGGCGCTGACGTCGGCGAGCAGCCGGGGCAGCGCGATGTTGAGGACCACTGAGAGCGTCATGCTCGAGGTCTGCAGCAGCAGGCCGGTGAGCACCGGCTCGTCGTGGATGACGATGAGCATGGTGCGCCCGTCCTGCAGGTCGAGCAGCACGAACCGGCCGAGCTGGGAGAAGCCGGTGACGGCGAGCGCCCGGTTGAGCTCGGCGACGGTGGCGCCGACGATCGCGGACGCATCCGGTTGGGAGTTGTGCGAGGCGAGGCTCAGCCCGGTCTCGCGGTCCCAGATGTCGACGCCGATGAGCGCGATCGGGAGCTCGGTGCGGACGCCGGCGACGGCCTCCTCGAGCGCAGCGAAGTCGACCTGCATGTCAGTCCTCCTCGCCGGAGCCGGGACGGGTCGGCGGCTCGAGACGACGATAAGGGGAGTCGTCGTCATCGTCGTCGCGTCCGCTGCCGGGCTCGTAGCCGTCGACGTCCTCGGGCTCCAGGCGCGGGCCCGGCTGCTCGTCGACGAGGTCCTCGCTCGGCTCGTCGTACGTTGGCTCGTCGTGCGTTGCCTCGGCTTGCTCGTCGTCGGTGGCCTCGTCGTGCATCGGCTCGTCGAGCGTGGCCTCGTCGTCGACCGGCTCGTCCACGGCCGGCTCGTCGTTCTGGTCGTCGGTTGGCTCGAGGTCGTCGTCCTCGCCCGTCGGCTCGTCGGCGTGCTCGGCGTCGACCTCGCCCTCGGGCTCGGCACCCGCCTCGGGGTCAGTCCAGGCCTCGGCCTGCGAGTCGGCCTCGGCCGCAGGCTCCTGCTCGGTCTCGACCACCGCCTCGTCATCAGCCGGCGCCTCGGACTGGTCCGCCTCGTCCGCCGCCGCGACTGCTGGGGCTGCGGGGGCTGCGGGTGGCCCCTCGAGGCCGTCGAACTCGGCCGCGATCCGGGCTGCGGCGCCCCGCACGCCGATGAGCAGCATGCCGAGCGGGACCTGGGTGGCGTTGGCCCACAGGATGAGCCGGCCGAGCCGGGCGTGGTCGAGGGCCGAGACGACCCGCAGGGTGTCGCCGGTGGCCAGCGTGACGTAGTCGAGATCGGCCGGCGCGCCCCGGCCGGGCCGCACGGCGGCGCTGGACACGGCATACAGGCTGCTCGTGAGTGCCGCGAGCTGGCCGACCGCGGCGGCGTCGATGCCGAGGGCGCACAGGTTGAACCCGTCGGCGGTGCACAGCATCGCCGCGGTGGTGCGCGGGATGTCCTCGTGCAGCTTGAGCAGGTGCGGGAGCGCGACCTGACCGGCCTCTGCGCACCAGTCGAGCCACTGCTGGTCGTGGCTCTCGCTCTCGAAACGGTCGGCCGCCGAGTCGGCTGGGTCGATCCCGACGTTGACGTGGTCGGTCATGCGCTTGCTGCCTTTCGAGCCGTGCGGCGGTCTGCCCCCCGCAGGGCGGTGAGAACCACCCGCTCGACATCGTCTCGCTCCCGCGGGTCCGCCGCCACCACCGGGATTGACTTGTCGAAGCGGTGCGCCATCCGCCCGTATGCCGCGAGGTCGGGACAGCCCTTGCGCTCGCCGAGCCGGCTCACCGCGACGGTGAGGCGGCGCCAGCTGTCGGCGCCGAGGTAGCCGAGCCACTCCTCGCCCTCGTCGACGCCGTAGGGCTGGTTGCCGAAGAGCCAGAGCACGCAGTGGGCCTTGGTGGCGGCGCCCCGGCGGGCGGGGGAGAAGCGCTCCTGGCCAGGCGTGCCGTAGACGCCGATGGTGACGCCCGCGGGCGTGGTCCACTCGCCGTAGTCGATGCCGACCGTCGTCGTGGCCTTGCGCGGGCTGCCGGGGCGCGGCAGCGCCCGGGTGGAGACGTCGGTGTTGACGACATCGGTGTCGGAGACCGCGTGGACGGCGGTGGTCTTGCCCACCCCGAACGGGCCGACGAAGGCCACCTGGTGGCGGACGGCGTGGCCGATCACGGTGCGCATGAGGTCCCCTCGGAGTGTGGCGTCGCTGCCAGGTCGGTGCGTGGAGAGCTGGCGGCGTCAGTCTATGGGGGTGACCAGCCGTGATCCGGGAGGCTGGCGCCTAGGGTGTGGGGATGACCGACTCCCGCGTGACACCCGTCCCCGATGTCCCCCTGCGCGCCGGCGCGGGCGGCTCGATCACCGTGCCCCAGCTGGGCTTCGGGGTGTGGCAGGTGCCCGACGAGTCGGTCGACGAGGCGGTGGCGGTGGCCCTCGACGCGGGCTATCGGCACATCGACACCGCACGGATCTACGGCAACGAGGCCGGTGTCGGTCGCGCGCTGCGCGCATCGGGTATGCCGCGTGGCGACGTCTTCGTCACGACGAAAGTCTGGAACGACGACCAGCGCCGGGTGCGGGCGGCCTTCGACGCGTCGATGGAGCGGCTGGGGCTGGACCAGCTCGACCTGTTCCTCATCCACTGGCCGGTGCCGAAGGCGGACGCCTATGTCGGGGCCTGGCGTGAGCTGCTGGCCTTGCGCGACGAGGGTCGGGTCCGGGCTGTCGGGGTGTGCAACTTCCACGTCCCGCACCTGCAGCGACTGCTCGACGAGACCGGGGAGCTGCCGGCGATCAACCAGGTCGAGCTGCACCCCTATCTGCAGCAGCGTGAGCTGCGCGGGTTCCACGCCGAGCACGGGGTGGTCACCGAGTCGTGGAGCCCGCTCGCCTCGGGCAAGCAGGTGCTCGACGACCCGGTTGTCAGCGCGGTGGCGGCCAAGCATGGCGTGACGCCGGCTCAGGCGATCATCGCCTGGCATCTCGCGCTCGGCTGTGTCGTCATCCCGAAGTCGGTGACCCCGTCGCGGATCCGCGAGAACCTCGCGGCGGCGCAGGTCACGCTCGACGCCGAGGACCTGCAGGCGATCGCGGGTCTGGACCGGGGCATGCGCACCGGTCCAGACCCGGACCGCTTCTCGATGGACGCGCCGGACTGACGACGGGGGAGTCAGGCCGTCTCGGCCAGCCCGATCGAGCCGCGCATCGCCGCTGCGAGCACGCGCACGACATCGGCGCGCTCACGCGGATCGGCTTGCAGGACAGGGACGTTGCGGTCATAGCACCACACGAGGGCCTCGACGTCCTCGAGGCTGAGCTTGCTGCCCGCAGCGCCGTAGCCAGGGTGGTGGAGCGGGCCCATCCGGGTCACCGCCACGGTGAGCCGACCGGTGCTCGGCTGGCCGGCGAGCTGGTCGAGCCAGCGCTTGGCCTCGGTGAAGCCCGAGCGGCTGTCGCCGTAGAGCCAGAGCACGGTCGAGCTGGCCCGCGGCAGGGCGCCCTGCCGGGCGGTGCTAGGCACCTCGCGCTCCGAGGCGGCGACGACCGAGATGACCGCCCCACCGGGCGCCTCCCACTCGCCGACCTCGGTGACCTCGCGCGGCACCCCGCCGACGACGGCGACGGCGCCGGTCTGGTGTCGGACGACGTCCGACACGGCCCTGATCGCGCTGGACTTGCCGACGCCCACCGGGCCGACGAAGCGCACTTGACGAAGATGCATGAACGCGTTGAACCGCATGAGACTCCCCCGTCTCCCCGCGCACGCTCCCCCGAGCGTGCCTGTGCTTCGGGAGTGTAGGGAGGTTCGCCTCGCCTTCGCAGCACTTTCTCGCAAATCGTCGTCCGCGATTCGGTATGCCGCGTCACCCGAGTCGGGCCCGCTCCTCGCGGCAGCGCCGCTCGAAGCCGTCGAGCTCGGCGAGGGCGTCCTCGATGTCGCGGCGGCGCTGCTCGAGATCGGCACGGCGGTCGTCGATCTGGCCGAGCACGTAGTCGAGCTGGCTGGCCTTGCCGAGCGGGGCGTCGTAGAGGTCGATGATCGTCCGGATCTGCTCGAGCGGGAAGCCCAGGCGCTTGCCGCGCAGGATGAGGCCGAGCCGGGTGCGGTCGCGCCGGTGGTAGATCCGCTGGGTGCCGCGCCGCTCGGGGGAGATCAGGCCGAGCTCCTCGTAGTGGCGGACGGCCCGGTGGGTCACCCCGAACTCGTCGGCGATCTGGGCGATGGTCCACGTGGGCGCACTCGGGGCGGACGTCCGGGTTGCCATGCCGGTCAGCATGCTTTACGTTTACGTTAACGTCAAGTAGGGCCCAACCGGCAGCGATCGACGACGAGGAGCGGACACCGATGTTCGAGCTGAGCCAGGACCACGAGGAGTTCCGCGCTCTGGTGCGGGAGTTCGCCGAGGGCGAGATCGCCCCGCACGTCGCGCAGTGGGACCGCGACTCGTTCTTTCCCGCCGACCTCATCCCCAAGCTCGGCGAGCTCGGGGTCTTCGGCCTCGTCGTCCCGCAGGAGTTCGGCGGGTCGCGCAAGACCGAGGGCGACGAGCACGGCGGTGACTTCACCATGCTGTGCGTCGCGATCGAGGAGCTCGGCCGGATCGACCAGTCGATCGGCATCACCCTCGAGGCCGGGGTCGGCCTGGGCATCAACCCGATCATGAACTACGGCACCGACGAGCAGAAGGCGCGCTGGCTGCCCGACCTCGCCGCCGGGCGCACGCTCGCGGGCTTCGGGCTCACCGAGCCGGAGGCCGGCTCGGACGCCGGGGGCACCCGGACCAAGGCGGTCGTCGAGGACGGCCAATGGGTCGTCAACGGGGCCAAGGCCTTCATCACGAACTCGGGCACGTCGATCACCTCGGTGGTCACCGTGACCGCCCGCACCGGCACCCGCGACGACGGCAAGCCCGAGATCAGCGCGATCATGATCCCTTCCGGCACACCGGGATTCACCGTCGAGCCGGCCTACCACAAGCTCGGCTGGCACATCTCCGACACCCACGGCCTCACCTTCGAGGACTGCCGGGTGCCCGAGGCCAACCTGCTCGGCACCCGCGGCAAGGGCTATGCCCAGTTCCTCGCCACCCTCGACGACGGCCGGATCGCCATCGCGGCCCTCGCCACCGGTCTGGTGCAGCGCATGCTCGAGGAGGCCACGGCATACTCGAAGAACCGGCTCGCCTTCGGCAAGCCGATCGCGGTCAACCAGGGCGTCGCCTTCCAGGTCGCCGACCTCGCCGTGATGGCCGAGGCGTGCCGGACGCTCACCTACAAGGCGGCGTGGCTCAAGGACGAGCAGGACGCCGGGCGACGCAGCATGGCCGAGGTCAAGCAGGCCGCGGCGATCGCCAAGCTCTACACGAGCGAGGCGGCGGTCACCGCGACCCGGATCGCCACCCAGGTCTTCGGCGGCAACGGCTTCATGGAGGAGTACCCCGTCGCCCGCTTCTATCGCGACGCGAAGATCCTCGAGATCGGCGAGGGCACCTCCGAGGTGCAGCGCATGCTCATCGCGCGCGGGCTCGGCCTGCCGCAATAGGATTCGCCCGTCCCATCACGAATCCCCGTCCGCCGCAGGCAGATCCAAGGAGATCCGGATGCCGTACGACTCCGACCCGCGCGTGACCAGCCTGCGCGAGCGGCTGCACGCGGCATACCAGGCGTCGGCGGCACCGCTGACCGACGCCGCCGGCCGCAAGCTCGCCGAGCAGGGCAAGCTCTATGTGCGCGAGCGGATCTCGCTGCTCTTCGACGAGGGCTCCTTCGTCGAGGACGGCCGCTACGCCAATGCGCTCGCTGCTGACCTGCCGGCCGACGGCGTGGTCACCGGGCGCGGCACCGTCGACGGCCGGCCGGCCATCGTCATCGCCAACGACCCCACCGTCAAGGCCGGCTCGTGGGGCTCGCGCACCGTCGAGAAGATCGTCCGGGCCACCGAGATGGCGCTGCGCGAGGAGCTGCCGGTCTTCTGGTTCGTCGACTCTGCGGGGGCGCGGATCACCGACCAGGTCGAGATGTTCCCCGGGCGGCGCGGCGCCGGGCGGATCTTCCACAACCAGGTCGCGCTGTCCGGACGGGTGCCGCAGATCTGCTGCCTCTTCGGCCCGAGCGCGGCCGGCGGCGCCTACATCCCGAGCTTCTGCGACCTCATCATCATGGTCGAGGGCAATGCCTCGATGTATCTCGGCAGCCCGCGGATGGCCGAGATGGTGGTGGGGGAGCGGGTCTCCCTCGAGGAGATGGGCGGCGCCCGGATGCACTGCACCGTCTCCGGCGTCGGCGACCTGCTCGCCCACGACGACCTCGAGGCGATCGAGCTGGCCAAGCTCTACTTCTCCTACGTGCCCGGCTCGTGGCGCGACCACCCGCCGGTCTACCACGGCGAGCCGCCTTCGGAGCCGCTCACGCGGCATACCGTGCCGGAGCGGGAGAGCGTGCCCTTCGACGTCCACGACGTCATCGACGGGCTGCTCGACGAGGAGTCCTTCTTCGAGCTCAAGCCGCTGTGGGCCGGTGAGCTCGTCGTCGGCTTCGGACGGTTGGCCGGCGAGACGGTCGGCATCGTCGCGAACAACTCGGCGGTCAAGGGCGGCGTGCTGTTCACCGACTCGGCCGACAAGGCGGCCCGGTTCATCTGGCTGTGCGACGCCTTCTCGATCCCGCTCGTCTATCTCGCCGACGTGCCCGGCTTCATGATCGGCTCCGAGGTCGAGCGGGGCGGCATCATCCGGCACGGGGCGAAGATGGTCTCGGCGGTGAGCGAGGCGACCGTGCCGCAGATCTGCGTCGTCGTGCGCAAGGCCTACGGCGCCGGGCTCTATGCGATGGCCGGGCCCGGCTTCGGGCCGGACGCGACGATCGCGCTGCCGACGGCGAAGATCGCGGTGATGGGTCCGGAGGCGGCGGTCAACGCGGTCTACGCCAACAAGATCGCCCAGGTCGAGCGCGAGTCCGGCGCCGAGGCGCGCGATGCCTATGTCGCCGAGCGGCGCGCGGAGTACGAGGAGGACGTCGACCTCGAGCGGCTGGCTGCCGACCTCGTCGTCGACGCGGTCATCGAGGCCGAGGACCTGCGCGAGGAGCTGCTGCTGCGCCTGCGCTACGCCTCCCGCCGCGATCGGCACTTCTCCGACCGCCGCCGCTCCGTCCCCCCCGTCTAGATCCCGGACTAACCGCCTCCCCGGGCCTCGGTATGACATGCACGGCGTGTCGTCCGAGAATGCGCTTCGGCGTGTCGTCCACAGGTCAGGCCTCGCCTGTGGATAGCCGCGGACGCCCCGGTATGCCGCGTGGCACTCTCGGCGCATGTCTCGCAACCGTCCTCGAGTGGGTGACTCCCTCCCCATCGACATCGACCGCCCCTTCACCCGTGCCGCGGGGCTGCACGCCGGGCTCAGCGACACCGCCATGCAGGGTCGCGCCTTCCGCCGACTCTTCACCGGCGTCTACATCCACTCCGGCATCCCGGTCACGGCAGCGCTGTGGTCCGAGGCGGCCCGGCTCATCACGCCGGCCGGAGCCTTCGCAACCCACCACACCGCGGCCCGCGCATTGGGCGCGATCGTGCCGTTCACCTCGGTGACCCACGTCGGCGCGGTGACCGGCGCGCGGACCCGGACGCGCGGCATACGCCTGCATCGGTATGCCGCCCTGCCGGACCTCGTCGAGGTCGACGGCCAGCTGGTGACCGGTGCGGTCCAGACCTTCCTCGACCTGGCCGACCGTCTCGACCTGGTCGACCTCGTCGTGCTGGGCGACTCGCTCGTGCACCTCGGGCACACGACTCCCGAGGAGCTGGTCGACGCGGCGACCGGACGCACCTCCCGGCTGGCCCGCGAGGCCGCGGCATACGTCCGCGCCGGGGCGCAGTCCGGTCCGGAGACCCGGCTGCGCCTGCTCTATGTCCTCGCCGGGCTGCCCGAGCCGTCGACCCAGGTGCGGGTCGCGCGGTCCAACGGTGGCGTCTTCTGGCTGGATCTCGGCTGGGAGGAGGTCCTGGCCGCCTCGGAGTACGACGGCGAGCACCATGCCCTGCAGCAGGAGCACGACGCCGATCGGCGCGCGGAGATCCGGGACGCCGGATGGGAGCTGCGGGTCGTCACCTCGCCGGACCTGTGGCGCACCCCGGGGGCGCTGGTGACGGACGCCCGGGCGATGCTGACCCAGCGCGGCCTGCGACTGCCGACCCCACAGGAGCGTTGGCGGGCGCATTTTCTCAACTGGGGTGCCGCCTGACCGTCCGCGGTGCCGGCCAACACGCGACACGCCGGTGCGCGACACGCCGGTGTTGCTGGAAAAGTGCCCAGGGAGGCGGTTAGTCCGGGGGTCGGGGCGCGCGGCATAGCATTGCCGCTCGTGGGAGAGAGCCTGGGCAGCCGGATCGCGCGGGCCTTCCACCTGCCGCGCCACCCGCACGAGCACGTCGAGCATCCGGACCACCCGCGCTGGTGGCACAGCTTCGCGCTGTGGTTCCCGCTCGCCGTGTATGCCGCGTCGCGGCTCGTCGACGCCGTCTACTTCGAGCTCATGCAGCGCCACCAGATCGCGATGGGCGCGCAGAATGCCGTCGCCCGGGTGCTCTACCCGACCCCCGAGGCGCCCGGCTACTTCGTCGTCCTGGCCAACTGGGACGGGCAGTGGTACCACGAGATCGCCGACCTCGGCTATCCCAACCCCCTGCCGGTCGACGAGCACGGCACCGTCGTGCAGAACCCGTGGGCCTTCTACCCGGTCTTCCCGATGCTCACCCGCGCCGTCATGCGGGTCACCGGGCTGGACTTCTACGTCGCCGGCTCGACCCTGTCGCTGCTCGTCGGCGCGCTCGCGGTCGTGCTCATGTTCCGGCTCGTCGACGAGGCCGTCGGCCGCTGGTCGGCGATCGTCACCACGGTGCTGGTCAGCACCTACGTCGCCGCCCCCGTGCTGCAGACCTGCTACACCGAGTCCTACGCCCTGCTCATGGTCGTCCTCGTGCTCATGGCGCTGCGGGCCCGTCGCTACTGGTGGGCGCTGGCCGGCCTCGTCGTGCTCGCCCTCACCCGCAACATCGTCCTCGCGATGGCGCCGGCGATCCTGGCACACATCGCGGTGCGCTGGCTGCGCCGCGACGTCGAGCCCTTCGGCTGGTGGCCCCGGTTGCAGCTGGTCGGGCTCACCGCCGCCTCCGTCACGCTCACCTGGCTGTGGTCGGCGATCGCCGGCGTGGTCACCGGCGACCCGGACGCCTACGCCAAGACGATGGCCGCCTGGCGGGTCGATGCCCGCGAGATCAAGCTGCACACCTGGATCGACTACCTCTACTACGACTACGGCTACAAGGGGTGGGTGGTCGCGGCCCTACTCGTCGCGGCATACGCCTGGTTCATGCTCACCCACCGCACCCAGCGCTGGGGGCCCGAGCTGTGGGGCTGGGCCGGCGCCTACCCGGCCTACCAGGTGCTCGTCACCGGGATCGGCCCGTCGCGGATCCGCTACTTCCTGCTCGCCTTCCCCGTCGCCATCCTCGTCGGCTGGCTGCTGAACCGGCCCAGGTGGCGCCGCTGGCGCAGCCCCTTGCTCGTGCTGCTCGGGGTCGGCGGGCTGGCTCTGCAGGGCTGGTGGATCTGGAACTACTGGGTCATCCTCACCCTCGAGGGCGACATCCAGTTCCCGTGAGGCTCAGCTGCCCTTCGGGGCGTGCCAGATCCGCTCGATGTAGTCGCGCATCGCGCGGTCGGAGGAGAAGAAGCCGGTCCGCGCGACGTTGAGGATCGCCGACTTGGTCCAGCCGTCGACGTCCCGGTATGCCGCCTCGACCCGCTCCTGCGCGTCGAGGTAGGACTGGAAGTCGGCCAGGGTCATGAACCGGTCGTTGTAGAGCAGGTCGTCGACGACCGTCGCGGCCAGCCCGCGGTTGCCGCCGGTGAAGTGGCCGGAGGCGATCAGGTCGATGGCCCGGCGCAGCGTCTCGTTGGACTCGTAGAACTCGGTCGGCCGGTAGCCGCGCGCCTGCAGGTCGGCGACCTCGGGCTCGGCCATGCCGAAGAGGAAGAAGTTGTCGTCGCCGACGAGCTGGCGGATCTCGACGTTGGCGCCGTCGTCGGTGCCGATGGTGAGGGCGCCGTTGAGCGCGAACTTCATGTTGCCGGTGCCGGAGGCCTCCTTGCCGGCGAGCGAGATCTGCTCGGACAGGTCGGCTGCCGGCACCAGGCGCCCGGCGAGGGTGACGTTGTAGTTGGCCGGGAAGGCCATGAAGAGGCGCCCCTCGAGCCGCTCGTCGGCGTTGATCGTCGCCGCGACCGAGTTGATGAGGAAGATGATCTCCTTGGCCATGACGTAGCCCGGAGCCGCCTTGGCTCCGAAGACGACCGTGCGCGGCAGCAGGTCGGCAGCGGGGACCCGGCCCGAGATGACGCCCTCGTAGAGGCTGACGATGTGCAGCAGCTTGAGGCTCTGCCGCTTGTACTCGTGCAGCCGCTTGACCATGACGTCGAGCAGGTGCCCCTTGGGCAGCTCGATGCCGTCGCGAGCCTTGAGCAGGCCGCGCAGCCGGACCTTGTTGGCCTCCTTGGCGGCGCGGAACTGCTCGCGGAACTCCGGCTCCTCCGCGAACGGCTCGAGCTGCTCGAGCCGCTCGAGGTGGGTCTCCCAGCCGACGCCGATGCTGTCGGTGATGAGCTTGGACAGGTAGGGGTTGGCCAGCCGCAGAAAGCGGCGCGGGGTCACCCCGTTGGTGACGTTGGTGAACTTCTCCGGCCAGTGCTCGCTGAAGTCGGGCAGCAGCTTGTCGCGCAGCAGCTGCGAGTGCAGCGCCGCGACACCGTTGACCTTGAGCCCGGCGACGGTGGCCAGGTGGGCCATCCGGACGGCGCGGAACGGGTGGTCCTGGATGATCGACATCCGCCGGACCCGCAGCTCGTCTCCCGGGTATGCCGCGCGCACCTCGGCGAGGAAGGCGTCGTTGATCTTGTAGATGATCTCGAGGTGGCGGGGCAGCAGCTTGCCGAGCAGCTCGACCGGCCAGATCTCGAGGGCCTCGGGCAGCAGGGTGTGGCAGGTGTAGGCGAAGACCCCCTGGGTGATCTCCCAGGCCGCGTCCCACTCCATCCCTCGCTCGTCGACGAGCAGCCGCATGAGCTCGGGGACCGCGATGACCGGGTGGGTGTCGTTGAGCTGGAAGATGACCTGCTCGGGGAGCTTGGTCATGTCGAAGTCCGGCGGCAGCGTGTGGTCGAGGTAGTCCTTGAGCGAGCACGCGACGAAGAAGTACTGCTGCTGCAGGCGCAGCTCGCGACCCTGCGGCGTGGAGTCCTCGGGGTAGAGGACCTTGGTGATGTTCTCGGCGAAGGTCTGGGCCCGCACCGCCTGCGCGTAGTCGCCGGAGTTGAAGATCTGCAGGTCGAAGGCATGCGTGGCCCGCGCGCTCCACAGCCGC
>DAOTIG010000062.1:0-18194 GCA_035448065.1 Dermatophilaceae bacterium
ATCCGCGGTGACGACGGTGATGATGGCGAGCGAGCTCGCCGACCTCGGTGAGGTTGTCATCGAGGAGGCTGACATCGTCGGCGAGTGGCAGCGACCGAGCTTCGACGTGGGCAGCTCGACGATCGGCGTCTTCGACGGTGACCGGCTCGTCGGCTACGGCGAGCACAGCGGGGGCGAGCGAGCGGACGGGTCGGTCCACCCGGCATACCGGGGCCGTGGGATCGGCACCTGGGTGGCCCAGTGGATCGTCGCCAAGGCAGGGGAGCGGGGGGTCGGGAGGGTCGGTATGCCGGTGCCCGCCGGCTCGCCCGGCGAGGCGCTGCTGCGGGGGTTGGGATGGGAACAGCGGTGGGAGAGTTGGGTATTGCGTCTGCCCGAGGGCATGCAGGTGGCCGATCAAGTTGTGCCGCAAGGCTTCTCGTTGCGCGAGGCGACGCCCGATGAGTATGCCGCGGTGTGGGAGGTCGTCGAGGACGCCTTCCTCGAGTGGTCGGTGCGCGAGCGCGAGAGCTATCCGGACTTCGCCGCGCAGACGGTGCTGCGGCCGGGCTTCGAGCCGTGGCACCTGCGGGTCGCCCTCGACCCCCAGGGCGTCGTCGTCGGCACGGCGCTGCTCATGGTGAGCGACGACGGGTGCTGCTACATCGCCAAGCTCGCGGTGCGCCGTGACCTGCGTGGGCGGGGGCTGGCGCGGGCCCTGCTCGCCGACGCGTTCGGGGAGGGGCGGCGGCACGGCTCGGAGCGCTTCGAGCTGTCGACCGACTCGCGCACCGGTGCGCTCGCGCTCTACGAGCACGTCGGCATGGTCGTCACCAGCCGCTGGGTCAACCTCGCGACGCAGACGGGCGCCTGAGCCCGACTCGTCAGTCCAGCGCGCGCCGCGCGCCTGGGCTCTCGAGTCTGATGCTCGAGAGCCCGAACCGGCGCGCTCCCGGCCCGCGCTTCCCTCCTCGCTCGCTCCTTCGTCGCTCGACTCGTCAGTCCAGCGCGCGCCGCGCGCCTGGGCTCTCGAGGGCCAGCAGGTGCTCCTTGGCCGGCAGACCACCGGCATACCCCGCGAGGGCACCGGAGGCGCCGACCACGCGGTGGCAGGGGAGCGCGATGCAGAGCGGGTTCGCACCGAGCGCGGTGCCGACGGCCCGGGCCGCAGCGGGGCGACCCACCCAGCCGGCGAGCTCGCCGTAGGTCGCCCGCCGGCCGTAGCCCACCCGGGCTGCCAGCGTCGTGAGCACCTCGCGCTGGAACGCGGTCGCCAGCGACAGGTCGACCGCGATCTCGATCGTATGCCGTTGCCCCGCAAGGTAATCGTCGATCTCCCGGCGCGCGTCATCGAGCACGTGCGGCAGCCGGAGGACCCGAGGGGAGCAGGTGCGGGCCAAGCGCTCGGCGAGCGCCTCCTCGCTGTCGGCTGTCGCGGCATACACGCAGGCGACGAGCGGGCCGGTCGAGCCGAGCCGAGCCAGCAGGAGGCGACCCACGACGGTGTCGTGCGCGGCATACGCGACATCGGCGTCGGGGAAGGTCGGGGGCCTGCCGACCCGAGGGCCACGGGCGAGGGCGGTGGTGAGCGGATCGTTCATGAGCGGGCCCTCCTCAGGGCGGCGAGGGCGTCGCTGACGAGGCGGCGGCTCGTGGTCGGGGTGCAGCCGAGGGCGGTGGCGACGGCGGCATGGTCGAGATCGGCGACGTAGCGCAGCACCACGGCCTCGCGCTGCCGGTCGGGCAGTGCGGCCACCTGGGCCCACAGCGCGTCGTCGGCCGGGTCGCTCGCGTCGGGGCCGGGTGTCGAGTCGCCATGTGCGACAAGCGTGTCCGGCTCTGCTGGCACCGCCCGCCGGGCCCGGGCCCGATGCACGTCAGTCGCGCACCGGTGGGTGACCGTGAGCAACCAGCCCCTGAGGTTGCGGGCGGACGTGAGGCGCGGATACGCGGCATACGCCTGCAGCCAGGCTTGTTGGGCCACGTCATCGCCGTCGACCGGCCCGGCGAGCGCATGGGCAAGCCGGGCCACGTCGCGCCAGTGCGCGTCGACGAGCTCTTGGAAGGGCGGCAGGTGCACACCCGATGAACGCGCCGCCGCGCCAGGCTGTGAGGCGGCCGGCGGGTGAGGTGGCACGGGGGCCACGCTAACGCTGGTTAGGGTGAGGCATGCCCAGCCAGGACTTCGCCCCTCCGACGGACCCGGAGGCGACTCGCACCGCACGCCTGCCCTGGGGGCCGCAGGTCGTGCCGCTGATCCGCAAGGCCATCGTCGAGGACCTGCAGCAGCTCGGGATCGCCGAAGACGTCATTGACGACTCCGAGATCGTCGTCTCCGAGCTCGTCGCGAACGCCCTGCGCTATGCCAAGCCACTCACCGACGGGACGGTGCGAGTGCGCTGGAAGGTCAAGGCCGGCGTCGTCGAGGTCGAGGTGAGCGACGGCGGCGGTCCGAGCGTGCCCAAGCCGGCGCCGCCGGCCGTCTGGGCGACGAGCGGCCGTGGCCTGCGGATCGTCCGCAGCGTCGCTCACGAGTGGGGCGTGCTTGAGGACAAGTCCGGCCGCACCGTCTGGGCCTCGCTCGGCGGGCCCTCCCGACGTCGGACGCACTGAGCAGGAGCGCTGAGCCGGAGCAGGGGCGCTGAGCCGGAGCAGGGGTGCTGAGCCGGAGCAGGGGCGGCCTGGCGGGGCGTGGGCGGGAGAAGTTTCGGGAGGGAAGCGGTTTTTCGCGGGGGCACTAGGGTTTGGGCCATGGGCAAGGCGAGCAAGCGGCGGGCGGCGGGAGCGCGGCATACCGGATCGGCGAGAGCGGCTGGCAGCGGCAGCGCTGCGACGCCGGCACCCTTCGTGCGGCGACCCTTCGAGGGCCTGCAAGGCGAGACCGAGTGGGTCGCGCTGCGCGACATCGTGCCCGCGGCGACCGCCAGTGTCCGGGCCGCCGACGCCGCATCGCTGCCCGACGACGCCCCCCGTGAGGTGACCTGGGCGACCGTCCTGCCGATGGCCTGGCCGGCCCTGCACCGCACCGACGGCACCGTCCTCGTCTCGACCCAGGCAAGCGCGACCTCCGGCGACACCAGCCGCGACCTCGCCGCCTCGTGGCTGCAGGCCGCCGGTCAGCCGGCGGGCACCCCCGTGTTGCACGTGCCGATGGCCGACGCCGCCACCCCGCGCCTGCAGGACCTGCTCGACCCGGATGCCGAGCTGCGCGTGGAGCTGCACGAGGACTTCGGCTTCTGGGTCGGCGACGCCGACCTGGAAGAGGAGGCCAAGGCCTCGCTCGAGCACGCCAACTCCTCGATCGTGCCGACCCGCCGGGTCGAGGGCGCACCCTCGGTCTTCTGGGTCGACTTCGGCCAGCAGCGCACCTTCGTGCGCTGGGTGCTGCCCCAGGACGAGGATGCCGCCACCGACGGGTTGGCCCGGCTCGCAGCCGCCGACCGGGTGAAGCTCACGAACGACTCACGGCTGCTCGGCGCCTTCCGGGCCAGCGGCCTGGTCGTGCCGGTCTGGGAGGTCGACCCCGACGCCGACGCCGAGTCCTTCACCGCGGCCGTCGAGGCGATGGCCGGCGCGCTCGAGGATGCGATCGGCTCGACCGCCCCGCTCACCGTCGACGAGCGCCGCGCCCGCAACGGACTGCTGAGCCGGCAGGTCACGCTGCGTTGATTCGCTCGCGAGGTGGGCGCGCTTCGGTCCCGGGCTTCCCTCCTCGCTCGCTCCTTCGTCGCTCGACTCGTCAGTCCAGCCCGGGACGCGCGCCCTCCTCGCTCGCGCGCTAGCCCCCCGCGACCAGCTCGGCGAGGACGATCGAGCCGATGGCGAGCAGCAGCCCGACACCGGTCGCCGCAACGGTCAGCACCCGTGACGAGAGCCGGTCCAGCGCGGGCCACCGCGACCGGCTAGCGACCCGATCCGGCGCGTCACCGACGAAGGCCTCGCGTCGCAGGATCAGCAGATAGGCGAGGTAGGGCAGCCCGAGAACGACGAGGCTGAGCGGCAGCAAGGCGCCCTGGATGCTCGCCAGCGCCGACTCGTCGCCGGCGCCGAGCTCGGCCACCATGACGACGAAGGCGAAGTCGAGCATGAGCAGCACCAAGCCGAGGCTGAGATAGATCCGCGCCGGACGCGGCAGCACCGGCCCGTCACCGGCCGCGAAGGACGAGCCCAGCGACAGCAGCGACACCGCGAGCAGACCTGCGAAGAGCATCATCGGCGGCACCAGGCCGGTGGCTTGCAGGGCCGTCCCCATGGTGTCGGTGAGGTCGTAGCCGGACATCGACACGATGAGCAGCCCGACGAGCATCGGCACGACGAGGCTCACGGCGAAGACCGTGAGAACCGTCCTCGGGCTCCACCGCCGCCCCAGGGCCAGCGCGAGCAGCGCGAGCAGCGTCGGCACCGCGACGAGGATCTGGGTCAGCACGACCCCGGCCAGCGCGAGCTGCGGCGTCGTCAGCTCCTAGCCGGTCGTGGCACCGGGCGCCAGCCGGGTCAGCACCGTCGCCGCCGTGACCGCGAAGGCGACGCCCACGAGGACGAGCAGCACGACCGCTGCCCCCAACGGGCCGGGCGCGAGCCAGGTCGCGAGCCGACCGGTGAGCCATCGGGTGAGGTCGGTGGCAGTGTCCACGACCGCGAGCCCGGAGACAGCCCAGAGCACGAGCAGCACGGGATACATCCACAGGCCGGTGAGCCCCTGCCCGACGCCAGTCGCGAAGGACCCTCCGAGCAGCGAGAGCAGCAGGCACAGCGCCGTCGGCACGAGCGCAGCGAGCACCGCCGCGCGACCTGGATCGTGCAGGCCGGCCGTGCGGCGCGCGGCATACCAGATGCCGACGGTGACCGCGGCCGTGAGCATGGTGAGCACGCCACCCGGGCCCAGCGCGCTCGCGACGTTGGCGACGAGGAAGGCGAGCACGACCGGCACGAGCACCCGGCGTCGACTCAGCGCCGCGCCACCGAGCAGCAGCCCCCACCCCAGCGCGAAGGCGAGGCGGCCGGCGAGGTCGCCGAGGCGCGCACCCGGGCCGGTGAGGCCGCCCGCGTCGAGCGCGATCCGCTCGGTGGTGAGCATCAGGCCGAGCAGCACGACGATGGCGAGGTAGGCGGCGCGGATGACCCAGCGCTGCCCGGGCGGCACGTCGGTGAGATCGATCCACGCGTCGCGGATCGGGTGGCCGGCGATCAGCCCGCGCATCCGGCGGCGCAGCCAGCCCTCGCGGGGCGGTGCCGGAGGTGGTGGCGGTTGCCAGCCCGGCGGGTATGCCGCGTGGCTGGGGTGCTGGGGTGGTGGCGGTTGCCAACCCGGCGGGTATGCCGCGTGGCTGGGGTCCTGAGGCCGCGGTTGCCAACCCGGCGGGTAGGTCGGGGGGCCGGGGTAGGTCATCGTCGGCTCGCCCTTCCAGCGCGCGGGGGTCGACTCACCCTAGCGAGCAGGCCCAGCGGCCGGGACCGCCGTTCAGCCGAGCACGGGCACGTCGACGCCGAGCAGCCCGAGCAGCGACAGCAGGGCGAGCAGCAGGCACACGCCGCCGCCGATCCGGCGGATCGTGCTCAGCGACACCCGACGCAGCAGCTGATGGCCCAGCGTCGCCCCGAGCCCTGACACGAGCGCCAGGCCGAGGAAGGCCCCGAGCCCGATGGACAGCGGCTCGCCGGTCTGCGCCACGAGGTTGGCGGTGAGGATCTGCGACAGGTCGCCCCACTCGGCGAGGAAGAGCACGAGGAAGCTCGTCGCGATCGCCTTGAGCCCGGTCGCCGCGCCCTTGCTGGCCGCCACCTCGCCGAACTCCTCCTCCGCCTCCGCCTCCTCGGCGTCCGCCCGGCTGGCGCCGCGCAGCAGCAGCACCCCGCCGACGACGAAGAGCAGCATCGAGGCGATCTGCACCGGCGTCCGCGGCAGCGCGGTGAGCAGACTGCCCGCGACAACGGCGACGGTGGTCTGGACCGCGAAGGCGCTGACGACCCCGATCCACACGAGCAGCGGCCGGAACCGGGTCGCCAGCACGAGGGTCGCGACGAAGGTCTTGTCCGGCAGCTCGACCGGCACGATGAGCGCGAGGGCGGTCGCCGCGGCGACGAGACTGAAGGTCATGGCAATCGGCGAGCGTACTAGCCTGCGAGCGTGAGCCGCCCCAGCCGTCCGACGCGCCTCGTCGTCGTCGGCGCGGGCGCCGGGATGGGCCGCTGGCTCTCCGACCACGTCCTCGCGCCCCAGCCGTGGGAGAGCGTGCTGCTCGTCGACGTCGAGAGTGCCGCGACCGCCGTCGCGGAGGCCACGACAGCGTATGCCGCGGGCTCGGCCCGCGCCGCCGTCCCCAGTGCCGCAAGCGGTCTGACCGCCCTCGACGGTATGCCGCTGCCGCTCGGCTCCGCAGCCGCTGACCGGACCGTCGTCGTCCTCGCCCTCCCGCACGGGCAGCTCGGCCCGGCGGTGGGCCGACTCGAGCCGCTCCTCGACCCGGACCTCGGCGCGGTCGAGCTCGTCGTCGTCGCGCAGGGCATGGCCCGCGCGCTCGCGGTGACCCGCGAGCGGGCGCCCGGGAGGGCGGCATACGGGCTGCATCCGCTGTTCGACGTCACGGCGCGCGGACTCGACGGTGAGACCGCCTACGTCGTGCCCGATGCCGCCGCACCGCGCGCGCACGACTGGCTCGTCGGGATGCTGCACGGCCTCGGTGGCACGGTGCGCTTCGGCACGGCGCAGGAGCACGACGCGACGATGGGCCTCGTGCAGGCCCTCGCCCACCAGAGCCTGCTCGCGGTGGCGACCGCGGTGGCCGAGTCCGGGCTGGACCTGCACGATGTGTGGGCGGCGCGCACCCCGTTCTTCGAGACCGTCTTCGGGATGGCGGTGCGCGCGCTCGACGAGACCCAGCAGCCGGTGCTCGCGTCGCTGCAGACCTCGCTCGACGGGCCCGCGGCGGCGGCGGCGCTCGAGGCGGCGAGCGCGCGAGTCCGGGCGGCCGTGGCCGACGGCGATCCGGCGGCGGTCGAGCGGCTCATCGGCAAGGTGCGCGAGCACTTCAGCGGGGCGCTCTTCGAGACCGTGCGCGGCACCGCGGTGGCGGCGCTCGGCGCGGCGCAGTCGAAGCGGGCCGCGCTCGCGGTGGCGATGCGCCGCGGCGAGCTCGTCGGCATCCGCCCGGTCGGCCGGCCGGACAGCCTGCGGGTCGGGCGGATCGTCGACGTCGACCCGGTCGAGGTGCGGGTCGAGGAGCTCATGGTCGGCGCGCACGGTCGGGCGGCCCTGCTCGACGGCCCCGGGCGGGCCAACGTCGCTCGGCTCGGGCTCGGCGGCAAGCCGCGGGTCACGGCCTTCCGGCTGGGCCATGTCGACCTGCTCACCGGCGCCGAGCTCGAGGCCGAGCTCGCGGCCTGGCTGGGCGAGGTGCGCCGCGACGTGCGCTTCCTCGTGCCCGAGTCGGTTGCCGGCAGCGGGGTGCTCGAGGTGGTGGCGAAGGCGCCTGGGGTCGGCGAGGCCGCCGTCGTCTCGGAGGTGGTGCGCACCGGGCAGCGGTCGGTCGTCGTGCGCGTCGGGCTGAGGGTCGACCACGACGTCGACGAGCTCGTCGAGACGCTCCGCGGGCTGGTGGCGCGGGCCTTCGCCTGGCCGCAGGGGCTGTCGCTGCCGCTGGTGTCGGATGCCGCGGCCGCGCCGGTCGAGGTCACCTATCTCGGGCCGGCCGGGACCTTCTCGGAGGTGGCGGCGTCCCATCTCGCCGCAGCTCTCGGGCTGCACGCCCCACGCCTGGTGCCGGTCGAGTCCTTCGGTGCCGTGCTCGCGGCGGTCGAAGCGGGCGGCGTCGGCGTGCTGCCGATCACGAGCTCGGCGTCCGGGCTGGTGACCCGCTCGGTCGAGGCGATCCTCGGCCACGACGGGCAGCTGCAGGCCGGCGGAGTCGTCGACGTCGCCGTGCGGTTCGACGCCTACGCCCGAGCCGCTGACCACCTGGAGGGGCTTCGCGGCGGCACGGTCTACAGCCATCCGCAGGCGATCGCCCAGTGCCAGGGGTTCATCCGGCGCTGGGGGCTCACCGCGGTCCCGTGCGCCTCGACGGCCGATGCGCTGCGCCAGGTCGCCACGGCGACCGGTCCGGCGCTCGCGCTGGCCGGCGAGGGCAAGGGAGCCGAGCTCGGGCTCAAGGTCATCGAGCGTGAGGTCGACGACCTGTCCGGCTCGATCACCCGCTTCCTCACGCTGTCCCGGCCGGGTGGTTTCGGCGACCTGGTCGGCGGCTCCGACCCGACCTTGCGCTCGATCCTCGTCGGCCGCGACCTCGCCGAGGTCGCCGCCCACCTGGGCGCCGCGGGCGCGGCATACGACGAGGTGCTGAGCGACGCCGCCGGAAACGTCCTCTGGGTGACCAGCCGCGAGCAGCCGCTGGCACCGGACGCCGGCCCGGTCGGCGGGCTGCGGTGGCTGGGGCGGGCGCCGTGGTCGCCACGCACGCCGTTGGTGCGGGTCGGCGGCTGACCACTCGCGCGCGTGATGGTCCGCTCGGCGGGCGTGACGAGAGGCACCTTGTTAGGTAAGCCTTACCTATGCTTATGTTGGCAGGTAAGGCTTACCTCACTTCCGAAGGGACCGTCATGTTCGCCAGCAACGCCTTGATCGGGCTTCGCGAGGGACTCGAGGCGGCTCTCGTCGTCGTCATCCTCGTGGCCTTCCTCGTCAAGACCGACCGTCGGTGGGCCCTGCGCTACGTCTGGCTCGGGGTCGGCACGGCGGTTGTCCTGTCGGTCGCCATCGGCGCGATCCTGACCTTCGGCACCGCCGGCCTCGACGAGGCCCAGCAGGAGCTCGTCGGGGGCATCGCCTCGCTCGTCGCGGTCGGCTTCGTCACGTGGATGATCTTCTGGATGCGCCGCGCCGGCCGCCGGATCGCCGGCGAGCTCACCGGCAAGCTCGACTCGGCGCTGGCCGTCGGCCCGCTCGCGATCGCCACGGTCGCCTTCGTCGGCGTCGCCCGGGAGGGTCTGGAGACCGCGCTCTTCGCCTACGCGACCATCCAGTCCGCCTCCCAGACCGGCGTGGGACCACTGCTCGGCTGGGTGGTCGGCATCGGCGCGGCAGTGCTGCTCGGCGTGCTCGTCTACCGCGGGGCGATCAAGATCGACCTCGCCCGCTTCTTCCGCTGGACCGGCGCCGCGCTCGTCGTCGTCGCCGCCGGCATCCTCGCGTATGCCGTGCACGAGCTTCAGGAGGCCGGCGTCCTCCCCGGGGAGAAGAGCTACGCCTTCGACCTGCGCCACCTCATCGACCCGCAGGGACCGGTGGCGACCGTCATCAGGGGCATCTTCAACCTGCGCCCGCGGATGGCCGTGCTCGAGATCGGCGCCTGGGCGGCATACCTGCTCGTCGTGCTGCCGCTCTTCCTCGCCGGCGGTCGGCCGACGGCTACTGCGGCACCCGAACCACGAGAGCGCGCGGCTGCACCCACGCGGTGAGCCCGATGGCGACACCCATCACCTCGCCGTCGAGCTGAATCGGCTCGGGGCGGTCGGCGCGGGCCCGCATCCGCGCACCGGTGTGCCGGTCCATCAGGGCGTGTCCCTGGCGGTGTCGGGTCGCCGCGCTGGCCGCCACGGCGGCCCAGCCGACCACTCCCTTGGGCGAGAGGATGACCGCGTCCAGCCGACCGTCGTCGAGCTTGGCGTCGGGCATGAGGTCCAGCCCGCCGAAGAGCCGCCCGCAGTTGCCGATGAGCATCGAGCGGGTGCGTCGGCTGAACTCCAGTCCGCCGTCGATGCTCACCCGGATCTTGAACTGCGGGCCGTACATGTTGCGCAGCCCCGCGACGACGTAGGCACCCGTGCCGATCTGGCGCTTGAGCTTGGGGTCGGCGTCGTTCATCACCGACGAGTCGGCGCCGAAGCCGGCCATCACGAGGAAGTGCTCCTGCTCGGGCTCGTCGGTCCCGGGCCGCTCGATGGCGACGCAGCCGAGATCGATCGCCGTGTTGCGGCCGGTGAGCGCGATCCGCATGGCCTGCTCGAGGGTCGGGACCGGCGCGGCCGGCGCGCGCAGCAAGAGGTTGCGGGCGAGCAGGTTGCCGGTGCCTCCGGGCAGCACGCCAAGAGGTATGCCGCTGCCCACCAGTCCGGTGGCGACCGCCCGGATCGTGCCGTCGCCGCCGAGCGCGCAGACGACGTCGGCCCCGTCGGCGACGGCCTGCCGAGCCTGGGCGGTGCCCGGCTCCTCGACGGTCGTCTCCAGGAAGGTCGGTGTGTCCCAGCCTGACTCGCGGCAGATCTCGGTGAGGAGGAGCTCGACGGTGCCGAGGTCGTTGACCTTGGACGGGTTGACGACGATGACGGCCCGCTTCAGCGCCGGCAGCTCCGGAGGGTGCGGGCGGAAGGAGTCACGGTGCGGTCGGCCGAGGAGGCGGCGGCGCACCATCGCCCCCTCGGGCGTGCGCGAGCCGCGCCACAGGGCGATGCCGCCCACGAGCACGGCGATCGCGGCGATCGCCCCGACGATCCACCAGGTGGCATCCGACACGGTGACGACGGTATACCGCGTGGCCACCTGGCGTTCGCCCGGCCGGTGGTGGCGGTGGCGACGGGCGGTGCGGTGGTGAGCGGGCGGCATACTGTGCGGGCATGAGCGAGGAGCAGCAGCCGGCCGGCCAGCCGCCGACCCCGGAGCCGGACAGCAAGGACTGGACCTGGACCCTGCACCGGCCCTGCCCGGAGTGCGGCTTCGACCCACGCGACGTCCAGCCGATCGCGATCCCGGCGCTGGTGCGCGACGCGGCCTCCCGATGGCCGGCGGTGCTGGCCCGGGTCGACGCGAGCGACCGGCCGGAGCCGGCGGTGTGGTCGCCGCTGGAGTACGCCTGCCACATCCGCGACGTGCTGCGGCTCTTCGGCGAGCGGGCCGAGCTGATCCGCCGCGAGGAGGGCCCGACCTTCGCCAACTGGGACCAGGACGAGACGGCTCTCGCGGAGCGCTACTGGGAGGAGCAGCCCGCCGTCGTCGCCGAGCAGATCCGGGCCGCGACCGGGCCGGCCGCGGCGGCCTTCGAGGGCGTCGCGCCCGAGGAGTGGGAGCGGCGCGGCACCCGCAGCAACGGCTCGCAGTTCACCCTCGCGACGCTCGGCACCTACGTCCTGCACGACCTCTACCACCACGTGTGGGACGTCCGCGAGCGCTGAGCCGGATCAGCCGCCCAGCCGAGCCCGGTATGCCGCTTGCACAGCGCCGAAGCGGGCCGACCAGTCGGCTGCCGGGGCCCCCGGCTCGCACTCTCGAGGTCACCGCGTCCCACAGGTCGGCCGCGTCGGTGGCGAACACGCGCTCGGTGGTGATCGTGCAGGTGTCGTCGGCAGGCACGCGGCTGATCGCGCACCACAGGTCGGTCGGGTCGGTCATGACGGCTCCGTGGGGGTCGTGGGGGCCCGTCGGCCGCGGGCGATCTCGGTGTCGAGGGCATCGAGGCGCTGGCTCCAGAGGCTGCGGGTCTGCCGGCACCAGGCCTCGACCTCGTCGAGCGCCTCGGGGCGCACCGAGTAGATCCGTCGCTGCGCCTCCTGGCGGACGTCGACCAGCCCGGCCTCGCGCAGCACCCGCAGGTGCCGGCTGATGCCGGGACGGGCGATGTCGTATGCCGCGGCGATCGCCCCGGCGGTCGCCGCGCCGCCCGCGAGGCGGGTGACGATCTCCCGCCGGGTGGGGTCCGCGAGCGCCGTCCAGCTGTCCATGTGTCATGTGTAACAGATCCGGTACGTAACCGCAAGGGTACGTTCGCGGCATACCGGGTGCTCGGTAGGCTGACGCGCGTGATCGACATCAAGCTCGTGCGCGAGGAGCCCGACCGGGTCCGTGCCTCGCAGGTGGCCAGGGGAGAGGACCCGGGGATCGTCGACGCGATCCTCGCCGCGGACGCATGGCGACGCGAGAGTTTGAGGCAGTTCGAGGAAAAGCGCGCTATCCAGAAGGCGAACAGCACGCTCATTGCGCGCGGACAAGTTGAAGACAAGGCCATCGCTCTCGCGCAAGCCAAGGAACTCGCGACGGAGGTCAAGGACCTTCAGCGCGCGGTCGAGCGCGCTGACGCCGAGCAGGCCGGCCTGGCGCGCCGGCTCGGCAACGTCATCATCGACGGGGTGCCCGCCGGCGGTGAGGAGGACTTCCGGGTCCTCGAGACGGTCGGTGTGCCGCGCGACTTCGCCGCCGAGGGCTTCGAGCCGCTCGACCACGTCGCGCTCGGCGAGGCGCTCGACCTCATCGACATCGAGCGGGGCAGCCGGGTGGCCGGCAGCCGCTTCTACTACCTCAAGGGCGACGGCGCCCGGCTCGAGACCGCGATCATGATGCTCTGCCAGCAGATCGCCTGGGAGGAGGGGCACACCGCGCTCGCCGTGCCCAACCTGGTCAAGGAGCAGACGATGGCCGGCGCCGGCTTCCTCGACAGCCATGCCGACGAGGTCTACTACCTGCCCGCCGACGAGCTCTATCTCACCGGCACGAGCGAGGTCGCGCTCGCCGGCTACCACCTCGGCGAGATCATCGACCTGTCCGGCGGCCCACTGCGCTACACCGCGACCTCGACGTGCTACCGCCGCGAGGCCGGCAGTCACGGCAAGGACACCCGCGGCATCTTCCGGACCCACCAGTTCCAGAAGACCGAGATGTTCGTCTACTGCGCGCCGGAGGAGGCCGAGGCCGAGCACGAGCGACTGCTGCGCATCGAGCGCCGCATCCTCGACGCCGCCGAGATCCCCTACCGGGTCATCGACGTCGCCGCCGGCGACCTCGGCGGGCCGGCCGCCCGCAAGTTCGACTGCGAGGGCTGGGTGCCGACCCAGCAGCGCTATCGCGAGCTGACCTCGACCTCCAACTGCACGACCTTCCAGGCCCGTCGGCTCGGCATCCGCGAGCGGCTGGCCGCTGACGCCGGTGGCGGCACCCGGGTCGTCGCGACGCTCAACGGCACGATGGCCACCACCCGGTGGATCGTCAGCCAGCTCGAGAACCACCAGCAGGCCGACGGCTCGGTCCGGATCCCCATGGCCTTGCAACCCTTCATGGGCGGCCAGCATGAGCTGAAGCCGGTGCGCTGAGCGTCGCGAATCCGACTCCGAGACAGCGGCATACCTGATGAAGCAGACGCGCAAGCTGATCGCGCTGGACGTCGACGGCACGATCCTCACCCATGCCGGCGTGCTCCGGCCCGCCGTGCGCGACGCGATCACCGCTGTCGTCGCCGCCGGCCACCACGTCACCATCTCGACCGGCCGGTCGGTCGTGGCGACCATGCCGGTGCTCGCCCAGCTCGGCATCGCCAGCGGGTATGCCGTGTGCTCCAACGGGGCCGTGACCCTGCGGATCGACCCGCAGCGGCGCAAGGGCTACAAGATCATCGAGAAGGTCACCTTCGACCCGCGGCCGGCGCTCACCCTGCTGCGCGCCGAGCTGCCGGACGCGCTCGTCGCGGTGGAGCGGCTCGGCGTCGGCTTCCGGGTCAGCTCGCCCTTCCCGGAGGGCGAGCTGTCGGCCCCGCAAGAGGTCGTGCCGTGGGAGGAGCTGTTGTCCCGCAGGGCGACTCGCGTCACCCTGCGGATGCCGGACACCGAGCCGGAGGACTTCATGGCGCACATCGAGCGGATCGGGCTGCACGAGGTCTCATATGCCGTGGGCTGGACCGCGTGGCTCGACATCAGCCCCGAGGGGGTCTCCAAGGGCTCGGCCCTGGAGCTGCTCCGCCGGCGCCTCGAGGTCGAGCCGGCCGACACCATCGCGGTCGGCGACCAGCGCAACGACGTCGAGATGCTGCAGTGGGCCGCCCGCGGGGTGGCCATGGGCAATGCCCCCGACGAGGTCAAGGCGGTCGCCGACGAGGTCACCGGCTCGGTCGACGAGGACGGGCTGGCCGCGGTGCTCGAGGGGCTCGCCGGCTAGCTCAAGGGGCTCTGCTCGGACCCGCGGGGCGATGCGACCGGATGGCGAGACGGCGCGGCATACCGAGAGAAGTTGATCGTTAAATAGATACAACATGAGTGCAACTACCCTCGACACGCCCTCCACTCTCTCCGACGACACCTCCGTCGACCTGGCCGTCGACCGCCCGGTTGATCGCGGCGCGGCCTATGTCGGCCGCCGCTTCGCGGGTCTCGTCCTCGTCCTCGGCTCGCTCGCGATGCTCGGGCCGCTGACCATCGACACCTACCTGCCGGCCTTCCCGCAGCTCGCCGCCGACTTCCACGCGAGCGACGCGCAGGTCCAGTTGACCCTCACCGCAATGCTGTTCGGCCTCGGTGTCGGTCAGCTGCTCGTCGGCCCGCTGTCCGACGCGGTCGGTCGCCGGCGCCCCCTGATGACCGGACTCGTGCTGCACGCACTCGCCTCGCTGCTGTGCGCCCTCGCGCCCACGATCGCCACCCTCACCGCGGCGCGACTGGTCCAGGGCCTGGCCGGTGCGGCCGTCGCGGTCGTCGCCGCCGCCATCGTCCGCGACCTCTTCACCGGCACCCGGATGGCCACGGTCATGTCGCGGCTCGTCCTCGTCATGGGCCTCGCCCCGATCATCGCGCCGACGATCGGCAGCGCGGTCCTGCAGGTGACGTCGTGGCACGGTGTGTTCGTCGTCGTCTCGGTCGCCGCGATCGTGCTCCTGGGAGTCGCCGCGCGCTGGGTCCCCGAGACGCTCGAGCCGGCCCGCCGACTGCGCTTCGAGCTGCGCACGCCGGTCGTCGCGTATGCCGCGTTGCTGCGCGACCGCTCCTACCTCGCCCTCGTCGGCATCGCCGGCATGGCCTTCGCGACGCTCTTCGCCTACGTCGGCGGGTCGAGCTTCGTGCTGCAGGACGTCTTCCACCTCGACACGGCGCAGTTCGGCCTCGTCTTCGGGATCAACTCGGCGGCCCTCACGGTCTTCAGCCAGATCAACCCCACGCTGGTGCGCCGATACGGTCCGGTCGCCGTGCTGCGGGTCGCCACCGTGACGATGCTCCTCGGCGCCATCACGCTGCTCGCCCTCGCCCACCTCGGCATCGGCGGGGTGGTCGGCTTCGTCGCCCCGGTGACCCTCACCCTCATGTCGGTCGGGCTGGTGCTGCCCAACTGCTCGGTCGTCGCGCTCGCCCCGCACGGCGACACCGCGGGCACCGCCGCGGCGATGATCGGCGCCCTGCAGTTCGCGGTCGCCGCCGCGGCGACGCCGGTCGTCGGCGCGCTCGCCGACGGCACGGCCCGGCCGGTGGGCTACGTCATGGTCGCCGCGTCGCTCGTCGCGGTGACCCTGATGACCCTCGTCGGCCGGCGGCTGCGCGGGATCGCGTTCGGCTGACCGGAACCGGCCCGCCGAGCGGACCATCCCACGCCGAGCGGACCACCGCGCGGCGCGGCATACCTGCCATCCTTGACGCCGATGGACACGATCACCTCGCCGGCCAACCCGCGCGTCAAGCGGCTCGTCGCGCTGCGGCGCGCGCGCACCCGCCGCGACGAGGGGGTGACGCTCGTCGAGGGCTTCGAGGAGATCTCGCTCGCGCTCGATGGCGGGGTCGTGCCGGGGGTGCTCTACGTCTGCCGTGAGCTGTGGAGCCCGAGCGGGTATGCCGGGCAGCAGCACATCGGGCACCAGGAGGACCTGCTGGCCCGGGCCGCCGACCGGGGCGCAGCCGTCGTGGCGCTGTCCCGAGCAGCCTTCGAGAAGGCCGCCTACCGCGAGGGGGCCGACGGTCTGCTCGCCGAGGTCCGGACCCGCTCGGGCGACCTCGACTCCCTCGTGCTGCCACCCGAGCCGCTGCTGTTGCTCGCCGAGTCGGTCGAGAAGCCGGGCAACCTCGGCGCGATGCTGCGCACTGCCGACGCGGCCGGTGTCGATGCCGTCGTCGCCGTCGACGAGGTCACCGACTGGGGCAACCCCAACGTCGTCCGGGCGAGCAAGGGCACCGTGTTTACGGTGCCGGTCGCGAGCGGCACGGCGGCCCAGACCCTCGCCTGGAGCCGGGCCCGCGGCATCCGGCTGATCGTCACAACTCCTGAGACGGACGTCCTCCATACGGACATTTCGTATGCCGGTCCGGTGGCCGTCGTCGTCGGGTCGGAGAAGCACGGGGCGAGTGACGCGCTCCTCGAAGCCGCGGCATACCGAGTGCGAATCCCCATGCACGGCAAGGCAAACTCGCTCAACGTCGGGGTGTCTGCCGCCATCGTCCTCTATGAGGCGATCAGGCAGCGCGGGGGCAACCGCTTACACCACTGAGTGGGTGTCCGACGGGTGGGCATCACCCGGCGGCCTTGGTCAAAAGCACCCCTCAACGTGTGCCACGATGACTGTCATGCGCGTCGACCACGTCTCCTACGCCGCCGAGCATGACGGTCTGCAGGCCACGGCCGAGCGTCTTGCAAAGACCATCGGAGTCGCCCCCGTGAGCGGTGGCATCCACCCCCGCTTCGGCACGCGCAACGTCATCCTGCCGCTCACCGGGCACCGCTACGTCGAGGTCGTCGAGGTGCTCGATCACCCCGCCTCCGACAAGGCTCCGTTCGGGCAGGCGGTTCGGACCCGCTCCGAGGCCGGCGGTGGCTGGCTCGGCTGGGTGGTCCGGGTCGACGACATCACCGAGGTCGAGCAGCGGCTCGGCCGAGAGGCGAGCGACGGCTACCGCCACACGCCCGACGGCGAGGAGCTCCGGTGGCGCCAGCTCGGCGTCAAGGGCCTGCTGTGCGACCCGCAGCTGCCCTTCTACGTCGAGTGGGACGGCCACACCCGCCACCCGTCCGACGCCGGCCCGAGCGAGGTCGGCCTCTCCGGCCTGACCATCGCCGGCGACCCGGCACGGGTGCGCACCTGGCTCGGGCTGCCCGACGACTACCAGCCGAGCACGCTCGAGTTCACCTTCGTCGCGCCGCACGGCACGCCTGGGCTGCTCGCGGTCACCTTCGACACCCCCGAGGGTCCGGTCACCATCTGAGCCGGTGGGCTGAGAGGCGTCATGGGCAGTGACCGGCCGTCACCGCAGGGTCGGCGCACGCGAGACGTGCTCCCGGTGGGGCTGCTCGGCTACGACGACGACTGCGGCTTCTGCACGAGCTCGGCGCTGCGGGCGGTCCGGGTCTTCGGGCTGACGGCGCTCGTCCTGCCGCTCTCCTCCATCGACCTCGCTGCCGTCGGCATCGACCCGGAGCGGGCTACCCGGGAGATGCCCTTCGTGCGCCCTGACGGGATCGTCGTCTACGGCCATCACGCCTGGGCCGCAGCCCTGCAGACCGGGCAATTGTGGGCCCGTCTGCTCGGCGCCGTCCTGGACAGCCGGCCGGTCGGCCTGCTCGCCGCACCGGCATACCGCTGGATCGCCGGCAACCGGCACCGGCTGCCCGGCGGCACCGGGACGTGCGAGCTGCCGAGGGGCTGAGCCCAAGGCGCGCCCTGTCCCCCCGGACTAACCGCCTCCCTGGGCACTTGTGCGGTGTGATCGGCGTGTCGCGACGCGACACGCCGATCACACCGCAAAGAGACCCGGGGAGGCGGTTAGTCCAGGTCCCGCGGTGAGTCGAGGTGCCGGACGAGCAGGGGCGCCAGGCCGACGTAGCCCCCCGGCGTGAGCTCCAGCAACCGAGCCTCGACGTCGGCCGGGAGCCCGAGCGAGCCGATGAAGACGGCGAGCTCGGCCTGGCCGACCCGGCGGCCGCGGGTGAGCTCCTTGAGCCGCTCGTACGGGTTGTCCATCCCCGGCACGCCCTGCGCCGCGAGCGCGCGCATCGCCGACTGGATCGGCTCGGCGAGCACCTCCCAGTTGGCGTCGAGATCGGCCGCCAGCCGCTCGGGCACGGCGTCGAGCCCGGCGAGACCGCGCTTGACGTTGTCGATCGCGAGCAGCGAGTGCCCGACGGCGGTGCCGATGTTGCGCTGCATCGAGGAGTCGGTGAGGTCACGCTGCATCCGGCTCTCGACGAGGGTGGCTGCGAGCACGTCGAGCAGGGCGGTCGAGACCTCGAGGTTGGCCTCGGCGTTCTCGAAGCGGATGGGGTTGACCTTGTGCGGCATCGTCGAGCTGCCGACCGTGCCCTGCCCCCGCACCTGGGCGAAGTAGCCCATCGAGATGTAGGTCCACATGTCTTGGGCCAGCCCGTGCAGGATCCGGTTGAAACGGGCCAGGTCGGCATAGAGCTCGGCCTGCCAGTCGTGGCTCTCGATCTGGGTGGTCAGCGGATTCCATTGCAGGCCAAGGCTCTCCACGAAGGCTCGGGAGGTCGACTC
>DAOTIG010000063.1:0-18059 GCA_035448065.1 Dermatophilaceae bacterium
AATAGAGGCCCTCGCCCCAGCGGCCGTTCGCCTGCTGCTCGCCAAGCAGCCGGGCGCCCCAGCCTTCGCTCAGCGTGCGCCGGCGTTCTGCCTGCCAGTCGGCCGCGGCGGCGTCGAGCAGGTCGCGCATGACCTGCCAGCGGATCGCTGGGTCGCCGTCGAGCAGCCATCGCGTCACGTCGGTCACGGTCGTCATGGCGTTGAGGGTAGCCGGGCACACCGACATGACATCGCCCTTCCTCAGGACGCCGGCGACGCGAGTTGCTCAGCCGGCCTTGACGTACGTCTTGTAGACCGGACCGGCCCCGTCCGGGGCGTTGTCGGCGACCTTGAACTTGAGGGTCGTTGGCCCGCAGACGTATTCGCCAGACGGCAGGAAGCCGGGGTCGGTACCAAAGTTGGCGGTTCCGGTCGATCCGTTGATCCGGGTGAGGGTCTTGCGGATCTCGCCGGCCTGGTTCTGGGAGTAGAGCCCCTGGGCCTGTTCGAGGTAGGTCGCCGTCGCGTTCCCTACGAACTTCGCCTCGGCATTGACCGCTGCCCGGCCCGTCGCCATCGTCCACACGTAGGTCGCGGTGACGTCGGCGCGGGCGGTTAGGTCGCGCTCGATCGTCAGGCCAACGTGGCCGGTGATCGACACGGAGACGACGAAGGGCGTGAGCCGCTTGATGTTTGCGGCCTCTTGGGCCCGGTCCAGCTCCCACGCACCCAGGTAGCACTTCGGCGCAGCGTCCTGGCACACCTCGTCCTCGGTCAGCGGGGCGCCGGACAGTCGGCTCGGGCCACCCCCCTTGCCGCCGAAGCCGACGGTGACGCGCTCGCCCGACGGCACCTGCACGAAGGGCGCTCCACCGAAGGGCGGCCTCCCGTTCGGGCAGCTGCAGCGCTCACCGAGGCAGAGGTTGGCCTTGCCGTTGGTGATGTCCTGATCCGTCGAACCGACGCGAAGGCGACCCGGCCCGTCGACAGTCACCACGGCATACGGGATGCCCGCACCGGGCACGAGCTGCACGACCCTGTTGCCCTTGCCCGGAGCCTGCACGCGCGCCGTCTCGAGGGCCAGCGCGGAGGGCGAGCGCCGATCGCCGGTGATGCCCGGGCCGGTCATGTCCCACGAGGAACTGCCGCCGAGTCGCGTTGTGGTGCTTGCCCATTCGCTCATCAGCCGGTCGTTGCCACCAGTGAGGCGTTGGTATGCCGCGTCAGCGGTGTCGTTGGTCGCCGGGAGCAGCTTGTGCCAGACATCGACCCCACGCTGGGCAAGGTATTCGTAGAAGCCGATGGCTGAGTAGCCGTCACTGCCGTCGAGCCGGTAGCCGTCCACGGTGGGGTCGGTCGAGCTCTCGGTTGTCCGGTTGCCGCTGAGGTAGACGCGCCACCAGCTGTCGACGTTCTCGGCCCCGGAGACCCCGCTGAGGGTGGCGCCGACCCAGGCTGCAGTGCCCTCCTTGACCCAGGCCGGCGGGCCCGAGGGGCCGGTGTAGTCCGCCGCCATGCCCCGACGGTTCTGGTAGACGAAGCAGTGGAACATCTCGTGTGCGATGACCTCGTGGGCGCTCGCCGGTGCCGCGCTGGCGATGCCGTGCCGCAGGTAGATCGTGCACGACATCTGGCTCATCGGCAGCTCGTCCTGCCACGCGAAGCGCTCCGACTGACTCATGGCCAGCGCCCAGGTCGACGCATCGTGCCCCTCGGCGGCGATGGCGTCGTCGGCAGCGAAGACGAGCGTCACCCGGCCGCGGTAGCCGACCCCGGTGCGGGCCGCGATGTCGGACATCGACCGGCGGGCCAGAGCGCTCAGCTCCTCGCGGCTCAGGGTTGTCGCGCGAGACGCGCCGTGCCCGAGCGCGGGGGGTGCGGCTGGGCGGCGCACTGGAGCTGCTGAGAGTTGCGGGCTGTTTCGGCGTTGAGCGCCAGGGCGGGCGCCTCGGCCGACGCCGCCGAGGTGCGGGCACCCGGCGCGGACGTCGCCCCATCGATGACCACCGTGTCGCCCGTGGGCTTGAGCAGCGTGGTGATCGCGGCCTGCTGCTCGGGTGTGTAGTCCTTCCAGTGCGAGCCGACCTCCTCGGCGAGATCGGAGAGGCTGCGTGGGCCGCGCCCGCTGAACCTGATCGGGGTGACCCCGGGGATGGCGCCGAAGCCGCCGGCGAATGCCTGCAACCACTCCTGACCCGTGCGCTCGGTGCTCGCCCAGGTCAGGTATTCCGCGGGGCCCGATCGGGATGCCGAGGTGGCCGGTGCGGTGGTGCCACCCGAGCCGGTGGAGGTGGAGGTGCCGGGGCTTGCGGTGCAGCCGCCGGCCATGCCGACGACCAGTGCTGCCGCCGCAGCCACAGCGATACGCCGCAGTCGTCCGCGCAAGGCCATCTCCGGAGGATGACAGCAGCGCTGGCTGGCTGTCACGGCATTGGCCACATTTGGGACGGCGATCGCCCTACCCCTCATGGCGCAGTGGCCATGGGCGGCGGGAGAGTCGGTCAGGTGATGGTCCAGGTTGCTCGAGGGTCCTTGGCCGATGCACCGGTCCACGTGACGTAGCCCGCGTCGCGAAGGAGTTGCAGGGCCTTCTTCACCGTGGGCCTGCTCAGGTCGCTGGCGGCCATGATCTCTCCCGTTCCCAGGGGCGTCGGCGCTGCGCGGAGAACCGCAAGGATGCGTTCGGAGCCCCGGGGCAGCTGTCGGCGGAGTGCCTCAGGCAGTGCTGCCGAGGCCAAGAGGGTCAAGCGAGTGGACTGAGCCGTCTGTTCGTAGACAGGGTCATTGAGACCGGCGATGCGCATCTCGTCGAAGATCCGATGGATCCCTTCGCCGAGCTCACGACCGATGGTGAGGTCGGCGCAGACCCGAGCGATCCGGGGATTGCGTGCATACCGACGAATGTCCAGGGGCTTGGTCGGATCGACGATGCCCGGGAAGCGGCCGGGGCTTTCGATCTCCACCCGGTTGGGGAAGATCTCGACCCGGATGTGGTCACCGGCCATGCTGTAGGAGCGGTGGACGACCGCATTCACCAGGCCCTCCAACCACGCGTCGCGCGGGATGACAGGGACCAGCTCGAAGCGACCTGATGCGGTCAGCGCCCGCCGCGCGGGCACGCGGCTGTCGATGGCGGCTGCCGCGTGCTCGATGACGGAGGGGATCGGCCCTTCGATGCGCACGTCGGAGTCGCCGTCCAGCGAGAGGCGAGCTCCGGTCCCGCGCTCGTTCTCGCGGTAGCGCAGGACGCGGACATGGGCATGCGGCATACGGCTGCCCGGGTGCTCGGCAAAGAGCAGGTATGCCGCGACCGTGAGCTCCCCGTCGGCGCGCGTGAGGCTGCGGGCGTCCAGCAGTGAGCGGATGCTGCCGCGTGCTCCGATGGTCGACCGATAGTCCTCCAGCAGGGACTCGTTCAGCTCGGACAGGTCGGCGCCGGCGGGGGTGCCGTCGTAGGGGGCGTGACCGCGATCGAAGGTGAGCTCCTGACGCTGAGCGAAGAGCAGCTTGCGGGACTCGTCGCCGATCCGCAGGTAGCAGTCTCCGCTCTTGGTCTCGTGCACGGTGTCGCCGGGGTGCACGTCGATGACGAGCAGGGATGCGGATCGGCCTCGGGGGTCGACGCAGGTGATGAGCTCAGAGCGGGCCCGGACCGGCGGGGTGGTGAAGTCCGCCGAAGTCTGCAGGAGGGCGTTGAGGCGGTCAGGGTTCTGCTGGACGTCCTCGACCTCACCGTCGTGCAGCCCCACCACGATGCGTCCACCCTCGGCGTTGGCCATCGCGATGAAGGTGATTGCGAGATCCTTCGGGGCGACTCGTGCGGACTTGCGCTCGAACCACTGGCTCTCGCGGAGGGCGAGCAGCGCTCCCGCGACCTCATGCGCCGGTGAGGCGAGCGCAGCATCGATCTCGTCGCGGGACATGGTCCTACTCTAAATTTTTTAGAGTATGTGTCAAGCGTGGCCCGAAGCGGGCGATTGGAGATGCGGCGGACTCTCGGCTTCGCTGGCACGCTCGATGCGTCCCTCGCCCGGTCATAGGCAGCCCGGGCGACCTCAAGCTGCGCGTTCCACTCCTGGGCGATCGTGCGTGCGTACTCACGGTTGAGCACGAGGGAGAAAGGCCGATCTCGACGATGGACGCCCAGATCGCTGCCATCGCCCGCAGTCGTGGAGCGGCGATCGCCACGAGGGACACCGCCGGTCTCCGCTGCTCGGGGCTCACCCTCGTCAACCCGTGGAGGTGACGACGAGACATCGAGGCGTTGGCCGCCCACGTGCCCGATCACGGCGCCGGGGGTCACGATCCCCGCTCAGAGAGCTGCGGCGGATCCACGAACGAAGGCGAGCAGCTCCGGATCCAAGTCGGCCACCAGCTCGGGATCGAGGCGCGCACCGAGCGCATCGAGGACCGTCGCGAAGAACAGGCGCACGCCGACGGCATACCCGATGTCTGCGATGTCAGAGTCGGCAAGGCCGAGCGAGCGAAGGCCGTCGATGTCGTGCTGGCTCACGGACGCGGGTGCGGTGGCGACTCGAGTCGCGAATCGGTAGACAGCGGCGTCCACGGCGGACAGACAGCTGCCGTCGGGGTGTCTGGCGAGTTCCCGAAGCGTCGGCTCCTCGTCACCGACGGTCATGAGCATCTTCGCGTGTGCGGCGGTGCAGTACGCCGACCCGCGCGCCCGGGCGGCAGCGATGGTGACCAGCTCGAATCGGCGCCGCTCCATGGTCGTTCGCACCGCCGACGCGAGTGCGATCCACGCGGTGGCAACGTCAGGGCTGGAGGCGAAGCAGCCGGTGTAGTCGGGCACGAAGCCCCAGTGAGCGCGCTGACTGTCGATGTATGCCGCGAAGGCGGCTTCGTTGCCCGGGGTCGGGTTGGTCGAGATGAACACGACAGGCCTCCAGTGCCTCAGAAGCTGAAGGTGGTCGCAGGTTCGTCGCCGATCCACTCCCAGAGCTGGACCGAGCCGGCCTTGACTGCGTTAGCGAGCAGGTTGTTGCCGTCAATGCCCTTGGCGTCCAAGCAGATTCCACAGGCGATCATGGTTCCTCCAGCCGCGGCATACCGCTGCAAGAGGCCGTCGAGTGCAGGACACCCCTCGCACGCGACCGCACGCGCATGGCCAGGCACGGCAAGACGAACCGCCTCCTTGGTGAGGAACATGAGGGTCGGCCGGCCGGACTCGGCGGCACCGACGGCGACGAGGAGGGCCACCGTGACCTTCTCAGGGTCTTCGAGGCCGGTCGTCAGACTGATGGCTGCCTTGCTCATCGTGAACTCCTGCCCGCCGTCGCGGACCCCTCTGGCCCGTCATCACGACGGTAGGCAGGCGCCTCCCGGGCCGACAGCGCGCCACTACTCAACCTGGAGCGCCGTGGGGGCGCCCGTGGGTCGGTCAGCGCGCAATGGGTGCGGATGCGAGCACGTGCGCCACGGCACCCGCGCGCGCCGACGGTCCCGACAGCCCCAGCTTGGCGTAGATCCGTTGGAGGTGCCGCTCGACGGTCCGGACGCTCAAGAACAGGTCCGCGGCGACGGCCGCGTTGTCGCGACCTTGCGCGACCAGACGAAGAACATCCAGCTCACGCGAGGTCAACGGGGTCACCGCACGAGCGAGCCCACCCGACCCGGCTGCGTCCTCGGCCAGGAAGGCCGCCACCTCACGGACGAACACCGGCCAGGCTGGCTCGCTTTCGAGCAGGATGTGGTTGCGACTGTCGAGAGGCACGAGCCGCGAGTCCTTGATGGCGGCGGCGAGCGCCCGTCCGTGCTCGAAGTCGTTCATCCGCTCATGCCGCGAGTGGATGACGAGGGTCGGCACGGTGAGGTGGGCGAGGACGCCGGTGGCGTCAGCCTTGCCCCGCTCCACTCGTGATGCGTATGCCGTCCTCGCGGACGCCGAGCGCTGGTGCAACTCATCGAGCCACGCCATCTGCTCTTCGGCCGCGTCAGGGATCATCATCGAGGTGAACACCCGCCGGAAGAGCGGGTCCTTGCGGTCCCACCCGGCCCGGATCATCGCCTGGAAGGCGTCCTCGAGGGCCCGGTCGTCGTCCGTCACGTGCTGCGACGGCGCGGCATAGGTGCTGGCGCAGACGAGCCTCGTCACGCGGTCCGGATGACGGTGGGTGTAGTGCAGCGCGACTGGCCCGCCTTGCGCCATGGCCATGATCGCGAACCGGTCGAGTCCGGCATGGTCGGCGACGGCCTCCAGGTCTTCGATGCGCCGCTCAAGGCTGAAGTCCGTTGCGTCCCGGTCCGACATGCCGTGACCGCGCTCGTCGAACCGCACGACGGTCGCCACCCGACCCAGCTCGACGAGATAGTGGCGCCAGACCGGACTCTGCCAGTCGTACTCCAGATGGCTGAGCCAGCACGCGTCGAGCAGGAGCGGCTGACCCGTGCCGTGCACGGCATACGCGATCCGCGTCCCGTCCGCCGAACGGCAGAACCGCACCCGTTGGGACGCCTGGAGAGCAGCGGCGCTGCGCATCTCGACAGTGTAGGAGCGTGCACTCGTGGAAGTCTCCGAGAATCAGCAGCACCCGGCCCGACCGGTGTCCTACTCCGGGTGATTCCCGGTCGCGTCGCCCGCCAGAAAGGGCGTGGTCACCCCCTCGTATGCCAGATGGGCAACGAGCCCTTCCTGGGCGTGCCGGAGATTGTGACAGTGGTCCACCCAGATGCCTGGGTTGTCAGCCACGAACGCCAGTTGGTAGCTATCCCCCGCTTCCACGGTGAGGGAGTCCACCCACCACGGACTCCCGGTCGCCACGACCCCGTTGCGGCGCAGGACGACGGCGTGATGGCCGTGCAGATGCATGGGGTGGACCTCGCCACTGTTGTTGACGATCTGGAAAATGACGACGTCGCCCTCGCGGACCGTGTACATCGGCACATCGGGGTAGCTGCCCCCGTTGATCGTCCACCACATGCCGAGTCGACCGTCGAGCAGGCCCGGTCGCCGCCCGATGACGTAGTCGAACCGGCGGGTCGCCCGGGCGGGGTCGAAACCGATGGGCGCCGGACTCCCATAGGACAACAGGTCGAGCCCCGCGGTCGGCGGCGAGGCGATGCCCGCAGCGGCGGTCGACGCAGCGCCCAGGACGAGGGCAGCAGAGGGGACCCAAACCGTGACCGGCTGGCCGTCGGCCGGCATCAGCACCTCCAGATCGATCCGTCCGCCGAGTCCGCTCTGACGACACGCGAATCTGAGTTAGCTGCGCTCATCGCCGAATGATTGAGCCCCTCGGCGATCGGCCAGCGCCTCACGTTGTCGGTGCGGACGGTGGAGAATCACGTGAGCAGCATCCTTGGCAAGTTGCTGCTCGGGTCGAGGACGGAGATCGCCCTCTGGTACACGCGTCACTGACGACGCTGCTCACCGATGCGGGCGCCTACTCAGCGCGACGCAAACTCGGCGTGAGGAACACGACAGGTGAGTGGAATGTCGTCCGGCTCGAGCACGGCCATCTCGGAGGGCACCCTGGTGAGCCGACAACCCCTCGCCACGTAGAAGTCCACGGTCCTGGCGGAGGGGGCCGAGGACACGAAGAGGCCCCGCGCGCCGCGACGGGCAGCCTCCGCCGCGCATCTCTCGAACAGCCGGGTGCCCAGCCCCTGCCCACGATGGCTGTCGCTGACGTGCAGCCAGGTCAGCTGAAGCAGGTCAGCGTGTGGTCCGAGGAAGGTCTCGCCGAGGAAGACGGCGCCCACGAGGGTGGCACCGTCGAAGGCGCCCCAGCACCATCCGCCGCGCGCATGGGACTCGGAAAGGAGTGGCCCTGCTCGGATTGTTCGCCGGGCGCCCACCCCTGCGCATCGAAGGGTGCGTGCTCGCGAACGAGGTCTCCCCCGACGACTCGATAGACATCGACGATGCGCTCACTGCGGTCGATGGTCCACAGCAGGTCGAGCTCGTCGCGCTGCAGCTCTCGCTCCATCACCATGCTCCCGCCTCTCTTCCCCGCACCGGCAGGACGGCGTCCCGCCGCGCAGGATCAGGCCTGGCCATCGGCGACATCTCCTTGCTGCGTTGCTCCGCGGTCGGGAGGTCTCCCACCACATTTCCATAGTCGGCGGTTGTCAGGCTCATCTCTGTTTGACTCATACTCGCCCGTCAGTCGGGGTGGGCACGCAGGTAGCGGCCGAAGTGGGGGACGGTGAAGGCGATCCGGCCGCGCTCGCCGGAGTAGATGAGGCCCTTCTTCAGCAGCGCGTCGCGGGCCGGGGACAGCGACTGGGGCCGCTTGCCAAGCAGCTGGGCGATGTCGGCGGTGGCGACCGAGTCGAGCTCAACGCTCACCCCCGAGGGGTATGCCGCGCCGCCGGACTCCCCGTCCGACTCCCCCGGCGGGTGGGCGAAGGCAGCCTCGGCCATCGCCCGCAGATAGTCGCGCTCGGCGGGAGTCGCTCTCTCGTAACGGGATCCGAAGAACCCGACGGCCAGCTCGGACTCCGCCTCGGGCGCTCCGACGGCCACGTCAGCGGGCGAGATCTCCGGACCGACCGCGACGTCCCACACCGCCTTGCCGTAGGCCTGGACGAAGTACGGATAGCCGGCGGTCGCGGCATACATCGCCTCGAGTGCCTCGCTCGACCACCTGGCGCCCTCCTCCCCCGCCGGTGCGGTGAGCGCGAGGTCGGCGGCGGTGCGGTCGAGCCGGTCGATCCGCGAGTAGCGGAAGAGTCTCTCGGAGTAGGACTTCGACGCCGACAGGACGGCCGGCAGGTGCGGCAGGCCGGCCCCGACGATCACGACCGGCAGCCCGGACTGGGAGATCTCGTGCACCGCCGCACACAGCGCGGAGACGTCGGCCGGCCCGAGGTCCTGCATCTCGTCGACGAAGATCGCGATGCCGCTGCCCCGATCGCCGGCGAGGCCGCCGATGTCGGTGAGCAGCTCGACGAGGTCGATCTCGATGTCGCCCGAGTCGGCGCGCCCGGTCACCATCGGCACGTCAATGCCGACGCTCCAGCGGTCCCGCAGTGCCGGGGCGCCGGCCCGGCGGCCGGGGGCGGTTGCCCCGCCCGCCGATCGGTCGTCCCGCTGGGCGAAGGCCTTGACGACGCCGAGCACCTGGGCCACCTCGTCGGGCTTCGGGTGACCGAGCTCGCGCACCGCCATGTGCAGCGCTGAGGCCAGCGGCCGACGCAGCGGCTGGTCCGGTCGCGCCTCGAGCTTGCCGGTGCCCCAACCAGATCGGACCGCTGCCGAGCGAAGCGCGTTGAGCAGCACGGTCTTTCCGACCCCGCGCAGCCCGGTCAGCACGACCGAGCGCTCGGGCCGCCCGCGCGCCACCCGCTCGAGGGTCACCTCGAAGGCGTGCAGCTGCTCGTCACGGCCGGCCAGCTCGGGCGGGCGCTGCCCGGCGCCAGGCGCATAGGGGTTCCGGATCGGGTCCACGATCGCACTGTATGCCGCTGTCTAGCGCGAACCCGATATTGCGGCATACAGGGCAAGCGTGTGTCGCGCGCGGAGCAGGCCCCGGCGGCGTGTTGCGCCCGGACTAACCGCCTACCTGGGCACTTTTCCAGCGCCCTCGGCGTGTCGCCGGGAATCGCCGGTGTGTCGCGCACGGAGGCCCGGGGAGGCGCTTACTCCGAGGAACCACCCCCGGACTAACCGCCTACCTGGGCACCTTTCCAGCTCCCCCGGCGTGTCGCGGCCTCTGGCCGGCGTGTCGCGCACGGAGGCCCGGGGAGGCGGTTAGTCCGGGGGAAGGAGGCGCGCGGCATACCGGACGATTCCGTCACTCCCTTACGATGACGACCGGGCGCCCGTGACGACGGGCGTGATCCTGGCCAGAAGGGGGCTGCCGATGTCGGAGGGCGGTGCGCCCGACACGGTCTGGGGGCCGCACCGGGCCGGCTCCGACCCGGTCGAGACGGTGCCCGGCTTCGCCGACCTGCACGAGGTGGCCCGCGGGGGCGACTCCATCGTCTACCGCGCCCGCCAGGTCGCTCTCGGCCGCGACGTCGCCCTCAAGGTGCTGCTCGTCGACGATCCCGAGACCCGGCACCGCTTCCGCCGCGAGCTCGACCTCACCATCCAGCTCGGCCGGCAACACCCCAACATCGTCACGGTCCTCGACACCGCGATCACCGACTCCGGCCGCCCGTGCATCGTCATGGACTACTTCGAGCGCGGCTCGATCGACGACCGGCTGCGCACCGAGGGCCCCCTGCCCGTCGCCGACGTCGTCGCCGTCGGCCTGGTGCTCGCCGACGCCCTCGACTTCGCCCACGCCCAAGGCGTGCTGCACCGCGACGTCAAGCCCCAGAACGTCCTCGTCCTGCCGACGAGCTACGTCCTGGCCGACTTCGGCATCGCCCGCCTCGCCGACTCCGCGCACACCGCCTCGGCCGAGCGCTTCTCCTACCGGCACGCCTCCCCGCAGGTCCTCGACGGCCTGCCCGCCGACGTCACCGACGACGTCTGGTCGCTCGGCTCGACCCTGTTCACCCTGCTCGACGGACGGCCGCCCTTCGCCAGCGACGACCCCGCCGACGACACCCCGCTCGCCTACCTGCGCCGCGTTCGCACCCAGCAGCCCCGCGCGCTCAGACGCCCCGACCTGCCGCCGACGCTCGTCCGGGTGGTGCAGCGCTGCCTGGCCAAGGAGCGCGCCGACCGCTATCCCGACGCGGCCTCCGTGCGCGCCGATCTGCGCCAGGCCCACGACGAGGTCGAGCAGTGGGCGCCCCACGCCTCCGAGCCGGCCGGCGACTTCGCGCACAGCCCGTTCGCCCAGCCGGCGCCGGCATCGGCGACGTCAGACCCGGCAGCGCCACAACCATCAGCACCGACAGCTCGCGGCGAGGACGCCTGGGCGCCGCGGCATACCGAGGCATCGGCGCCGGCCGAGTCAGCACCACCAGCCGGTATGCCGACCGCGGCGCCGGTCGCGCACGAGCCGGGACGCACATCGTCGACGACCGCCCCGGTCGGTCCTCGCGGGCATGCCCTCTCGGCGCTCGAGCACCACCCGCGGGCCGCCAGCGAGCCGGACCGCTCCCCCACCGAGCGGGCACCGGTTGCCGGCCCGTCGGTCATCGGCCCGGAGACCACCGATCCCCCGACCGACCGCCGCCGCCTCATCCGCCGGCTGCTCATCGTCGGCGCGGTCATGGTGCTCGTTGGTGGCCTGGCCGGCGCCATCTTCACCCTCCGCTCACGCACTCCGGTGGCCCAACCGACCCGGACGCCGACCTCCACGGCCGCTCAGGTGCCCACCGTGAGCACCGCCGTGACCGGAGCAACGTCGATGCCGCCGATCGCCGATCCCGAGCTCACCTCGACGATCATCGACCTGCGCGCCACCGGCACCGGCTTCTACCTGCAGTGGAGCGACCCGAGTGGCGGCAATGCCCTACCTGCGCTGATGGAGTACCGCGGCGGCGGGGCCCCGTCGCTCGTCGTGAAGTTCACGCCGGGCGTGACGACCCACACGCTCGACGTGGCCCCCGGCTCCGGGCAGCACTGCTACTCGATCGCCATGTTCGTCAGCGGCCGGCAGGCCATCGGGCCGATGCGCTGCGCGACGATCTGAGCTCCGCCGCCGACGACGCCCGCAGCGTCGGCGTCAGCTCACGGAATCAGGCACTGCTGCGGGCCGGGGCAGGCCGGCATGACCGGGTCGGGCCCGACCGGCACCGGGTCGACGTTCGGCGGAGGCGGCGTCGTCGGGGCCACCGGGGCCGGAGCCACCGGCACCGGGTCGACCGGCGCCGGGTCGACCGGCCCTGGGCCGACGACGAACTCCGAGGCCCAGGTCTCCGTGAACGAGTACTTCGCCGACGTCGATGACAGCGCTCCGTCGGTCACCGTGACCGACACGGTCACAGTGGTCGAGGCCGGCTTGGGGCTGGCGCGCCGCGCGGTCACCGTCACCGAGCTCGCCGAGCACGGGACGCTCACCGGCCCGGTGATGCCCGTGCCGCTCACCGTGCACGTGCCGTTGAAGGCCTGCCATGCGGCGTTGCCCAAGGTGAGGGTGACCGGCCGCGACAGCTCGGCGGGGTCGGTGGGGTCCCCACCGGACGTGTGGCCGGTGATGACGACCTGCCCCACGGGCGGCAGCGGCAGCGGCCGGCTGGGGATGGTGACCACGGCGCTCGCCGCCGGGCCGTCGCCCGCAGCGTTGCGCGCGGTGACGCTCGCCGTCACCTGGCTGACATCGCGGCAGGACTGCTGCTGGCAGGTGTAGCGGACCGTCGTGCCGGTCGAGGTCGGACCCACGGAGACCTCGGCCGATCCGCTCGGCGTCGCCAACCGGACGAGGTATGCCGTGACGGCGCTGCCGTTGTCGGCCGCCGCGGTCCAGTTGACGATGACGACGACGCTGTTCGGGTCGGCCGGGCCGGAGTCGACCGCCCGCATGCCGCCGGGCTGGCCCGGGCGACCGTAGGGCACGACCGTTGCCGGGGCGCTGATCAGCGTGGCATTGCCGAACTCGGCGGTCACGTCGACCTGGGTCGACTGACCCAGTGGGAGGCCGGTGAGGACCGCACTGCGTGATCCGGCGGGGAGGGTGGTGGAGACCATCGTGCCGACCCCGCGGACGGCGAAGGTCGTCGGCTCGGCCCCGGTGAGCTCCCAGGTGACGAGGACGGTGCCGTCGGCCCGGGCGGTGGCGATCACTCGGAACGGTGCGTTCTGCGTGGGGTCCATCGGCGCCGCCGGCGGCGGCAGCGCGGGGGCCGTCGTCTCCGGCGGGGCGGGTGGCGCCGGGGGCGCCGGGGGCGCGGCCGGTGGCGCGGGTGGCGCGGCCGGGCCGAAGTCCGCCGTCGGCTGGGTCGTCACCGGCGCAGCTGGCGGAGCAGCCGGCGGCACCGCGGCCGCGCTGCTCGGCACCTGAGTCGACACGGGTTGGCTAGGTGCGGCGGCGCTGGTGGCCGGGGCTGCACTGGTCGGCACAGCCGGCGTGGTCGTGGGAGCGGCGCTGGTCGGGGCAGGGGGCAGCGCAGGCTGCGACGTCGGCACGTTGGGCGTCGTCGAGACCGGGGGACTGGCCGAGGCGCTCGGTGTCGGCGGCACGCTCACCGGCGGCTCCGGTGCCTTGGGCGCCTCGGTCTTCGGGGGCTGGCTGGGCCGCGGCGGGTCGCTCGGCTTGGGGTTCTGCTTCGGCTGCTCCGGCCCGCGCTGATCGCCGTTCTTCTTGCCGTCGTTGGCGCTCTTGTCGTCCTTGCGGTCCTTCTCGGCCTGCTGCGCCGGGGAGACGATCGGGCTGGCGGTCTCGCCGCCGGCCGTCCGCACCGGTCGCGCCTGCTGGCTCGGGTCGACCCGGGTGAAGGTCCTCGTCGAGCCGTCGGCGTTGACCTGCACGCCCGTGGTCGCGCCAGGCACGTTGACAAGGAGCCGGCCGTCGTCGATGACGAGCTGTGGCGCGTCACCGTCGGCGGGCAGGCTGATCGGCGGGCCGACCTGCTGGCCGTCCGGCCCGAGGCGCAGCACCTTGTGCGAGTCGCCGCACGGCACGTAGACGATGCCGTGGAAGACGGCGGGGCGGCCCGGGTCCTTGCAGTTCATCGTGCCGACCGGGGCCTCGGTCATCTGCCGGGGGCCGGCGATGACGACGGTCTGGGTCTCCTTCACCGACACGGGCACGACGGTGTCCGGGCTCGACTCGGCCGGCAGCACCTCTCCCTGCAGCTTCGGGGCGAGCGCCCCGATGGGGTGCGGGGTGCCGACCTGCACGACATAGCCGTTCGCCGGGGACAGCACGGTGACGCCCTGGTCGTGGGGGACGAGGCGCGAGCCCTGGCCGACACCGGGCGGGTGCTCGACCGGGCTGGGCTCGAAGAGCAGCGACGACGCCGACCACTTCAGCGGGCTGACCGACCCGTCGTCGCCGAGCGCCCAGATGACGCCCTTGCCGTCGACGACCGCATCGGTGAGGCCGGCCGGCGCCTGCCACATCCGGCCCTGCACCTCGAGGCTGGCCGGGTTGACGTTGGCGATCGTCCTGGTCTGCCGGTCGACGACGAACAGCGACGTGCCACTGCTGAGCACGGTGGTCGCGTCGCCCTTGCTGTAGGCGCGGCGCCCGCTCGCGACGAGCGAGGCCAGGTCGATCGAGGTCACCACGCCGGTGGCCCGGTTGGTGACGATGACCCGGTCGGCGCTCTGCGCGAGGTCGAGCTGCTGGCCCGGGGTGGCGACCGAGCGGCGGGTCTCGGGCTGCCCGGTTGCCGGGTTGACCTGCAGGATCTCGCCGGTCGTGGAGTCCGACAGCCAGGTGAGACCGTCGCCGACCTGGACCTGCGCGCTGGCCACCCCGGTGCCGAGCAGCAGACCACCGACGAGCGCCGCGCCGGCGACGACCGCCGTGAGCTCGGCCGCCCCCTTGCTCGAGCGACGCCGCCCGAGCTCAAGCACGCGTCGCACACCCCTGCCCGCCGCGGTCATCCCTCGCCTCCCTGCCCTGTGCCTGCCGTCGCCCGACGGCCTGCCTGCCCGAACCGATCATCCTGCCGAACCGCCAGCTCAGGTCCGGCCAGTCTCGCGGATGCCACCGACGGAGGCCAAGGGTCGCTCCGCCGGAAGGTTCCGCCCTGTCTCGGGCGAACCGGCACCGTCGTGCCGGTCACCCCACTGCGTGTGTATGCCGCGTGCTCCCGCAAGCGGCCGGCCCGCCGGCCGCCAGAGCGGCCGGGGGTCGAGCGCCCACCATATCCGGCGCACGAGGGTGGCCCGGCCCCGCAGCGACCGCTCGACCGCCACGGCAGCGCTCCAGCTCGGGTGCTCGCCGGCCGGGGCCGCGCTGGCCGGGGCGGAGCTGGCCGGGGCCGAGCCGGCTGCGCTGGACGACGACGCGGAGGCCCCCGGCGCGAAAGCCGCTGCCTCGGCGGCCCGCACGACGGCTGCCGCCCCGCCGCCGTCCGCAGCCCCGCCGCCGGCCGGCGCTGGCCGACCCGCCCGGGCGTCGAGCGCGTCGGCCAGCCCACGCGCCTCCTGGCTGCCGGCCACCTGCAGCCCGGCGAGCGCCGCGACGTCGAGCAGGTGCCCCCAGGCGCCCGGCGCACCGGCGGCGCGCAACCGGGCCCGGCGGCGGGCGCGAGCGGCATACAGGAGCAGGACGGGGACGAGGACGGCGAGCGCGAGCGCGGCACCCCACCAGACGACCGGAGACAGCTCGCCCGTGCCGCCCGACCCGCCGGTCGCGGTCACCGGCGGCGGCTGCTTCGGCACCGGCTCGCTGCTGCTCGGGGACGGGGTCTGCTGGGGCACGGCGGGTGGGCGATCCTGCAGCGGAGTGCCGAGATCGGTGTCGGGGGTGGGCGCGAAGGGCACCCAGCCGACGCCGACGAAGTAGACCTCGGGCCAGGCGAGCGCATCCCGGCCCCGCACGACCCGCACCCCGTCGGCGCCGGGCGTGCCCGGCCGGAAGCCGACGACGATCCGGGTCGGCAGGCCGGACTCGCGGGCGATGACGGCGAAGGCGGTCGCGAACTGCTCGGAGGTGCCGACCCGACCGCCTGGGTCGATGGCCGGATCGCCGAAGAGGAACTCCTCGAGCCGCACGTAGGAGGAGCCGCTCGGGGCCTTGGGGTTGACGGTGCGTCCGCCGCGCACGGCGGCCTCGATGGCGGCCGCCTGCTCGGCCGGAGTGCGGGCGCCCCGGGTGGCCGACCTCGCGTACTCGACGAAGGACTGCGGCAGCCGGGGCACCTCGAGGTAGGGCGCGAGGTCGTCGGCGAGGTCCGGCCGGCTCGGGCTGGCGGCCGCGAGGGCCGCGGCGTCGGCGACATCGGTGCGTCCGGTCACCTGATAGCTGGCGATGGGGTCCTGCCGGGTGAGGATGAGCGAGCCACCGGCCGCGTCGACCATCGCCGACCCGTCGTCGCAGGTGACGGGCGTTCCCGGCGAGGGCGCCCACGGTGCGGGCACGTCGATGAGGGTCACCCGGGAGGTGACGGCCCGTTGGGTGGTGCCGGGCGGCAGGGCCGGCTCGTCGGCAGCACCGACCGGGCGGAACCGGCTCGGGGTGTCCCAGGTGGCCCCGCTGAACCGGGTGAGCACGGCCAGCCGCAGCGGCACCGCCTCACCCTCGACGCGGAACAGCTCCCGCTCGGTGTCACGGCCCCACGCGGCCAGCCGGGGCAGCGGGCTCTGCGCGACGATGCTGTCGACCTGCGGCGTGACGTAGCGGCGCGGGTCGAAGGCGCCGGCCCGGCTCGGGATCGCCCCGGCGAGCACGACGGTGCCGACCAGCGCGAGCACCGGCCAGACCGCACTCATCAGCCGCCGCCCGCCCGGGGCGCTGCCGGGCGCGCTGCCGGTGGCGGTTGCGGAGGCGGCGGGGATGGGCGTGGCGCCCGGCGGCTCGGCGGCGGTGCGGCCCAGCAGCACCCAGCCGCCCACGGCGAGCAGTGCGATGAGCAGGCCGGCCAGGCCGACCCGGTCCGCGGCGCCGGCAGTGAGCGCCAGCCCCGCGGCATACAGGACGAGCGCAGCGACGACGGGGGTGACCCGGTGCCGGCGCGCGGCCTGACGGCGCAGGGCGACGACGGTGCCGGCGAGCAGGGCGAGCAGCGCCCCGGGGGCCACGAGGTCCGCCCGGGTGGCAGCCGGCGACGGAGAGGTGAGCAGCCGCGGGACGGCGTCGACGAGGGCGGTGAGGCGTGAGCCGTCGGGCGCGACCCCGACGAGGGACACGAGCGCGACGCCGCCGAGCACGAGCAGGGTCGCGGTCGTCACCGGCGACACGCGCAGCCGGGCCATCAAGGGCACGAGCACGAGCGGCAGCAGCGCCGCGCCGAGCAGCATCGCGAAGGCGGACCAGTCTCGCCAGCCGGCCGCGAGCACGGACGTGCCGACGACGAGCAGCGCTGCACCCCAAGCACTTTCCGGTATGCCGCGCCGCGCGCCGGTCATCGGGCCACCGCCCGATCCCACAGCTCGGCGAGGTCGGGCGCGGTCGACCCGCGCAGGATGAGCGTGGCTCCGTCGGCGGCGAAGGCCGGGTCGGGCCGGGGGTTGACGACGAGCAGCACCGAGTCGCCGGCCGCGGCGAGGCCGGACACGAGCTCGGCGGCGGCGGCCGTCGTGCCGGTCACGGCGACCGCGACGTCGAGGTCACGGGTGCCGAGGTGGGTCGAGCCGCCGAGGCCGGTGAGCCCGATCTCGGCGAGCGACACGGCGAGGTCGCGCGCGGCATACGTCGGCACCTGGTGGCCGGCGGCCTCGACCTCGACGTCGAGCCGGTCCGACACGGTGCGCAGCCGGACCTGGCGACCGTCGCGAATCGCCTTCTGGCACAGGCCGGCTGCCATCTCGACGGCCTCCTCGAAGTCGTCGGAGCCGGCCGGGTAGGAGTCGACCCGGTCGTCGAGGAGCACGACGAGGCGCGGCTCGGACGGGTCGGCGTCGTCGCGGATCATCAGCCGCCCGCTGCGCGCGCTGGTCGCCCAGTGCAGTCGGCGCAGGTCGTCGCCGGGGACGTACTCGTGCAGGCCGACGAGGTCGGTGCCGCCGTGCTCGACCCGCTCGTCGGCGCCGACGGCGACCCGCCGCCGGCCCTGCAGCAGCCGCCGCACGGTGACGGTGCGGGGCAGCACGGTGACCTGGCTGACGTCGCCGAACTCGTCGTGCGCGACCGCCAGCCCGGCGACCCCCTCGCGGGTGAGCAGCAGCGGGCCGACGTCGAGCAGGCCGCGGCGGCGGGTCGGCACGGCATAGCTCACGGTCTGGCCGCCGGTGCCGGTGTCGGCGGGGATGGCCACCGGCAGTGGCACACCGCCGACGAGCTCGGCGCCGGTGAGCCGCACCGGCAGCCGGGAGGGCTGGCGGTCGATGACCAGCCGCCCCTGGCACGGCGTCCCACGCTCGACGACGAGCGGCTCGACGGTCCGGGCGATGGTGAGCGGGCGGGCGCGGCGCACGGCATACCAGTCGGCGAGCAGAGTGAGCAACAGCGCGGCTCCGACGGTGGCCAGCACCCAGTAGCGGGCGGTGACCCCGGCGAGCACGAGCAGTGCCCCGAGGACCGCGACGATCCGCCCGCGCTGAGTCATGCCGCAGCCCCAGGCGGCGCCGAGGAGCGAGGAACGAGCGAGTCGGCCGAAAGCCG
>DAOTIG010000064.1:0-17862 GCA_035448065.1 Dermatophilaceae bacterium
CCTTCCGCAACGTCACCACCCTGCGGGGCACCCTCAAGGACGGCACCGAGGTCTCGGTGGCCGGCACGCTCACCGGTCCGCGGATGGTCGAGAAGATCGTCGGCATCAACGGCTTCGACTTCGAGGTGCCGCTCACCGACCATCTCGCGGTGTTCCGCTATGCCGACCGGCCCGGCATCATCGGTGCGGTCGGCAACCTGCTCGGCGAGGCCGACCTCAACATCGGCGCGATGCAGGTGGCCCGCTCCGCCACCCGGGACCACGCGCTCATGGTGCTCAACATCGACACCGAGATCACCCGCGAGGTCGCGGCCGACATCGCCACCGCGATCGGCTCCGACCACTTCGCGGTGGTCAACCTCTGACCGCTCGCTGTGGTCCATTTCACGGACATCGCGTCCGAATGCTGGGATAGGCAGTTCCCGGCAGCAGGCCGTCGGGGCGACCATGGAGTATGCCGCGTGGCCATCGACGGGAAACGGAGCCACGGCCGGCCGACCGAGAACCAGACGGAAGCGACACGACCATGAGCGAAGAGGCCCAGGCTGCCCGCCAGGCACTCCAGGAGTCGATGGACCTGCGCGAGCAGCGTCACACCGACGAGGACTGACCCGCTGCCGCACCGAGAGCGCCGCCGATCCCCGTGATCGGCGGCGTTCGGCATACAAGACGACTGTCCCAGCCTGCAAGACAGTTCCGTACCCTGGCGGGCATGTCCGGATCCACTGTCGCAGCCCCCACCTCACTCGATCTCGCCGTCATCGGCGGTGACGGCATCGGACCGGAGGTGACCGGCGAAGCGCTCAAGGTGTTGCGCGCCTCGGTGGGTGACACGGTCGGCGTGTCGACGACGGACTACGACCTCGGAGCGCAGCGCTGGCACCGCACCGGCGAGACGCTGCCGGCATCCGTGCTCGAGGAGCTGCGTGGCCACGATGCGATCCTGCTCGGGGCGATCGGTGACCCGACCGTGCCATCCGGCGTCCTCGAGCGGGGCGTGCTGCTGCCGATCCGGTTCGCCCTCGACCACTTCGTCAACCTGCGCCCGGCCAAGCTCTTCGCCGGGGTGCGCAGCCCGCTCGACGTCGCCAGCGTTGCTCCCGAGGGCATCGACTTCGTCGTCGTCCGCGAGGGCACCGAGGGCCCCTACGTCGGCAACGGCGGCGCGCTGCGCGTCGACACCCCGCACGAGATCGCGACCGAGGTCAGCGTCAACACCCGCTTCGGGGTCGAGCGGGTGGTCCGGGATGCCTTCGCGCGCGCCCAGGCCCGCCCGCGCCGGCACCTCACGCTTGTGCACAAGCACAATGTGCTCACCCACGGCGGGCACCTCTGGCGCCGCACCGTCGAGGCCGTCGCCGCAGACTTCCCCGACGTGACCACGGCCTACCAGCACGTCGACGCCGCGACGATCTTCCTCGTCACCGACCCCGGCCGCTTCGACGTCGTCGTCACCGACAACCTCTTCGGCGACATCATCACCGACATCGCCGCCGCCGTTGCCGGTGGCATCGGGCTGGCCGCGAGCGGCAACATCAACCCGGCCCGGACCACCCCGAGCATGTTCGAGCCGGTGCACGGCTCGGCTCCGGACATCGCCGGGCAGGGCAAGGCCGACCCGACAGCGGCGATCCTGTCGGCGGCCATGCTCCTCGACCACGTCGGCCTGTCGGACCGGGCGCGGGCCGTCGAGGCGGCCGTGGCGGCCGACCTGGCCGAGCGTGGGGTCGAGCCCCGCACGACGAGCGCGGTCGGCGACGCCATCGCCGCGCGCCTGGGCTAGCCAGGCAGGGCCCACTCAGCCGCCCGCGCCGGCGGAGGTCGCCGACCCGCTCGGCGCGGTGGCCGCGAGGCTGGTGGTCGGTGCCTCTGACGCCGCCGTCGCGGTCGCCGAGCGAGCTGCGCCGCTGACCGCGGTCGTGGCCGAGGCTGTCCGGGACGTCCAGGCGGCGGCGGGTGCTGCTGTCGTCGCAGGGGCGCTCGAGGGCGAGGCTGTCGTCGTCGACGGGGCGGTCGTCGGCTCGGTCATCGACGGCGCCGTCGTGGCGCACGGGTCAACCTGAGTGGCCGTGGGCTCACTCGTCGGAGCGCCGGTCGGCGAGGGGCTGCCCGCGGTCACCGACGGCCCGGTGGTCGGTGGGCATGTCGTCGCAGCGGTCGCGGGCACGCTCGTGGCAGAGGGGGTGGCGGAAGTGGGCGCCACGGGGGCAGAGGTCGTCACGGGGCTGCTTGGCGAGGTCGAGGCGACGCTGGATGCCGGAGCGGACGACGAGCTCGCGCCGGTCGGCGTGCTCGTCGTGGGGGTGCCGGGGCGAGCCGGGTCAGGAGCGGCACTGGTGGCCGGCGCGGCAGCAGCGGTCGACGGCAGCACGGCCGGGGGCAGCACCACCCGAGGCGCCGGGGCGAGGTCGAGGAAGGGCCCGGCATCGACGAATGCCTCGTTCACCCTCACCTCGAAGTGCAGGTGACACCCGGTCGAGTTCCCTGTGGTACCGACGTAGCCGATGATCTGGCCCTGGCGCACGACCAGTCCGGGGGCGGCGGCATACGACTGGAGGTGGTTGTAGGTCGTCACCAGGCCGCTGCCGTGATCGATGACCACCCGATTGCCATAGCTGGGGAAGAGGCCGGCCGCCGTGACCGTGCCGTCCTTGACCGCGCGCACCGGGGTGCCGCACGCCGCGGCGAGGTCGGTGCCGGAGTGCAGCTTCCACACATGGCTGATGGGGTGCAGCCGCAGGCCGAAGGGTGACGTGAGGATCCAGTGGTCGATGGGCTTGACGAAGCCCGAGGTGAGCAGCACCCCGGGGGTCAGTCCGATGACGGGAGACGTCGACAGGTCGACGAGGGAGTCGAGGTCGCCCAGCGAGCTCTCGGTCATCCCGGCGAGCACCGCGACGGCGCCCCGGGCCGGGGCCGGTAGGGGGTCAGGGGTGGTGGCCCGCGAGCTCCGGTCGACGCGCTGCCCGGTGTCCAGGTTGGCCGGGCCGACGGCCCAGTCCAGGTGTAAGGGGTCACCGCTCGTGCCGCGGACGCCCACGTCGGCAGCTGCGAGGACGGGTGCGGACGGAGCGGGGACGGCACCGGCGACCGGGGTTGTCGCTGCAGCCGCGAGGACGACGAAAGAGGTGAGGGCGGTGACGCCCGCGAGGCGGGGCCGGGGCGAGCGACGTGCCCGGTCGACGGACGGGGGCCGAACGACACCCTCGTCCGCATAGCGGAGCCGTATCCGACGCATTCCCCGAGCCTTCCTGCAGGTGCCCCATCACCCGTTCCCGCTCACCATAGGCGAGCCGGGCTGCAGCACTGCAGGATTCGGGAGGATCCGCTCAGCCCGCGGACCCCGTCTTCGCCCCATCCGTACCAGAGGTCCCAACAGCCCCAGGAGCCACAGCCGCCACGGGCTGCGGAGGGATGGCCGGGGCTGTCGGGACTGGCGGGGTGGGGGTCGAGCCGGCAGCCGGAGGCTGCGCTGGGCTGGCGGTGGGCGGCGGCGCCGGCGGGGTCACCGGGACGGACTTCGGCCGGACCGCGGGCGGCAGGACCGTCTTCGGGCTCGGTGCTCCGGCCAGGTAGGGCTTGGGGTCCGTGACCGCGGTGCCCCGTCGGACCTCGAAGTGCAGGTGACACCCGGTCGAGCTGCCGGTGCTGCCGACGTAGCCGATGATCTGGCCCTGCTTGGCCTGCTGGCCGGGCACGGCGGCATACCGGCTCAGGTGGTTGTAGGTCGTCGAGAGCCCGCCACCGTGGTCGATGACCACCCGTCCGCCGTAGCTCGGCAACACTCCGGCGAAGCTCACCTGACCTGCTCGAACGGCGGTCACGGGAGTCCCGCACGCCACCGCGAAGTCGATGCCGGAGTGCAGGCGCACGTCGTGGGTGAGCGGGTCGATGCGCAGGCCGAAGCCGGACGTCGTGACTCCGGTGACGGGGCGGACGAAGCCGGACTTGGGCGCACCAGGGTCAGGAAGGACGACCGCCACCGGAGCGACGGCAGGCGCCGCGGGTGCCGTTGGGGCAACGGGCTCGGGAGCCGGAGCTGCCGCGACTGGTGGGGCGACCTCGACGGTGACGGTTGGCACGGCGAACGGCTTGACCCGCTCGGCAGCGGTCGGAATGGGGGAGTCGAGTCCGCTCTCGGTCGGATCATCGCGGCTGCTGCCCCGAGAGACCGGGCGGACGTCGCGCACCAGCACGATGCGCCCCGTGGCGGTCGAGCGCGTATCGTCGGGGGCCGAGACTGCGGCCTCGGCGGCGCGAGCGTGAGCGGCGCCCAGGCCCAGGCCACCGACGACGACGAGCACCCCGACCGGGGTGAGCGAGCGCCGCGCGGCGGTGAGCCGACCGGTCCAACTGCTGAGCATGACTGCCTTTGCGTTCTGCGCCCGAGGAGATCAGAGCGGATCCGTGGCGCCCACCCGCGAGGGGTGGGTCCGCCCCCCGGCCGCCGATCCACGTCCACGGTAGGCAGCCGACCTCCCGAGCTGGAACGGCCGAACGGCGGAGCCGGCCTGGCCGTTCGGTGCCGCGGTCATCTCGACGGCACAGGCCCTAGGCTGGGCAGGACGAGAACGGAGAGCCGATGAGCACGCCTGCCCTCACCTATACGGTGACCCACAGCACGAGCCCGCGCACGGATGCCGAGCGGACCGCCATCCTCGCCAACCCGGGCTTCGGCAAGCACTTCACCGACCACATGCTCCAGGCGACCTGGTCGCAGGAGCGCGGGTGGCACGACGGTCGGGTCACGGCATACGGCCCGATCACCCTGATGCCCGCCGCCGCGGTCCTGCACTACGCCCAGGAGGTCTTCGAGGGTCTCAAGGCGTATCGGCACGAGGACGGGTCGGTGTGGAGCTTCCGTCCCGAGGCCAACGCCGACCGGCTGCAGCGCTCGTGCCGGAGGCTCGCCCTGCCCGAGCTGCCGACCGATGACTTCGTCGCCTCCTTGCAGCAGCTGGTCGCGATCGACCAAGCCTGGGTGCCCGCGGCCGACGCGGGCGAGATGAGCCTCTACCTACGGCCCTTCATGTACGCCTCCGAGGCCTTCCTCGGCGTCCGGCCCGCGGCCGAGGTGACCTACAGCGTCATCGCCAGCCCGGCCGGCGCCTACTTCGCGGGGGGCCTCAAGCCGGTCACCCTGTGGATCTCCGAGCACTATGCGCGGGCCGGCGAGGGTGGCACGGGCGCGGCCAAGTGCGGTGGCAACTACGCCTCCAGCCTGGCCGGTCAGCTCGAGGGCATCGAGCACGGGTGTGACCAGGCGGTCTTCCTCGACTCCTCGACGCACACCTACATCGAAGAGCTCGGCGGGATGAACCTCTTCTTCGTCACCAAGGACGGGCGCCTGGTCACCCCGGCACTCACCGGCACGATCCTCGAGGGGATCACCCGAGCCTCGATTCTCGAGCTGGCCAAGGACCTCGGCCTCGAGCCTGAAGAGCGCCGGATCGCCATCGAGGAGTGGAAGGACGGCGTCGCCTCCGGAGAGATCGTCGAGATCTTCGCGTGCGGCACCGCAGCGGTGGTCACCCCCGTCGGCGAGCTGCGCTGGGAGGGCGGCTCGGCAGCCTCGACGGCGGGTGAGGGCGGCGGCGACGTCACCCGGTCGATCCGCGCGCGGCTTCTCGACATCCAGTACGGCCGCGCCGAGGACACCCACGGGTGGATGACGCGGCTCTGCTGAGCATCGCGGTCAACCGGCCGCGGTTGGTCGCCTCCGACCTCGACGGGACGCTGCTGCGCTCGGACGGCACCGTTTCCGCCCACACCGCTGCGGTGTGGGCGGCGCTTGCGCGCCAGGGGATCGAGACGGTCCTCGTCACGGCGCGACCGCCGCGCTGGCTGCACGACCTCGAGCAGGTCGTCGGGCCGCGCGGGGTGGCCCTCTGCGGGAACGGAGCCTTCGTCTACGAGGTGGCAACGCGTCGGCTGCTCGAAAGCCACTGCTTCGAGCCGCAGACCCTGCTGGAGCTGATCGCCGACCTTCGCTCGGCCATCCCGGGGGCGACCTTCGCGGCCGAGCGTGTCGACGGCCCCTTCGTCGAGCCGGACTTCCCGGATCCGCACGCCGACTCCAAGCCTGCGGGCCTGGTCGTCGGCTCCGGTGCCGCCATCGTCGACAAGCCGGTCGGCAAGCTGCTCGCCCTGGCGCCCGAGCTGCCGACCGAGGCCTTCCTCGCTCAGGTCGAGCTGGTCCTCGCCGGACGGGCTCTGCTCGCTTACTCCGGGGCGCACGGTCTGGCCGAGATCAACCCGCCCGGCGTCGCGAAGGATGCCGCCCTGCGGCGGTGGTGTGCCGAGCTGGGGATCGATGCCGCGCAGGTCTGGGCCTTCGGCGACATGCCCAACGACCTGCCGATGCTGCGCTGGGCCGGGGTGGGTCACGCGGTCGCGAACGCCCACCCGAGCGTGCTCGAGGTGGCCGACGTCGTGTGCCCGAGCAACGACGACGACGGCGTGGCGGTCGCGCTCGAGCCTCTGTGCGACAGCCACCACACGCCCGAGATCTCCTAGACGCGTGACCTCGGCGCCAGTCGCTGGGCGCCCGCGACGGCACCGCAACTCGCGCCCAGCACGTTGTTGAGGTCGTTGGCACACAGGGTGATCGAGGGACACGCCGCCTTGCTCGTGCCCGCGAAGGAGATCGTCAGAGTGGAGCGGTAGTTGTAGACGGACTGGCCCACATCCCTGATCCGGACGACGAAGGTCCCCGAGATCACAGCCGTCGAGGTGAGGGTCCACGTCGTCGAGGCGTTCTGGGCGAGGCTGGCTGGCGAGGTGCCCACGATCGACCACGACGTGCCGACTTGGGTGAAGGCATAGGAGTGCGGGTTGTTGGTGGTCTGCAGGTTGGTCAGGGTCCACGTGACCTTCGTGCCGATCGGCAGAGGGACCGCGCCCACAGAGAAGGTCCACTGGTCGTAGTTGGGGTCCAGCAAGCCGGTGGGGCCGGTGACGGTGGGGCAGCCGGACGCGGCATACGCGGGCACGGCCGTCGTCAGCAAGACCACCGGGGTCGCCCATGCCAAGCCGGCGGCGAGCTGGCGGCGGCTCGGGCCAGTCGACGGTGACGCGTGGGGCATGGGAGAGGGTACCTTCAGGGGAGAGCGACGTTGCCGACACTATAGTCCCGTTAGCACGAGCAGGCAGCGGAATGCGACCGGCACGGTGTCCAGATGCCGGACCTCCTGTTCACCATTCGGAGCCTGTCTGCCAGCATGGACGGGTGCAGACCGTGATCCGGCCCCTCCAGGTGACCATCGTCACCGTCCTCGTTATTACCTGAGCGCGACGACCCGCCTCCTCGGCCTCGTCGCGCAGACCTCCCGACCCGGGGGGTCTTTTTGTTGGTCCGGGCACACCCCGCCCCGACCGACAGCGACCGGCCGGACGAGACAGCCGACCCGAGATGCCGCCCGTCCATCGGAACCGACCAGAGATTGCCTGAGACCCTGATGTCCTCCCCGAGCCTGACCCCCGCGCTGGACCTGCACGTCTACGACACGACCCTGCGCGACGGTGCGCAGCAGGAGGGGCTCAACCTCTCGGTCGCCGACAAGCTCGCCATCGCCCGGTCGCTCGACGAGCTCGGGGTCGGATACATCGAGGGCGGCTGGCCGGGTGCCAACCCCAAGGACACCGAGTTCTTCGCCCGCGCCCAGCGCGAGCTGGACCTGCGGCACGCCACCTTGGCGGCCTTCGGTGCCACCCGTCGGGCCGGCTCGAGCGCCGCCGACGACGTGCTCGTGCGGGCACTGCTCGACTCGGGCGCCCCCGTCGTCACGCTCGTGGCCAAGTCGCACACCCGGCACGTCGAGCAGGCGCTGCGCACGACGCTCGCCGAGAACCTCGAGATGATCCGCGACACGGTGACCTTCCTGCGCGGCGAGGGCCGGCGGGTGTTCGTCGACGCCGAGCACTTCTTCGACGGCTACCGGCTGGACCGCGACTACGCGCTCGAGTGCGTGCGCGCGGCTGCCGAGTCCGGCGCCGAGGTCATCGCACTGTGCGACACCAACGGCGGGATGCTGCCCGCCCAGGTCGCAGACGTCGTTCACGACGTCGTCTCGAGCGTCACGGCCGGCAGCGCGCAGGCCCGGGTCGGCATCCACTGCCACAACGACACCGGTTGTGCGGTCGCGAACTCGATGGCGGCGGTCGACGCCGGCGCGCGCCACGTGCAGGGCACGGTCAACGGCTACGGCGAGCGCACCGGCAACGCCAACATCCTCACCGTCATCTCGAACCTGCAGGTCAAGCAGGGTATGCCGCTCGTCGCGCCGGAGCGCTTGCGCGAGGCGACCCGGATCGCCCACGCCATCAGCGAGGTGACCAACGTGCCGCCCTACAGCCGCCAGCCCTATGTCGGCTCGAGCGCCTTCGCGCACAAGGCCGGCCTGCACGCCAGCGCGCTCAAGGTCGACCCCGACCTCTACCAGCACACCGACCCGTCGGTTGTCGGCAACGCGATGCGCACCCTCGTCTCCGACATGGCCGGCCGAGCGAGCATCGAGCTCAAGGCCAAGGAGCTCGGCGTCGACCTCACCGAGCGGCCCGAGCTGGTCGCCGCCGTGCTCGCCGAGGTCAAGGACCTCGAGCTGCGCGGGTGGACCTTCGACGCCGCTGACGCATCCTTCGAGCTGCTGCTGCTGCGCCACCTCGACCAGTCGGTGTCCTACTTCGACGTCGAGTCCTGGCGGGTCATCACCGACGCCCGTGCCGAGGGCGACGCCACCTCGGAGGCGACCGTCAAGCTCACCGCCGGCGGACAGCGTCGGGTCGCCACCGGCGAGGGCAACGGCCCGGTCAACGCCCTCGACCACGCCCTGCGCGAGGCCCTCGGCCCGACCTACCCGGAGCTGGCCCACCTCGAGCTCGTCGACTTCAGGGTGCGCATCCTCGACGCCGCCCATGGCACCGATGCGATCACCCGGGTGCTCATCGAGACCTCCGACGGCACGACCACCTGGCAGACCGTCGGGGTCGCCGCGAACATCGTCGAGGCGTCCTGGCGGGCCCTCGTCGACAGCGTCACCTACGGCCTGCATCGGCAGGGGGTGAGCCGGCGATGACGACGACTGCAGCGACCAGCGCCACGTCCGCGGCCGGGTCGGCCGGGCTGTGGTTGCGCCCCGCGCGGGCCGACGAGGCCGAGCTGCTCTCCGAGATCGCGCTGCGCGGCAAGGCCTGGTGGGGCTATTCGCCGTCCTTCCTCGAGGCCTGCCGGGACGAGCTCACCCTCACCCCGATCGACGCCGCCCGCACCGGCGTCGCGGTCGTCGACGGCCGGGTCGCCGGCTTCCACCTCATTGGCGAGGTCGAGCGCTCCGGCGCCCGACCGGGCGTCGGCGAGCTGCACATGCTCTTCACCGACCCGGACTTCACCGGCCAGGGCGTCGGCCGGGTGCTGCTCGAGGACGCTCGCGCGGCGGCGGCGGCGCGCGGGTGGACCCACCTGCTCGTCGAGTCCGACCCCAACGCGGTCGGCTTCTACAGCCGGCTCGGGGCGGTGCCGGTGGGGGAGCGGCTCAGCGGCTCGATCCCCGGATGCAGCCTGCCGCTGCTCGAGGTGCCCACCCGGGCAGCCGGCGGGGGCAGCCTCGGCGGCTATCGGGCCACCTACTGGCGCTGAGCCGGCTCGAGGGCGGTGAGCACGGCGAGCAGCCGCGCGCGAAGCGCGGCGCCGCGCGCGGCATACTCGCGCTGCTCGGCGACGTAGACCGCCTTGCCCTCGGGCGTCTCGATGCACACCGGCGGATAGCCGAGGGCGCGCACGTCGTAGGGGGAGGCGCGCATGTCGAGGCTGCGCACATCGCGGGCCAGCTCGAAGCAGTCGGCCGTCAGCTCGCTCGGCACGACCGGGGCGAGCTTGACCGCCCACTTGTAGAGATCCATCGTCGCGTGCAGGCAGCCCGGCTGCTCGAGCTCGACCTGGCGCTCCCGGGTGGGCTGCACCGCGTTGCGTGGCCGGGCCGGCTCGGTGAAGAAGCGGAAGGCGTCGGCGTGCGTGCACCGCAGGGCGTGCGTCTCGACGACCGCATCGGTGCCCGCCGAGCCGAGTCGCAATGGCAGCGCGGTATGCCGCACCTGCTCCGGTGACTGCCGGTAGACCATCGCCCACTCGTGCAGTCCCAGGCACCCGAGCTGGGCCGGGCGCTCGGCCGTGCGGGTCAGCAGCTCGCTGACGAAGCGCACCGTCGAGAGCCGGTCCTGCAGGAAGGCCGCGACATCGACCTCGGCGTCGTCGCCGACGACCCGGTAGTGCCGCCAGCCGGCCTGCGCGGCGGTCGCCGCACCGGCCAGGCGCACCCCGGCGCCGGGATGCCAGCGCCGCAGGCGAGAGACCGGGTAGGGGTAGTAGGTGAAGAGGAAGTCCTCGACCGGGTGCGCTTCGTGGCGGTGCTGCCGCTGCCGGTGCCCTTCGGTGAGCGCGTCGACCCGGGCCGCGTGCGCCGTTTGAGCGGTTTGCCAGCTCTCCCGGTCCAGAGTGCGCACCGATCCAGAGTAAAGGCCCGCGCGGGGGTGGCGTGCGTGGGAGAGTGCTCGCCATGGTGCGTCGTCTCCGGCTTCTCGTCGTCCTGCTCGTCGCGCTCGTAGCCACGATCGGACTGAGCCCCGGACTCGCCTCTGCTGCCCAGCGGCCGACCCCACCCGAGCAGGCGATGGGCTGGTATCTCGCGCTCGGTGACTCGTATGCCGCGGGCTACCAACCCGATCGGGGCGACGACAAGACCGGTGGCTATGCCGGTCTGGTGCTCGACGCGGTCCGAGCCGACGCGCCGAAGACGACGCTCATCAACCTCGCCTGCTCCGGCGAGACGACGGTGACCTTCCTCGACGGATCGCACTGCGCCTACGACGCGGGCAACCAGCTGGCCGCCGCGGTCGAGGTGCTGCACGCCAAGCGCGACCGTGTCCGCCTCGTCACGATCGACATCGGCGGCAACGACGCCCGTCGCTGCATCACGGCCACCGGAGTCGACCAGGTCTGCTACGCCGACACGCTCGCCCAGGTCGGGCGCAACCTGACGATGATCCTCGCGACCCTGCACGCCGCCTCGCCAGGAACCCCGATCGTCGTGGCGAACTACCTCAACCCCTACTACGCGCTGTGGCTGACCGGGCCCGCGGGACAGGCCTTCGCGCACGGGTCAGAGCAGGGCATCGGGATGCTCAACGCTGTCATCGCGCGAGCGGCCGGCACGGTCGGAGCCCGGGTGGCCGACGTCTTCACGGCATACCAGTCGTCGGTGTGGACGCCGGTGGACGTCCTGGGTCGGCAGGTGCCGCTCAACGTCGTGCGGATCTGCCAGTGGACGTGGATGTGCACCCGCCAGGACATCCACCCCAACGACGCGGGGTATGCGGTCTACGCAACCGCGGTCATCGCGGCGCTGCCGGCGGTGCGGCGAGCCGCCTGACGTCGCGCTCCATCCAGGTGTCCGGGGCGGCCAGCGGCGTGAAACCCTGCCGCGCGTAGACCTCGTGGGCATCGCGGGTCGCGAGCAGGATCCGCTTGACGCCGAGCGCACCGAGGTCGGTGATCGCCTGCTCGACGAGGGCCGAGCCGACGCCGAGGCCGCGCGCCGACGCGTCGACGTAGACGTCGCAGAGCCAGGCGAAGGTCGCGCCGTCGGTCACCACCCGGGCGAAGCCCACCTGCTCACCGGGCTCGCCGTCCGCGGTCCGGTATGCCGCGTAGCACCGCGATCCGTCGATCGCCCGGTCCTGCGTGTCGACGGGTCGGCCTGCAGCCCAATAGGACTCGTCGCAGATCCAGCGGTGGACCCGCTCGCGGTCGAGCAGGCCCGGGTCGGAGCTGACGACGAAGGTTGGCGCATCGGTCACCGCCCCAGTGTGCCCGGTCGGGGCGCCGGGGCTGGCTAGGGTGGAGGCGTGCGCATCGCGAGATACACGCTGGGCGAGGACCCGGCATACGGCATCGTCGAGAGCGACCCGGGCGCCGAGGTGATCCGCCCGCTGCAGGGTGACCCGCTCTATGTCGGGATCGTGCCGGCGGCCGGTGAGCCGATCCCGCTCGAGGAGGTCCGGCTGCTCGCCCCGGTCATCCCGCGCAGCAAGGTCATCGGCATCGGCAAGAACTATGCCGAGCACGCCCGTGAGATGGGCGGCGAGGCGCCGGCCGAGCCGCTGATGTTCCTCGTGCCGAACACCGCGGTCGTCGGGCCGGGTGACCCGGTCGTCGTCCCGCGGGGCAGCGAGACGGTCGACTACGAGGGCGAGCTCGCGGTCGTCGTCGGCAAGATCGTCAAGGACGTCGCCGAGAGCCAGGCGCTCGACTGCGTGTGGGGCTACACCTGCGCCAACGACGTCAGCGAGCGGACCTGGCAGCGCGGCGACGGGCAGTGGGCGCGCGCCAAGGGCTTCGACACCAGCTGCCCGCTCGGGCCGTGGATCGTCACCGGGCTGGACGCGTCGGCGCTGGCGATCACGACCCGCCGAGACGGCGAGGTGGTGCAGCAGGGGACGACGGCCGACATGATCCACGGCGTCGCGCAGCTGGTGGCCTATGCCTCGCGCTTCTTCACCCTGCTGCCGGGCGACGTCATCCTCACCGGTACGCCGGCCGGGGTCGGGCCGGTCCGGCCGGGACAGCGGGTGTCGGTCGAGATCGAGGGCATCGGGGTGCTCGACAACCCCTTCGTGCGGCGCTGAGTCAGCCGTCGGCGAGCAGCTCGGCCAGGCCGTCGGGGTAGAGCGGGACCTCGGCGTGGGTCAGCGCCGGGTCGCGCCACACCGCGTACTGGTCGGGGTGGTCCAGGCACTCGAAGCGCTCGATGGCGTATGCCGCGGGGTCGGCCAGCCGCGCGGCATGCAGGAAGAGGATCTCGTGGCCCGGCTCGCCGGCGAAGGTGAAGATGTTCTCGACGACCCCGAGGCGGGCGCCGACCTCGATGGCCAGGTCGAACTCCTCGCGGAACTCGCGGACGAGCGCGGTCACGGCGGTCTCCCCGAACTCCACGCCGCCACCGCTGGGGCGATGGAAGACCTCGTGCTTGACGGGGTCGCGTGCCTCGTCGACGAGCAAGGCCCCGGTGCCGGGATGTCGCACGATGGCCAGAACGCTGACCCGCGGGTTGGGCATCAGTTGGCCGACGCTGCGCCGTGGCCGCCCTTGCGCGGGATGAGATGCATGACGAGCACGATGACCGCGCCGACGAGCAGCCCGGCGACGGCCGAGAGGCCGGTGTTGATGAGCCAGGCGAAGAGCCCGGAGGCCGGCCACGAGTGGGCGATCTCCTCGGCGTGGTGCACCAGCGCATAGGGCGCATGCCAGCCGAGGGCGTCCGCGCCGACGAGCAGGATGTGCCCGCCGACCCAGAGCATCGCGATCGTGCCGACGATGGCGAGCCAGCGCAGCAGCACCGGCATGGCCCGGACCAGCCCGGTGCCGATCGCCTGGGCGGCACCGGAGGAGCGCTTGGACAGGGACAGGCCGATGTCATCCATCTTGACGATGAGCGCGACGAAGCCGTAGACGCCGATGGTGATCGCGATGGCGACGACGATGAGGATGATGAGCCGCGAGACGAAGCCCTCGGTGGCGACCTCGTTGAGGGCGATGACCATGATCTCGGCGGAGAGGATGAAGTCGGTGCGGATCGCGCCCGCGACCATGGTCTTCTCGTAGTCGTCGCCCTGGACCACCGCCGGGGCCTCCTCGCCGGCGTCGTGGCCGCTGACCTTCTCCCAGATCTTCTCGGCACCCTCGAAGCACAGGTAGGCGCCACCGAGCATGAGCAGCGGGGTGAGGGCCCAGGGCAGGAACTGCGACAGCAGCATGATCGCCGGGAGGATGAACAGCAGCTTGTTGCGCAGCGAGCCGACGGCGATCCTCTTGATGATCGGCAGCTCGCGGTCGGGGGTGAAGCCGGTGACGTAGCGCGGCGTGACGGCGGTGTCGTCGATGACCACGCCGGCCGCCTTCGCGCTGGCGCGGCCGGCCGCCGCGCCGACGTCGTCGACGGAGGCGGCGGCGAGCTTGGCGATCGCCGCGATGTCGTCGAGCAGGGCCGCGAGGCCGCCGCTCATCGCTGCGCCCCGCGGTGGTGTCCGGGACAGGAGGCGGGTTCGGCGGTTGTGGTCACGCGCCAAGGGTAACGGCGTGCCGCACGCATTACGCTGACGGGCATCATGACTGAGACGACGCTTCCGGGGGCCGTGCGACTGCGCGTCGCGCCGTCCCCGACGGGGGACCCGCACGTCGGCACGGCATACATGTCGCTGTTCGACCTCGCCTTCACCCGCCAGCAGGGTGGTCGATTCCTGCTGCGCATCGAGGACACCGACCAGGCGCGCTTCCGCGAGGACAGCGAGGCGCAGATCTTCGACACCCTGCACTGGCTCGGGCTGAGCTGGGACGAGGGGCCGGACATCGGCGGCCCGGTCGCGCCGTATCGGCAGAGCGAGCGGCTCGAGACCTATCGCCCGTATGCCGAGCGGCTGCTCGCCGAGGGGCACGCCTACCACTGCTGGTGCTCGGCCGAGCGGCTCACCCAGATGCGCGAGGCGCAGCAGCGCGACAAGGTCCCGACCGGCTATGACCGGCTCTGCCTGGGCAAGACCAAGGAGGAGCGGGCGGCTCTGCCGGGCTTCACCGAGACGCCGGTCGTGCGGATGCGGATCCCGGACGACGTGCAGACGTCCTTCGACGACCTCATCGCCGGCCGGATCCACGCCCCCGTGCCCGACGACCAGGTCATCCTCAAGGCCGACGGCTTCCCGACCTATCACCTGGCGGTCGTCGTCGACGACCACCTCATGGGGATCACCCACGTCGTCCGCGGCCAGGAGTGGATCTCCTCGACGCCCAAGCACCTGCTGCTCTACCGGTGGCTCGGCCTCACCCCGCCGGCCTTCGCGCACATGCCACTGCTGCGCGACGAGAAGAAGGCGAAGATCTCCAAGCGCAAGAACCCCTGGGCTCGGCTCACCTGGTTCCGCGACCAGGGCTACCTCCCCGAGGCGATCTGCAACTTCCTTGCGCTGCAGGGCTATCCACCGATCATCGAGGCCGACGGCACGGAGCGTGAGGTCTTCTCCTTCGCCGAGTTCGCCGAGCGCTTCGACTGGGCCAAGGTCAACCCGGCCGGGTCGATCTTCAACCTCGACAAGCTCGGCTGGCTCAACGGCGTCTACATCCGCGAGCTCGAGCTCGGCGACTTCACGACCCGGCTGCTGCCCTACCTCGAGGCCGACGGCGTGCTCTCGGCCAACCCGTCGCTCGGCGAGCTCGGCCGGCTCAAGGAGATCGCGGCGCTCATCCAGACCCGCATCGCGCTGCTCACCGAGGCCACCCCCATGGTGCGCCCGTTCTTCGTCGGCGACGACCAGCTCGAGATCGCCGACGACGCGCGCGGCCAGCTCGACGACCGGGCCGGCGAGGTGCTCGACGCAGCGCTGCGGGCGCTCGGCGACCTCGACGACCACGGCACCGGGCTGCTCGGCTCCGACTCCGGCTGGACCGCCGCCGCGATCGAGGCCGCGCTGCGCGCCGCGATCGTCGAGGGGCTCGGGGTCAAGGCCCGGGTGGCCTTCACGCCGCTGCGGGTCGCCGTCTCGGGCCAGCGGATCTCGCCGCCGCTCTTCGAGTCGATGCAGATCCTCGGCAAGACCTCGACGCTGGCCCGGCTGCAGGCGCTGCGCGAGCGGCTCTGAGACGCGGCGAGCGAGCCACGCGGCATACCGGTTTGGGAATGCGGACGTCCGGCCGGTAGCATCGCTCTTCGGTTTCGCTCCTCGAAGGCTGCCGACCTCAGGTCGGGAGCGCGCGAGGGGGGATACCCCTTGGGGTATGGTGTAATTGGCAACACGTCGGATTCTGGTTCCGCAATTCTAGGTTCGAGTCCTGGTACCCCAGCGCACGATTCGGTGATCACGCCGGTATGCCGGTAAGGTTGCCACTCGCTAGGGGCCCCGTTGTGTAGTGGCCTAGCACGCCGCCCTCTCAAGGCGGTAGCGCGGGTTCGAATCCCGTCGGGGCTACTCGTCGAGCACCACTCGACTCCATCAGCCCGGGCCCACCCATGGCCCGGGCTGACGCCGTTCCCGCGGGCCCAGGGGGCTATCGAGCGGCCCCGCCTTCCTCGGCGAGTCTGGCGCGCAGCCCGGACGCCCGCTGCGCCGGCCGGCCGATCGAGAGGCGCAGCGCCTCCTCGGAGCCGAGGATCCGCACCCGGGACTGGGCCCGGGTGATCGCGGTGTAGAGGAGCTCCCGGGTCAGCAGGTGGGAGTCCTCGTCGGGCAGCACGACGGTGACCTCGTCGGCCTGCCCGCCCTGGCTCTTGTGGATCGTCAGGGCATGCATCGTCTCGACGTCGGCCAGCCGCGAGGTGGCCAACAGGGTCGGCTCGCCGGCGGTGGCCACCGCCGCCCGCAGCGCGGGCGCGTCGGGGCGCGCGCGGCCCCGGCCCGAGCGGCGGGGGCGCCCGGGATCGGCTGCGATCGCGACGCCGGTGTCGCCGTTGAACAGCCCCAGCCCGTAGTCGTTGGCGGTGACGAGCAGCGGCCGACCGGCATACCACTCCCGTCCCCAGGCCGCCCCGACCGGCACCCCGGAGGTCTCGGTGAGCCAGCGCTCGACCTGTCGGTTCCAGTGGCCGGCACCGACCGGCCCGTCGCGGTGGGCGCACAGCAGCCGGTGCCGGTCGAGCGCGGCGATCGCCGCTGCGGGGTCGCCGGCCGCGGCCGCCCGGCGCAGCTCGAGAGCGGCGCCGAGCGCGACCTCACGCACCTCGGCCACCGCGAGCGGGTCGGCCGGATCGAGCCGAGTGACCTCGGCGCCGCCGGCCAGCAGCACGGCCAGCGCGGCGTCGGCATCGCCGTCGCGCACGGCGACGGCGAGCGCGCCGATCTGGGCGCCAAAGCGGTGCGAGGTGCGCAGCGCCCCGACCGCGTCGGGGTCGAGGGCGGCATAGCCGGCCACCAGGTCGGCGAGCACCGCGCCGGCCTCGACCGAGCTCAGCTGGTCGGGGTCGCCGACGAGGACCAGCCGGGCATCGGGGCGCAGCGCCTCGACGAGTCGGGCCATCATCGTCAGGGACACCATGGAGGTCTCATCGACGACGACGACGTCGTGGGGGAGTCGGTTGTCGCGGTCGTGCCGGAAGCGGGTGCGGGTGCCCGGCCGTGACCCGAGCAGCCGGTGCAGGGTCGAGGCGGCCGTCGTCGGCAGGGCGGCCAGCCGGGCTCGGTCGTCCCCCGGCAGCCGGGCCGCGGCGGCGGCCACCGCCTCCTGCAGCCGGGCCGCCGCCTTGCCGGTCGGCGCGGTGAGCGCGACCCGCAGCGGGCGGGTCGCCCCGGTCGCCGCGGCCTGCTCGGCGAGCAGCGCGATGAGACCCGCGACCGCGGTCGTCTTGCCGGTGCCCGGGCCGCCGGTGATGAGCGCCGTCCAGCGCCGCGCGGCAGCGACCGACACGGCCCGCTGCTCGGCATAGCCCTCCGGGAAGATGCGCTGCGCGCCAGCGAGCAGCACGGCCTCGTCGACCGGTGGGGGCGCGGCCGTCACCCGCTCGCGCAGCCGAGCGGCGATCAGCCCCTCCTCGCGCCAGTAGCGGTCGAGATAGAGCAGCGGGCCCTCGAGGTGCAGGACGCTCGCGGCGACCAGCGGGCTGGCCTGCACGGCGGCCAGCCACTCGGAGGGGTCGGGCCAGCCGACACCGGTCGCCTCGGGGGTGGCGTCGGCGACGGCGGACAGATCGAGGCACACCGATCCGCCGCGCAGCGCCTTGACGGCCAGGGCGACGGCGAGCAGCACTCGCTGGTCCGGCTCGCCTCCCAGCGCGCCGAGCCGAGCGGCCACCTGGACGTCGGAGGACTCGAGCACGCCGAGCTCGTTGA
>DAOTIG010000065.1:0-17777 GCA_035448065.1 Dermatophilaceae bacterium
AGGACTACATCGCGATGCCGAAGTTCAACATGTACCAGTCGCTGCACACGACGGTGATCGGCCCCGAGGGCAAGGCAGTCGAGATCCAGATCCGGACCCACACCATGCACCGCCGCGCCGAGTACGGCGTGGCCGCGCACTGGAAGTACAAGGAGGACGGCAAGCGCGGTGGCGGCGGCGGGGGCGAGGCATCGGCGGTCAACGACATGGCCTGGCTGCGGCGCCTGCTCGACTGGCAGCGCGAGACTGCCGACCCGGGAGAGTTCCTCGACTCGCTGCGCTTCGAGATCGGCGGCAGCGAGGTCTACGTCTTCACCCCGAAGGGCTCGGTGGTCGCCCTGCCCGCCGGGTCGACGCCGGTCGACTTCGCCTACGCCGTGCACACCGAGGTAGGCCACCACTGCATCGGCGGCCGGGTCAACGGGCGGCTCGCGCCGCTGGACTCGGTGCTCGAGAACGGCGACACGGTCGAGATCCTCACCTCCAAGGCCGACGGGGCCGGGCCCTCGCGGGACTGGATGACCTTCGTCAAGAGCCCTCGGGCCCGTAACAAGATCCGCCAGTGGTTCACCAAGGAGCGCCGCGACGAGGCGATCGAGCGCGGCAAGGACGCCATCGCCAAGTACCTGCGCAAGCAGGGGCTGCCGCTGCAGCGGCTGATGTCGGTCGAGACGCTCACCGGCATCGCATCCGATCTGCGCTACGAGTCCATCGACAGCCTGTATGCCGCGGTCGGCGACTCGCACGTCTCCGCCCAGAGCATCGTCGCCCGCCTGGTGCAGACCCTCGGCGGCGAGGAGGGCACCAGCGAGGATCTCGCCGAGGCCACCGTCCCGACCCGGGACCGCCAGCGCCCCCGCAACGCCGACCCCGGCGTCGTCGTCGTCGGCCTGGACGACCTCTACATCAAGATCGCCAAGTGCTGCACCCCGGTGCCCGGCGACGACATCCTCGGCTTCGTCACCCGCGGCAACGGCGTCTCGGTGCACAGCACCGACTGCACGAATGCCGACGAGCTCCGTCGGTCACCGGACCGGCTGGTCGCGGTCGAGTGGGACCCGACGACGGCCAGCGTCTTCCTCGTCCAGCTGCTCGTCGAGGCGATCGACCGCAACCGCCTGCTCTCGGACATCACCCGGGTGCTGTCCGATCACCACGTCAACATCCTGTCCGCCTCGGTGCAGACCACCCGCAACCGGATCGCCACCAGTCGGTTCACCTTCGAGATGGCCGATCCCGGCCACCTCGACCACGTCATCGCCGCGGTGCGCAAGGTCGACGGCGTCTACGACGTCTCGCGCGACACCGGCCGGCGGCCGACGCAGCCCACCTAGTCCGGTCGCGAGCGTCGGCGACCCAAATCGGGCTTCCGCGGCCGGCTCGGGAGGGTGGCCTCAGCCGCCGAGCTGACGGGCCTGGGCCAGCCACTGCTTTCGCGCCTCGAGGGCCGCGGTGGCCTCGGCCACCTTCTTGGCGTTCCCGGTGGCCTGGGCTGCCTCGAGGTCTCGCTCGAGGCCGGCTACGGCCTTCTCGAGCTGGTCGACGAAGCTCGACGCCCGAGCGGTGACCTCTGGGTTGGACGAGGCCCAGCGCTTGTCCTCGGCGTCCCGGACGGCCTGCTCGACGCGCCGCAGCGCCTTCTCGGTGCGCTCGAGGTCGGCGCGCGGCACCTTGCCGGCCTTGTCCCACTTCTCCTGGATGACCCGCAAGGCCGCCTTGGCGGCGTCGAGGTTCTGCACCGGCAAGAGCGCCTCGGCCTCGGCGATGAGGCCCTGCTTGACGACGAGGTTGGCCGAGAACACCTGCTCCTCGGCCGCGACGACCTCGTCCTTCGCGGCGAAGAAGGTGTCCTGCGCGCCCTTGAAGCGAGCCCACAGCGCGTCGTCGTCAGACCGGCCGGCCCGGCCGGCGCGTCGCCAGTCGTCCATGAGGCGCTTGAAGGCACCGGCGGTGGCGGCCCAGTCGCGACTGGAGGCAAGGCGCTCGGCCTCGGCGACCAGCCGCTCCTTGGTGGCCTTCGCCTCGCTGTGCTCGGAGTCGAGCTGCGCGAAGTGCACCTTGCGCGCCTTGTCGAAGCCGTTGCGGGACGCCGAGAGGCGTTGCCAGAGAGCCGATTCGACGTCCTTGTCGAGCCGCGGCCCGGTGCGCTGCTGGGTCTTCCACTCCTCGAGCAGCTCGCGCATCCGCGCTCCGCTCGACTTCCACTGGATCTTGTGCTCGGGCTGCCCAGCGATCTTCTCGGCCTCGGCGACGAGCTCCTCGCGGCGCGCGGTCGCCGCTGCCTTGGCCTGTGCGCGGGCGGCCTGCTCATGCTCCCGCCGCTCGGTGATCGCCGCCTCGATCTGGGCCAGCCGCTCGTCGAGCGCCGGGAGGTCGCCGACCACGCGGGCCTCGGCGACCTGCTCGCGCAGCTTGCCGAGGGAGTCGGCGGCCTCCTTGGCGGCGACGTCGGTCTGGGTCACCCGCTGGTGCAGCAGCTCGACCGTGGCAGCCAGCTCGTCGTACTTGCGGGCGAAGTAGGCGAGCGCCTCACCCCGGCTGGCACCGGGGTAGGAGCCGACCTCCTTCTCACCATCGGCGGTGCGCACGTAGACGACGCCGTCGTCGTCGACCCGTCCGTAGGCTGCTGAGGCCGACGTAGGCAGCGACCGCGCGAACATCGCGGGTGAGGGGATGGGTGGTGCCGGGACCGGCGCGGCGGAGGCGCCGGCGTCCTCGGCCCCGCCGGTGTCCTCGACCTCTCGCGGCTCGGTGACCTCAGCAGGGGTGACCTCGCCGGTGACCTCGGCCTCTGGCGCCTCGGTGACCTCGGGCGCGTCGGCAGGCTCGGGTGCGCTGGCCGCCTCCGGCACCTCAGCCTCATCGTCCGTTGACTGCTCTGGTGCATCGGGCTGCTCGGCTGCATCGGGCTGCTCGGCCGCGGGCTGCTCGGCCGCGTCACGCTGCTCCGCGGGGTGCTCAGTCACCGTTGCCTCGACCGGCTCCTCGGTGGCGGAGGAGTCGATCTCGGGCTCGACGATGTCGTGGGTGTCGCTCATCTGCTCAGGCCTTCGGTTGGACGGAGACGGAGACGAAGCCGATGGGGGCCAGCGGGGTCATCCCGTCGCTGGGCAGCACTCCGGCAGCGGCGATCTTGTCGATGATCTCCATGCCACCGGTGACCTTGCCGAAGATCGTGTACCCACCGCCCTGGGTCGGCAGGGTGGTGTCCTTGTAGACGATGAAGAACTGGTCGGTGTTGCTGTCCGGGTCGCTGGTCCGGGCCATCGCGATGGTGCCCCGCGGGTAGATCCCGTCGGCAGGCGCGTTCTCGATGCCGAAGTGGTAGCCGGGACCAGGCCCCGAGCCGGTGCCGGTCGGATCGCCGCACTGCAGCACCCAGATGCCCTCGATGGTGAGGCGGTGGCACGTCGTGCCGGCCCAGTAGCTCTCCTTTGCCAGCAGCAGGAACGAGGACACGGTGGCTGGGGCCTTCGCGCCGTCGAGCTCGACGGTGACCGGACCGCAGTTGGTGGTCAGGGTCGCGATGAAGGTCCGGCCCCGGGCTCCCTCGAGGTCCGGCTTCGTGGTCATCCGCTTCGGCGCGGTCGGCCCGGCGGGGACGGGAGTGCAGCCGGCGAGCAACGACGGAGTCACGGTGGGGGTGGGCGCGGAGCTCGCCGTCGGCAGCGCGGTCGAGTCGGTTGCCGACGCACTCGCGACCGGGTCGAGTGGCTTGGGCTTGGTGAGCTGATTCGCTGCCACGACGAAGCCGATGACGATCGCCAGAACGGCGAGCACGCCGACAACCGGTTTCCAATCCCGCACTGCCACTGACCTCCCTGAGGCCGCCTCGACGGGCGGCATCGCGCTACCGGTCGTCCAGTCTAGGCATGCCGGTCCCTCAGGTCCCGCACCACCGGTCACGATGGGATGACGTTCGGCGGGCTCGCGCGTCACGACCTAGGCTACGTCGATGCTCGTCGTTGGCTTCCCCGCCGCTGCCTTCGCCACCAACTGCTTCGTGCTGGCCACCGGGCCGGGGGAGGAGTGCCTCGTCGTCGATCCGGGAGTGGGCATCGAGCAGGACCTCGCCGCGGTGCTCGCCGAGCACCGGCTGCGGCCCGCCGCGGTGCTGCTCACCCACGGACACCTGGACCACGTCTACTCGGTGACGCCGGTATGCCGCGGCGGCACCGCGGCATACCTGCCGGCACTCATCCACACCGACGACCGCTATCGGCTCCGCGATCCGCTGGCCCAGCTCGACCGCGGCATGGTCGCGATGCTCGAGCGCGAGTTCGGCGCCCGAGCGACCTGGACCGAGCCCGAGATCGTCCAGGAGATGCACGACGGCGACACGGTGTCGCTGGCCGGTCTGGAGCTCGGCGTCGTCCACGCGCCGGGGCACACCGAGGGCTCGGTGATGTTCACCCTCGACACCGCCCCTGAGATCCGCGGCGCCGAGGTCGGCTCGACGGTCGTCTCCGGCGACGTCCTGTTCGCCGGCTCGATCGGCCGGTGCGACCTGCCTGGCGGGGACGAGCAGGCGATGCTCGCCTCGCTGCGTGACAAGGTGCTGCCGATGCCTGACGACCGGCTCGTCCTGCCCGGGCACGGACCGTTGACGACGATCGGCACCGAGCGTGCCCGCAACCCCTACCTGCGTGGGCTGGCTCCGGGCCGCTGACCGGCTCTGCGAGAATCCAGGGGTGAGTAGCAAGGTCACCCCCATCAGCGGCTTCCTCGAGCTCCTCCCGCAAGAGCGGATCGTCGAGCAGCACTTTCTCGACGTCATCCGGCGGACCTTCGAGCTGCACGGCTTCGCGAGCATCGAGACCCGGGCGGTCGAGCCGGTCGAGCGGCTCGCGGGCCAGGGCGGTGACGTTGACAAGGAGATCTACGGCATCACCCGACTCGGCCGGCACGCGGCCGAGGAGCCGAGCGGCGCCGAGGCGGACCTCGGCCTGCACTTCGACCTCACCGTGCCCTTCGCGCGCTACGTGCTCGAGAACGCAGGCCGGCTGGCCTTCCCCTTCAAGCGCTATCAGATCCAGAAGGTCTGGCGTGGCGAGCGGCCCCAGGAGGGGCGCTATCGCGAGTTCACCCAGTGCGACATCGACGTCGTCGACGTCGGCGAGCTCGCCGCCCACTACGAGGCCGAGATGCCGCTCGTCGTCGCCGACGCGTTCCGGCAGCTGCCGATCGGCGACTTCGTGATCCAGGTCAACAACCGCAAGGTCCCCGAGGGCTTCTACCGCGGGATCGGCCTGACCGACGTCGCGGGCACGCTGCGCATCGTCGACAAGCTCGACAAGGTGGGGCCGGAGGCGGTGGCCGCGATGCTGCGCGAGGCCGGCGCCACCGACGAGCAGGCCCAGGCCTGTCTGCAGCTGGCGGCCATCCGCACGAGCGACCTTGGCTTCGTCGACCAGGTGCGCGCCCTCGGGGTGAGCGACCCGATGCTCGACGAGGGCCTGGACGCCCTCGCCGCGGTGATCCGCGCCGGGATGGACCACGCCCCCGGCACGCTCGTCGCCGACCTCAAGATCGCCCGCGGGCTCGACTACTACACCGGCACGGTCTACGAGACCCAGCTCGTCGGCTACGAGTCGTGGGGCTCGTTCTGCTCGGGCGGCCGCTATGACTCGCTCGCCTCCGACGGGCGGACCACCTATCCGGGGGTCGGCATCTCGATCGGGCTGTCCCGGCTGCTCGGCCTGCTCGTCGGCAAGGGCCTGGTCGCCGCGAGCCGCGCGACCCCGGCCTGCGTGCTCGTCGCGGTCGTCAGTGAGGCAGACCGGCACCGCTCGATGGCGGTCGCGAGCGCGCTGCGCGGACGCGGCATACCGTGCGATGTGGCGCCGTCGGCAGCCAAGTTCGGCAAGCAGATCCGGTATGCCGACCGGCGCGGCATCCCCTATGTGTGGTTCCCCGGTGGCGGCGAGGACGGCGAGGACGCCGTCAAGGACATCCGCTCCGGTGCGCAAGTGGAGGCGGAGTCGCACACGTGGGCGCCGCCGCGGGTAGATCTGTGGCCTGCTGTTGGTCCAGCGCCGCACTGACCCAAGCGACACTCAGAAGGTGATCGCGATCACCGGATTGGCGCTGGGGTCGAGCCAGGCCACAGTGTCGGAGAGCTCAGCTAGGTCCGTGACCCCAACACAACCGGCGGTGTAGGAGCCCGGTGAGGAGTAGTGCACGAAGATCGCCGATGACGAGCCGGGGCCGGAGCTGACTCGTGGGTCGTCGTAGTTGTGCCCGATGACGACGGCTTGGACGTATTGGCCCGTCGCGACGTAGTCCTGCAGGTGCTCGGACTCTGGGTAGCTCGCGCCGCAGGACTCCTTCCACCGGTTGAACTCCCCGGTAGCCAGGCCCTCAAGGCCCATCCACCACGAGCACGGAGTGACCACCTGGTATGGGTAGCGGGTGCCCTGTGGGGCGCCGACACCGAAGGCAAAGGGCAGCCGATAGACCCCGACGGGGGTGGTACCGCTGCCCATGACCCTGGTTCGCCCGTCCTGCAGGCCGTTCTTGCCGAACCGCACGGTGGTGCCCGGTCGGCCGACCTGGACCCAACCGCGCAGCGCGCCGCGCCACTCATAGCGCCGCAGGTATCCCCAGTGGCTTCCGCGGGTCCCCCCTACGTAGTCAGCGACGATGACCTGGCGGCTGACCCGGGCATCAACCGTCGTCCCCGGGGCGAGAAGGGAGGCGGCGGGGCGCGGGAACAGGCGGCTGAACGAGGTCGACTTCGGCACTCGGGAGCTGTCCGCCGCCTGCGCTGGCGACGAACCGAGTGCGGCCAGCACAGTGACGAGCACGGCAGCCACGGTCATCTGGCGGGCGAGGGGGGTCACGGTGCCTCCTTGGTCAGCGGGCCCAGGATGCCATGCCGCCGGCCACGCATCATGGTCCGAACGGACGGGGGGTGGGCTGTGCGGTCCGCCCCGTCACGGTGGCCACGGACAGCGTCTTCACCACCGAAGGTCCCCTTCGCCGACGGTTCGGCAACCGTAGGATGCGAGCTGGTCCTCGCCCCGGCTGGCGGGGGCCCGAGTCGTGACGACGAGGTCACGGCGGTCGTGGCCGGGTCGAGCCAGAGAGGACTTCACCACCGTGAAGGTCGGCGTTCCCAGCGAGGTCAAGAACAACGAGTTCCGCGTCGCGATCACCCCCGTGGGGGTGCTCGAGCTGGTGCGGGCGGGGCACGAGGTGCTCATCCAGAAGGGAGCGGGGGTCGGGTCCTCCATTGCGGACGCCGATTTCGTCGCCCAAGGCGCGACGATCATCGACGACGCCGACGAGGTCTGGGGCGCCGCCGACATGGTGCTCAAGGTCAAGGAGCCGATCGCCTCCGAGTACCACCGGCTGCGCGACGGGCTGGTGCTGTTCACCTACCTGCACCTGGCGGCGGACAAGCCGCTCACCGAGGAGCTGATGGCCAAGAACGTCACCGCCATCGCCTACGAGACCGTGCAGCTGCCGTCCGGCATGCTGCCACTGCTCTACCCGATGTCCGAGGTGGCCGGGTGCCTGGCCCCGCAGGTCGGCGCGCACTCGATGATGCGGGCCCATGGTGGCCGTGGCGTGCTCATGGGCGGCATCGGCGGCGTCGCCAACGCCAAGGTGGTCGTCCTCGGTGCGGGCGTCGCCGGTCAGAACGCGGCCAACATCGCCCTCGGCATGGGCGCCGAGGTGACCATGCTCGACACCGACCTGGACAAGCTGCGGATGAGCTTCTGGCGCTACGACAACCGGGTGCGCCAGATCGCCTCGTCCTCGCTCGCGGTGCGCGAGGAGGTGCTCAAGGCCGATCTGGTCATCGGCACCGTGCTCATCCCGGGTGCGCTGGCGCCCAAGCTCGTCACCGACGACATGGTCGCCCAGATGAAGCCCGGATCGGTGCTCGTGGACGTGTCGATCGACCAGGGTGGCTGCTTCGAGGGCAGCCGGCCGACGACCCACGCCGAGCCCACCTTCCAGGTGCACAACTCGGTCTACTACTGCGTCGCGAACATGCCCGGTGCAGTGCCGAACACCTCGACCTGGGCGTTGACCAACGCGACGCTCCCGTATGCCGTGAAGCTCGCCACCAAGGGCTGGCAGGACGCCCTTCGCGCCGACGGCGCGCTCGCGCTCGGCCTCAACACTCACGGTGGCTATGTCACCTACGAGGCGGTCGCCAGGGACCTCGACCTCGCCTACCGACCCACCGCCGAGGTGCTGACCTGACTGACGGGGCTGTTCGCGCGCCGGGTCGGCGACCCGGCGCGATCGAGCGTGAGGTGCGGGGGTGGCTGGACCATCTCGAGGTCGAGCGCGGCGCCTCACCGAACACCCTCGCCTCCTATCGCCGCGACCTCACCCGGTATGCCGCGTATCTCGCCGAGCAGGGTGTCAGCACGCCCGACGAGGTCCGCGAGGAGCACGTGAGCGGCTTCCTCGCCGACCTGCGCACTCCGCGGCCGGACCGTCCCGCGCTCGCGGCGAGCTCGGCTGCGCGCACCCTCGTCGCGGTCCGTGGCTGGCACCGCTTCCTTGCCATCGAGGGCCGGCTGCCCACCGACCCGGCGCAGGCCGTGCGGCCGCCCAAGCCGCCGCTGCGGCTGCCGAAGGCGATCTCGGTGCACGAGGTCGAGCGGTTGCTCGACGCGGCATCGGTCGGTGACACCCCGCTGTCGCTGCGTGACCGGGCGCTCGTCGAGGTCCTCTACGGCGCCGGGGCGCGGATCTCCGAGGCGGTCGGCCTCGACGTCGACGACGTCGACCTCGAGCACGGCGAGGTGCGGCTCTTCGGCAAGGGCAGCAAGGAGCGGGTCGTCCCGCTCGGGCGCTATGCGACCGAGGCGGTCGCGGCATACCTCGTGCGCGGTCGGCCGGTGCTTGCCGTCCGTGGCCGAGGCACCCCGGCGCTCTTCCTCGGCGCACGCGGCGCCCGGCTCGGTCGGCAGGGCGCGTGGGAGGCGCTGCAGGCGGCGGCCGCCCGCGCGGGGCTCGCCCATGTCTCGCCGCACACGCTGCGGCACTCCTTCGCCACTCACCTGCTCGACGGCGGGGCCGACGTGCGGGTCGTGCAGGAGCTGCTCGGTCACGCATCGGTGACGACGACCCAGATCTACACGCTCGTCACGGTGGCGCGGCTGCGCGAGGTCTATGCCGGAGCCCACCCCCGCGCCCGCTGAGCTCGACCCGCGATACTGCTGGCATGGGCCGGATCCGGTATGCCGCGTGGCTCGCCGCCGCGGGCGCGTGCCTCGTGCTGACGGCGGCGTGCACGGCATCGTCCAGCGCACCGCGGGTGACGGTGACGACGACGAGCACGGTGACCGTGCCCGGTCCGACCATCACTCGGACCGTCTCGGTACGGGCCACCGTCGCGGCGCTGCTGCCCGCGGTCGCCCGGGATGCGGCGACCGGGCGGGCGCTGACGCCGTTGCTGCGGGACGCCCTCGCCAGCGACAACGACGGCGGTGTCCCGGACGGCAACTTCTTCTGCTGGTACGTCGCGATCTATGGGGCCGACCCGGCGACCGGGGCTCTGGACGGGGTGGTCATCCAGTGTGGGGACAGCACGTGCTCCGGACCGATGGTGATCAGGGACGGCACCCTCCTCGCGGCCGACTGGTGGTGTGACTGGCCGCAGCAGGAGACCAACCGGCATCTGGACACCTGGTTCGCGGCGTACCGCGGTCGAGCGCCGACGCTCTTCGAGGTGGGGCCGGACGGCAACCTGCGTCCCGCCACCCAGCCGGCTGCGGCGACCACCCCGGCGTCCGGCCCGACAACGTCCGCCCGCTGATAGGGTCGCTGGCGATCAGCGCGACGCTGACCGACCGCACGACCGCCCACAGGGGAAGGTGACCCACCCGTGAGCACCGAGGTGACCCCACCCGGCTCCAGCCCGGACGAGAGCCTGGCCGGCATCGAGCAGGCCGGCGAGATCGGCCCGACCGGGCGCCCGATGCCCGAATTCCCGACGCCCGAGCCGCTGGCCACGCACGGCCCGGCCCGCGTCATCGCCATGTGCAACCAGAAGGGCGGCGTCGGCAAGACGACGACGACGATCAACCTCGGGGCGGCGCTGGCCGAGCTCGGCCGCAAGGTGCTGCTCGTCGACTTCGACCCGCAGGGCGCGCTGTCGGTGGGGCTCGGGGTGCGGCCCAACGACCTCGACGTGACGATCTACAACCTGCTGACCGAGCGGGGCCACGACATCCGCGACGTCATCCGGCAGACCCGCACCGAGGGACTGGACCTCGTCCCGGCCAACATCGACCTCTCGGCGGCCGAGGTCCAGCTCGTCGGCGAGGTGGCCCGCGAGCAGATCCTCGCCCGGGTGCTGCGGCCGGTCCTCGACGACTACGACGTCGTCCTCATCGACTGCCAGCCCAGCCTGGGCCTGCTCACCGTCAACGCGCTCACCGCCGCGCACGGCGTCATCATCCCGCTGGAGTGCGAGTTCTTCGCGATGCGCGGGGTGGCCCTGCTCGTCGAGACGATCGAGAAGATCACCGACCGGCTCAACCCCAAGCTGCAGGTCGACGGCATCCTCGCGACGATGTACGACGGGCGCACCCTGCACAGCCGCGAGGTCGTCAAGTCGGTGGTCGACCACTTCGGCAACCAGGTCTTCCACACCGTCATCAGCCGGACCGTCAAGTTCCCGGACGCAACCCTGGCCGCGGAGCCGATCACGTCCTACGCCTCGGGGCACGGTGCTGCGGCGGCCTACCGGCAGCTGGCCCGCGAGATCATCGCCCGCGGCGCGGCCGCCTGAGCGCCGCTGCGGCCCAGCGGCATACCCCATCGAGCCAGACGTGACCGACCAGCCCGCATCGGCGTCGCCGGAGCTGCCGATCCCTGCTCCGGCAGCCCCGGCAGCGTCGACAGCACCGGCGGCCCCCGGCGGGGTGCTCACCCGGCGGTCTGCACCGACTCCCTTCGAGGTGCACCTCGACGTCTTCGAGGGCCCCTTCGATCTGCTGCTCGGGCTGATCGCCAAGCACAAGCTGGACATCACCGAGATCGCGCTGGCCAAGGTCACCGACGAGTTCATCGCGCACATCCGGGCGGCTCAGCGGGCCGACGACGACTGGGATCTCTCGCAGGCCAGCGAGTTCCTTCTCGTCGCCGCCACCCTGCTGGACCTCAAGGCTGCCCGACTGCTGCCGACGAGTGGCCCCGAGGACGAGGAGGACCTGGCCCTCATCGAGGCCCGCGACCTGCTCTTCGCCCGGCTGCTGCAGTACCGCGCCTTCAAGGACGTCGCCGCCGACTTCGCCGCCCGGATGGCCACGGCCGGCCGGATGACGCCCCGGCAGGCCGGGCTGGAGGAGCGCTTCGCCCGCCTGCTGCCCGAGCTCGTCATGGGCATCACCCCGGAGCAGCTGGCGATGATCGCCGCCCGCGCGATGATCCCCAAGGCGCCCCCGACCGTCGGCATCGAGCACCTGCACGCAGCCGGGGTCAGCGTCCGCGAGCAGGCCGGCATCCTCGTCGACCGGCTCCGTCGTGACCGGACCTGCTCGTTCCGGTCGCTCGTCGCCGATGCCGACTCGACCCTGGTCATCGTCGCCCGGTTCCTCGCCCTGCTCGAGCTGTTCAAGGAGGCCGCAGTCGCCTTCGAGCAGGCCGAGGCGCTCGGCGAGCTCACCGTGCGCTGGACCGGGGCCGACGCCGGTGACGTCGAGGTCGACGACGAGTTCGACGAGAGCAAGGAGGGCATCGATGAGTGAGCCGCCGATGAGTGAGCCGAGCAGCGACCCCGCGGAGGCGGTCGAGGTCCCGGAGGCCGAGGCCTCCGACACCGAAGCCCCCGACGCCGAGGCCGAGGGGCAGGTCGCCTTCGACGTCGACGCCTTCCCCGGTGGCGCCCGATCGGCCATCGAGGCGGTCCTCATGGTCGTCGACGAGCCGGTCAGCGAGATATCGCTCGCCACCGTCCTCGAGCTGCCGGTCGCCGAGGTGCAGCGCATCCTGCACGAGCTCGAGAGCGAGTATGCCGCCGCGCAGCGCGGCTTCACGCTGCGCGCGAGCGGCGGCGGCTGGCGGATGTACTCGCGGGCCGACTATGCCCCGGCCGTCGAGCGCTTCCTGCTCGACGGACAGCAGGCTCGGCTCACCCAGGCATCCCTCGAGACGCTCGCCGTCATCGCCTACAAGCAGCCCGTCTCCCGAGCCCGGGTCGGCGCGGTGCGCGGGGTCAACGTCGACGGCGTCGTGCGAACCCTGTTGTCCCGCGGGCTGATCGAGGAGCACGGTGAGGGTGAGGCCGGCGCCATCCTCTACGGCACGACCCCCTACTTCCTGCAGCGGATGGGCCTCAACTCCCTCGACGAGCTGCCCGCCCTGGCCCCCTTCCTGCCCGAGGCCGACCTGCTCGACGAGATCGCCGAAGGAGGCCGAGGATGACCGGCCGCCCGCCTCGCAACCAGTCACCCAGGTCGCAGCCCAAGCGCGACAAGGGCCCGCGCTTCGCCGGCTCGACCCGACCCGGCCAGCCGACCCGACTGCCCCACCGCCCGGCCGCCCCCACCACTGCCGCCGTCGACGTCCACGACCCCGACGGGGTGCGCCTGCAGAAGCTGCTCGCCGCCGCCGGCGTCGGGTCGCGGCGCAGCTGCGAGCTGCTCATCAGCGCCGGCCGGGTCGAGGTCGACGGTCAGGTCGTCACCGAGCTCGGCGTGCGGGTCGATCCCAGCCGGCAGGTCGTCAAGGTCGACGGCGAGCGGATCCAGCTCGACGAGAGCCGGGTCTACCTCGCCTTCAACAAGCCGCTCGGCGTCGTCTCGACGATGAGCGACGAGCTCGGCCGACCCTCGATCAGCGACTATCTCGGCAACCGGCAGGAGCGGCTCTTCCATGTCGGGCGCCTCGACGCCGACACCGAGGGGCTGCTGCTGCTCACCAACGACGGCGACCTCGCGCACCGGCTGCAGCACCCGGCATACGGGGTGCTCAAGACCTATCTCGCCACCGTGCCCGGCCCGATCCCGCGCGGGCTCGGCCGGCAGCTGCGCGCGGGGGTGGAGCTCGAGGACGGCCCGGTGTCGGTCGACTCCTTCAAGCTCGTCGACTCCGCGCCCGGCCGCGCGCTCGTCGAGGTCGTCCTGCACGAGGGGCGCAAGCACGTGGTGCGCCGGTTGCTCGAGGCGGTCGGGCATCCCGTGCAGGCGCTCGTGCGCACCGATGTCGGGCCGATCCGCCTCGGCGACCTCAAGTCCGGCAAGACCCGTGCCCTCAACCGTGCCGAGATCGCCGCGCTCTATGCCGCGGCCGGCCTCTAGCACCGCCGACGGGTCGATAGCCTTGTCGGTCGTGAGCACGCACGTCCTGGTCCGCGGCACTGGACTGATTGGCACCAGTCTCGGAATCGCGTTGTCCCGCAAGGGGTATGCCGTGCATCTCGCCGACCCGTCGCCCACGGCCGAGCGGCTGGCCCGGGACCTCGGCGCCGGATCGCTCGTCGAGGCCCAGTCGGCGGACCCGGATGTCGTCGTCGTCGCCGCGCCGCCGGACGTGGCTGCCGGAGTGGTCGCCGACTCGCTAAGCCGGTGGCCGTCGGCCGTGGTCACCGACGTCGCCTCGGTCAAGGGTGCGGTCCTCGACGGGCTCCGCTCGGCGGGCGCCGATCTGGCGCGCTACGTCGGCTCGCACCCGATGGCCGGTCGTGAGCGCTCGGGGGCCGGCCATGCCCGGGGAGACCTCTTCGAGGGCCGGGTGTGGGTCGTCGTGCCCACCGAGCAGTCGCGTCCCGACGCGGTCGAGGCGGTGCGCCGGCTGGCCCAGGATGCCGGCTCGGCCGTCGTCGTCATGGACGCGCAGGCCCACGACGAGGCCGTGGCGGCGATCTCGCACCTGCCCCAGGTTGCGGCGAGTCTCGTTGCGGCGCAACTGCGCTCGCTCGGCGACGAGGCCCTGGCGCTGGCCGGTCAGGGGGTCCGCGACGTCACCCGGATCGCCGCGAGCGACCCCGGGCTGTGGACCCAGATCCTGGCCGGCAATGCCGGTGCGGTGCGGGCCGTGCTCGCTCGGATGCAGGACGACCTCGCCGAGCTCGTCGACGCCCTCGACCGGCTGCAGGCCGCCGAGGCCGACGGGGGGCTGGCTGTCATCAACCGAGCCATCACGCACGGCAATGCCGGCCACGCCCGGATCCCGGGCAAGCACGGTGCCGCGCCCGCGGCATACCGGCCGGTGACGGTGCTCGTGCCCGACACACCAGGTGCGTTGGGCCGGCTGCTCACCGACGTCGGCGAGGCGGGGGTCAACCTCGAGGACATGCGCCTCGACCACGGCGTCGGGCTGCCCTTCGGCCTCGCCGAGATCATGGTCGTGCCGGGCGCGGTCGAGCGGCTGCACGAGGCGCTGGCGGCCAAGGGCTGGCGGGTGCACGAGTGAGCAGGTGGCGCATCGAGCCGGGTCGCGGCCTGGTCATCGCGATCGACGGGCCGTCCGGGTCCGGCAAGTCCTCGGTGTCGCGTGCGGTCGCGAAGGCGCTGCACGCGGCATACCTCGACACCGGGGCGATGTATCGCGCCCTCGCCTGGGCGTGCCTGCGCGACGGCGTCGACCTCACCGACCACGAGACCGTCGCCCGGTATGCCGCGGCGCTGCCGCTCACGGTGCGCACCGACCCGCGTCGGCCTGGCGTGATCGTCGGCGACACGGAGGTGACGGCCCAGATCCGGGAGGACCGGGTGACGAGCACGGTGTCGCTCGTCGCGACGAACCTCGCGGTGCGCGCGGACATGCGCGAGCGGCAGCGGGCGCTCATCGCCGAGGGGGCGGCAGCCAAGGGTGCGATCGTCGCCGAGGGCCGGGACATCACGACCGTCGTCGCCCCGGACGCCGAGGTGCGGATCCTGCTGACCGCGAGCGCCGATGCCCGGCTGCGTCGTCGCGCGCGGCAGATGACAGGCCGCAGCGACTCGGATGCCGTTGCAGCGCAACGGGACAAGGTCATCGAGCGGGACGCCGCGGACGCGACCGTGTCGCAGTTCCACACGGCCGCCGACGGAGTGGTCACCCTCGACACCTCGGAGCTGGACTTCCAGGAGTCGATCCGCGCGGTGCTCGACGTCGTCCAGGTGCGAGCCGGTCTGGAGCCGATGGGGGAGCAGTCGATGGCCGAGCTGGTCATGGAGGCCGTCGGTGAGTGAGCCGACCGCGCTCGAGCCGCGACTGGAGTCGTGGCGACCCCGGGTCGGCCGGCGGATCGGGCGGGTGCTCTTCCACTCGCTCTATCGGATCCGCACGATCGGCGCCGACCTGGTGCCGGCCGAGGGGCCGGTCGTCCTCGTCGCCAACCACACCGGACTGCTCGACGGGCCCTTCGTCTTCACCGTCGCCCCGCGGCCGTCGCACTTCCTCGTCAAGCAGCAGATCTTCCACGGCCCGCTCGGCTGGCTGTTCATCCGGGTCGGGCAGATCCCGGTCGACCGCAGCATCGGCGACCGGCGGGCGCTGCTCGCGGCCAGGACAGTGCTCGAGCGCGGGGGAGCGGTCGGCGTCTTCCCTGAGGGCACGCGGGGCCGCGGCGACGTCGCTCAGGTGCACCAGGGCGCGACCTGGCTGGTGCTGCAGAGCGGCGCCCGGGTGGTGCCGGTGGCCTGCCTCGGGACCCGCGCGACAGGGGCCGGGCGCGGCTCGTGGCCGCGGTTGCGCAGCCCGCTCGTCGCGGTCTTCGGCGAGCCCTTCGAGCTGACCCCCGACCCGGCGCTGCCCGGGCGCGAGCGGATGCGGGTGGCCACCGAGCAGCTGCGGGCCGGGCTGGCCGGGCATGTCACGGCGGCGGCTGAGCAAGTGGGCATGGCGCTGCCCGCCGACACGCCGGAGCCTGGCCGGGGATGAGCCACCCGCCGCGCTACGACAAGGCCGACCCCCTGCTACATCGGGTGCGCGAGCTCTGCCTGGGGCTGCCGGGGGCGCAGGAGAGGGTCTCGCACGGGCGGCCGACCTTCTTCACCCGCAAGGTCTTCGCGATCTTCGGCGGCGTGGTCAAGGGTGAGGGCGTCGCTGGTGCGCGAGCTCGACGCGCGGTAGGAGAGAATGGCGGGTCGCGGTCGGCCAGCGGCTCGGGAGCCCGGGCGGCCGGCCACGCGGCATACCGGCGAGCACGACCCCCACGGACTGGACCTGAGATGAGCACCGAGACCCCCGAGCCCACCGGCGCGGCCCCCGAGAGCGCGGGCGACGACGCCGCGATGGAGCGCGCGCTGCGGGCCGGCCTGGTCGACTACGAGCTCGACGACGCCGACCTCGCGCTGCTCGACGCCGCCGACGATCAGTCCGGCGACGACGCCGGCGCCGGGCCGCTGCCGGTGGTGGCGATCATCGGCCGGCCCAACGTCGGCAAGTCGACCCTCGTCAACCGGATCCTCGGCCGACGCGAGGCGGTCGTCGAGGACGTGCCCGGCGTCACCCGCGACCGGGTCGCCTACGAGGCCGAGTGGGCCGGGCGCCGGTTCACCGTCGTCGACACCGGCGGCTGGGAGATCGACGCCACCGGGATCCACCTGCGGGTCGCCGAGCAGGCCGAGATCGCCATCGAGCTCGCCGACGCCGTCATCTTCGTCGTCGACGCGATGGTGGGCGCGACCGACACCGACGAGGCGGTCGTCAAGCTGCTGCGCCGCTCCGGCAAGCCGGTGCTGCTCGCCGCCAACAAGGTCGACGACCAGCGCTTCGAGGCCGACGCGGCATACCTGTGGAGCCTCGGGCTCGGCCAGCCCTGGCCGGTCTCGGCCCTGCACGGCCGGGGGAGCGGCGACCTTCTCGACGCGCTGCTCGAGGTGCTGCCCGAGACGAGCCAGGTGGGTGGCGCGTATGCCGCGGGCGGACCGCGCCGCGTCGCGCTGCTCGGGCGGCCCAACGTCGGCAAGTCGAGCCTGCTCAACAAGCTCGTCGGCAGCGAGCGGGTCGTGGTCGACGACGTCGCCGGCACGACCCGCGACCCGGTCGACGAGCTCGTCGAGATCGCCGGCACCCAGTGGCGCTTCGTCGACACGGCGGGCATCCGGCGCCGGGTGCACCAGACCCGCGGTGCGGACTTCTACACCTCGCTGCGCACCCAGGCAGCGCTCGAGAAGGCCGAGGTCGCGGTCGTGCTCGTCGACGCGAGCGAGCCGATCGCCGAGCAGGACATCCGGGTCATCCAGCAGGTCGTCGACGCCGGGCGAGGCCTGGTCATCGCCTACAACAAGTGGGACACCCTCGACGAGGAGCGCCGCCACTTCCTCGAGCGCGAGATCGAGCAGGAGCTCGTCCAGATCACCTGGGCGCCGCGGGTCAACATCTCGGCACGCACCGGCCGGCATCTGGAGCGGCTCGTCCCGGCGCTGCAGACGGCGCTGGACTCGTGGGAGTCCCGGGTGCCGACGGCCAAGCTCAATGCCTTCCTCGGTGAGATCGTCGCGGCCCACCCGCACCCGGTGCGCGGCGGCAAGCAGCCGCGGATCCTCTTCGCGACCCAGGCCGGCACGCGGCCGCCCCGCTTCGTGCTGTTCGCCTCGGGGTTCGTCGAGGCCGGCTATCGACGCTTCGTCGAGCGCAAGCTGCGTGAGCGGTTCGGCTTCGAGGGCACCCCGATCGAGGTCTCGGTGCGGGTCCGCGAGAAGCGCAAGCGGTGACCGTGCCGGGTAGCCGGCCACGCGGCATACGGATTGGCTGCGCTGGTATGCCGTGAGGTAGGGTTTCGTTCGCTCTGCGGACCCCCGAAAGGGTCGGCGAGCAGCCACGGGCTGTGGCGCAGCTTGGTAGCGCACTTGACTGGGGGTCAAGGGGTCGCAGGT
>DAOTIG010000066.1:0-17591 GCA_035448065.1 Dermatophilaceae bacterium
CGCGGCCATCAGGCCGTACTCGATGCCGTTGTGCACCATCTTCGTGTAGTGCCCGGCGCCGATGTCGCCGGCGTGCACGAAGCCCTCGTCGCGCGGACCCTCGGGGCACAGCGCGTCGAAGATCGGCATCGCCTTGCTGACCCACTTCTTCGGGCCGCCGACCATCAGGCCGTAGCCGTTCTCGAGGCCCCAGATGCCGCCGCTGACGCCGCAGTCGAGGTAGCCGATCCCCTTGGCGGACAACATCTTTGCGTGCTCGATGTCGTCGGTGAAGCGGGAGTTGCCGCCGTCGATGACCAGGTCGCCGCGCTCAAGGACGCCGGCGAGCTTGCTCACCGTGTCCCGGGTCGGCGCGCCGGCCGGCACCATCACCCAGACGACGCGGGGGGCGGCGAGGGCGGCGACCAGGGCGGGGAGGGTCTTGACGTCGGAGACCTCGGGGTTGCGGTCGAAGCCGACGACCTCATGCCCGGCGCGGCGCAGCCGCTCGCGCATGTTGCCGCCCATCTTGCCCAGACCGATGAGACCAAGCTGCATGACTGACCTTCCCGTTCAGTTGGCGAAGCGGACCGGCATGAGGACGTAGCGGTAGGAGGAGTCGGCGGCGGCGCCGGCCTCCTGCTGTCCGGAGAGCACGGCCGGCCGGCTCGGCTGGGTGAAGGCGAAGCGGGTGAACGGCGCCCCCATGACCCCGAGCCCGTCGAGCAGGAAGTGCGGGTTGAAGGCGATCTCGATCTCCGGCCCGGACAGGTCGCACTCGACCGCCTCGGAGGCCTGGGCGTCGTCACCGGTGCCGGCCTCGATGGCCAGCTGCCCGTCGCCGAAGCGCAGCCGCACCGGGGTGTTGCGCTCGGCGACGAGCGAGACGCGCTTCACCGCCTCGATGAGCTCGCCGGTCGCGACGACCGCCTCGGTGTCGACCGAGGTCGGGAAGATCGAGGTGACCTTGGGATACTCCCCGTCGAGCAGGCGGGTGGTCGCCCGCCGCTGCCCCGCCTCGAAGCCGATCAGCCCGTCGCCGCCCGCGTTGCTGCCGAGCGCGAGCTCGACCGAGCCGGACGCACCGAGCGACTTCGCGGTGTCGCCGAGCGTGCGGGCCGGGATCAGCGCCGTGTATGCCGCGTCGCTCGCCGCCGGCTGCCAGGTGAGCTCGCGCATCGCCAGCCGGTAGCGGTCGGTGGCCAGCAGGGTGACCCTCTCGCCGTCGATGGTGAGCTTGACGCCGGTGAGGATCGGCAGGGTGTCGCCGCGGTCGGCGGCGACGGCGACCTGCTGCACGGCCTGGGTGAAGACATCGCCGGCGATCGTGCCGGAGGCCTCGGGGGCGGCCGGCAGGGTCGGGTAGTCGTCGGCCTGCATCATCATCAGGCTGAACCGGCTGGTGCCGCAGGTGACCTGGACCTTGTTGCCCTCGGTGGCGATGTCGACCGGCTTGCTCGGCAGGTTGCGGGAGATGTCGGCGAGCAGCCGGCCGAGGACGAGCACCGTGCCGGCCTCGTCGACGTCGGCCGGGACGGTGACCTTGGCGGAGACCTCGTAGTCGAAGGCCGACAGGGTGATCGTGCCGGCCCGATCGGCCTCGACGAGCACACCCGCCAGTACCGGCACCGGCGGCCGCGCCGGCAGCCCACGGGCCACCCAGGTCACGGCGTCGGCCAGCACCTCACGCTCCACCCGCAGCTTCACGTTCGATCTCTCTCTCACCCGCGCGCCGTCGGGGCGCAGCACAAGCACGGCCTGATCGCGCTGACCAGGGACTCCGACCCTAGTCCTTGTGCGGCCCGACGCAAGACTGATCGGGACACCGTTGGCGCTGGACCGAGCCGGATCGTCCGGTTCGTCGTCAGCACGAGCATTGGACTCGAGGCCGGTCGGTCCCTGATGTTGTCGGGGCTGGAAACCTCTTCGTCGATCTGGGTTCATCGTCGTCATCGCACCTGTGGATCTGGTGGACAACGCCCGTCGGCGCTGGTCGCAGCGCGAATCCGGCTGTGCACGGCCGGTGCATCAGCGCCCCGTCGACCCGGTATGCCGTGTGGACGCCTCGCGGCCGCCCACACGGCATCCACCAGCCACCTGGCGGTCGTCCCCCGATCCGGGGAAGTTCTCCACATTCGTCCACAGCCGGCTGGGGACAATCGGCGCGCGGTGGTGAGCGTGCCGCGGCGGCGCGCACGCGGCATACCGAATGGCTGTGGACAGTCTGGGGACGGCTGGGGACACAGGCTCAGCGAGCCTGTGCACAACCAGCCGTGCGCGAGGTGCGCGAGGGGAGCCGGGTCAGCGGGCGGACTGGGTGCGGATCCGGCCGGTCAGCTCGGTGACCTGGTTGTAGATCGCCCGACGCTCGCGCATCAGCTCGCGGATCTTGCGGTCGGCGTGCATGACCGTGGTGTGGTCGCGGCCGCCGAAGGCCTGCCCGATCTTGGGCAGCGACATCTCGGTGAGCTCGCGACACAGGTACATCGCGATCTGTCGGGCGGTGACGAGCTGGCGCGAGCGGGACGAGCCGCACAGGTCGTCGACGGTGAGCGCGAAGTACTCGGCGGTCTGGCCCTGGATGGTGCTCACCGTGATCTGCACCGGCTGGTCGGTCGGCACGAGGTCCTTGAGCACCTGCTCGGCGAGGGCCAGGTCGACCGGCTGACGGTTGAGGCTGGCGAAGGCGGTCACCCGGATCAGCGCGCCCTCGAGCTCACGGATGTTGCTCGTGATCCGCGAGGCGATGTACTCGAGGACCTCGTCGGGGGCGCTCATCCGCTCCTGGAGGGTCTTCTTGCGCAGGATGGCGATCCGGGTCTCGAGGTCGGGCGCCTGGACGTCGGTGATGAGCCCCCACTCGAAGCGGCTGCGGAGCCGCTCCTCGAAGCCGGTGAGCTGCTTGGGCGGCAGGTCGGAGGTGATGACGACCTGCTTGGAGTTGTTGTGCAGCGCGTTGAAGGTGTGGAAGAACTCCTCCTGCGTCTGCACCTTGCCGGCGAGGAACTGGATGTCGTCGATGAGCAGCACGTCGACATCGCGGTAGATGCTCTGGAAGGTCGCGGCCCGGTCGTCGCGGATCGAGTTGATGAACTCGTTGGTGAACTCCTCGGAGTTCACGTAGCGGACCCGGAACGCGGGATACATCTGCCGGACGTAGTGCCCGATGGCGTGCAGCAGGTGGGTCTTGCCCAGCCCGGACGCGCCGTAGATGAACAGCGGGTTGTAGGACTTGGCGGGCGCCTCGGCGACCGCGCTCGCCGCCGCGTGCGCGAAGCGGTTGCTCGAGCCGGCGACGAAGGTCTCGAACGTGTACTTCGGGTTGAGCCGGGTGCGGTCGTCGGTATGCCGCGCGCCCGCGCCGTTGCTCGCGGCCGCCGGGTCACCGGTCTGGCCGTCCTGGCCGTCGAGCTGGTGGCCGGCCGGGTGGCCCGGCTGGTGCTCGCCGAATCGCTCGTCGAGCAGGTGGCCCGGGGTGTGCGGCATGTCGCGCAGGTGGGGGTAGTCGTCGACGACCCGGGAGGCGACGCCGTCGAGGTGGTAGCCGTCGACCTCGCGCTCGGCGCCGGGCGGGTCGGGCAGGGTGGGGACGGCGGTCAGCGGCTCGAGGTTGGGGTCGACGGTGACCGCGATGCCGACCTCGCGGTCCAGCTCGGCCCGCAGGGTGCGCAGCAGCTGGTCGCGCAGCTCGTGCTCGACGACGGTCTTGGTGTAGTCGTTCGGCACGGCGACCAGGGCGGTGTTCTCGATGAAGCCCATCAGCCGAGCGGTGTGCACGAGCGCCAGGGCCTTGGCCGACAGCTCACTGGGGTCCAGCGCCTGCAGGGCTCGCCGCCAGACGTCGGTGTGCTCGTCGGCGTCAGCCACGCGTCCCCTCCATCGCTTCGTCCGCCTGCGTGAGCGCCCCACCCTAGACACTCGTCCACAGGGTTGTCCACAGATGTGTATATCGGCACGGGTGCCGGGATACCGCATTCGGGGAGCCAGGGAGTCGGCCGGGTCCGGGCCGGCCGAGGGCGATGCTCGGGGAGACATTACACCCGATCGGGCGTGTCGCTGCCGGGGAGTTCACAATGTCTCGGGGACACTGGAAGGTTGCGCGCGGCATACCGATGCGCAACGCCCGGTATGCCGCCGGTTTGACCGGTTGGTGGGGTGAACCGTACCCTGATGGGCGACTTCTGTCCGGTCGTTGCAGCCTGCCCGTGAGCCGGTGCGGCGCCGTCCAGGACGGACCTGCCAGACCACCCCTGCAGCCTTCGCCGGCTGCCGATCATCGGAGATGCCGACGTGAGCAAGCGGACCTTCCAGCCCAACAACCGCCGCCGTGCCAAGGTGCACGGCTTCCGGCTGCGGATGCGCACCCGCGCCGGCCGCGCCATCCTCGCCGCCCGCCGGCGCAAGGGCCGCGCCGAGCTGTCCGCCTGAGGCACCGGTGTGCTGCCGGCGGCCAACCGGCTGCGCCGGCCCGACGACTTCCGCGCCGTGCTGCGCGGCAGTCGGGGTGGCCGCCGCCCGTCGGATGACCCGCCGAGCCAGCCGGTAGCCCGGTCTCGAGCCGGAGGAACGCTGCTCGTGGTGCACGTCGCGATGACCGACCCGACCGGGGCGACTCCCCCGCGGGTCGGTCTCGTCGTCTCCGCCGCCGTCGGCGGTGCCGTGGTGCGCAACCGGACGGCGCGGCGGCTGCGGCACCAGCTCCGAGATCGGCTCGCGGTGCTGCCGACAGGCTGCGATGTCGTCGTGCGGGCCCAACCGGCCGCCGCTGCCGTCGACTCGGCGGCGCTCGGCGCCGAGCTCGACCGGTTGCTGCCGGTTGCAGTGCGGAGGGTCTCGTGAGCTGGCCCTACTGGCCGGCGCTGCGCACCCTCGTCGCCGGACCGTGGACCTGGCAGAAGGTGACCGCGTGGCCGCTGCTGCTCGTCGTGCGGCTCTATCAGGGCTTCATCACGCCACTGACCCCGGCGTCCTGCCGGTTCCATCCCACCTGCTCGGCGTATGCCGCGACCGCCTTGACCCGCTTCGGGCCGCTGCGTGGGGGCTGGCTGGCGGTCCGCCGGCTGGCTCGCTGCCACCCCTGGAACCCGGGTGGCGTCGACCACGTTCCCGAGCGGCATACCCATCTCGTGACGACCACGGAGTGAGACGACAGTCTCACCCCACTCACCGCTAGCACCTCAAGGACTCCTGTGGGCGACTTCTTCAACACCCTGCTCTCGCCGCTGACCTACGGCGTGGCCTGGGTCATGTTGGCGTGGCACAAGGTCTGGACCGCGCTCGGGATCGGCGGCGGGTGGGCGTGGGCGCTGTCCATCGTCGGACTGACCATCGTCGTGCGGATCATCCTGATCCCGTTGTTCGTCAAGCAGATTCACGCCTCGCGCAAGATGCAGCTCATCCAGCCCGAGGTGCAGAAGATCCAGGCCAAGTACAAGGGCAAGACCGATCCGGAGTCCCGCCAGGCGATGACTCAGGAGACGATGGACCTCTACAAGAAGACCGGCACGAACCCCTTCGCCTCGTGTCTGCCCATCCTGCTGCAGTCGCCGTTCTTCTTCGCGCTCTTCACCGTGCTCAACCACCTCAAGGCGATCGCCGAGGGCACGTGGGGCGCGATCGGGCCGATCGACAAGGAGATCGCCTCCCAGATCGAGTCCTCGAACATCTTCGGGGCGCCGTTCTCGTCGACCTTCATGGGTGCCTCGGATGCGCCCACGAAGATCCTCACCGTCGTGCTCATCGTCTTGATGTCGGCGACGACCTTCACGACGCAGCGGCAGCTGATGCGCAAGAACATGCCGGAGTCCGCCCTGGACAACCCGTTCATGAAGCAGCAGAACATCATCCTCTACCTCATGCCGGTGATGTTCGCGGTGTCCGGCATCAACTTCCCGATCGGCGTGCTCATCTACTGGCTGACCACCAACCTGTGGTCGATGGGCCAGCAGTTCTACGTCATCCGTCGGCTGCCGGCGCCCGGATCGGCTGCCGAGAAGGCGCTGCACGAGCGGCAGGCGCGCAAGGGCAAGACGGTGACCAAGCTCGCCCTGCCGGGGCTGGAGCCGACCGACGAGGTGACCGACGTGCAGGATGCTCCGGTGAACCGGCAGCGCCAGCAGCCGATGAGCAAGAAGCGGGCCAAGCGGACCGGCGGGGCCTCCGGGGTGGGGGGCCAAGGCGGGCCCGGAGCCGCCGACGAGGCGGACGGCTAGCCGGCCACGGCCACGAGTCAGCACGAAGCCGAACCCAGAGCAGCACCACACGGATCAGCACCAGAGACACGGATGCCGCGCACCCCAACGGGCGAGCTGCGCGGCGCACAGCCGGACGGACCGACAGGAAGGCAGAACATGGACGAGGCAATGGCGGGCGCGACGCACGACGTCGAGGAGAGCGGACCTGCGACGCAGGACTCGGGGCAGGAGCACGCCGGTGGTGAGCTGAGCGCGGTCGACAGCCTGACGGAGAGCGGACCGATCGGTGACGCGGATGCCGTGGTGGGGCAGGTCGAGGAGAGCTCAGCCGACGTCGCTGGCACGCACGCGAGCGATCGTGATGGTGACGCGGCTGACGACGGCGACGGCGACGAGGACGACTCGGACGAGGACGAGAGCGATGACGACACCGGCGTGGCGGGTTCAGGCGCCGGCGGAGCGCGGCGCTCGAAGCGGGTCTCGCAGCTCGAGCGCGAGGGCGAGGTGGCCGCTGACTTCCTCGAGCGCCTGCTCGACATCTGCGATCTGGACGGGGACATCGATGTCGACATCGACGGCGATCGGGCCGTCGTCGCGGTCATCGACTCCGAGGAGGGTCGGGTGCCACGGCGACTCGTCGGCCCCGATGGCCGGGTCCTCGACGCGCTGCAGGAGCTGACCCGGCTCGCCGTCCAGACGGCGACCGGCGAGCGGAGCCGCCTCATGCTCGACGTGGCCGGCTACCGCGCCGACCGTCGCTCGACCCTCGTGCGGCTGGCCCAGGAGGCGATCGCCGAGGTGCGCTCCTCGGGGGCCCCCAAGGCGCTGGCCAACATGACCGCCTTCGAGCGCAAAGTCGTCCACGACGAGGTCACCGCCGCCGGACTGGTCTCCGAGTCCGAGGGCATCGAGCCGCACCGACACATCGTCATCTCGCCGGCCTGAGCCGATGTTTCACGTGAAACGGTCGACGGGCGCCCCACGGGGCGCCCGTTCGGCATTGCGGGCGGCCGGTCATCCCGGCGCGGGACGGTCGGACGTGGGAGCTGCACGCGCCTCCGCGAACCGTATGGTCCGTCGGGTCCGCAACAACCCAAGCGTCCTGACCGGTGCGCCGGTCGACAGGAGGACCTACCCGGTGAGGGCCGGCTCACGGGGTGCCGTTTCACGTGAAACGTCTGGTGCCTCATGAGTGCGGACTCCCTGGATGCCGGTCACCCCGAGGCCACAGATCCCACAGACCCAGCGCGTGTCGACGATCGAGCAGCGTCGGGCCCACTGCTCGGTCATGACGAGACCACCGACCGAGCGCGTGCCGCGGATCGAGCAGCGTCGGGCCCACCGACGTCGTCCTCATTGCTCGACGGGTCATTCCCACGACGAGCCGTCGGCACTCCGTCGCAGGCCGGGGTGCTTTTCGGTGGCCGGCTGGACCTGGCCCAGCGCTACGTCGATCTGCTCGTCACGACGGGGATCGACCACGGACTGATCGGTCCTCGCGAGGCGCCGCGGATCTGGGAGCGCCACGTCATCAACTGTGCGGTGGCGGCACCGTTCTTCGGCACGGGGACCACCGTCGCCGACCTGGGCACGGGTGCGGGCCTGCCCGGCCTGGTGCTCGCCATCGCCCGGCCTGATCTGACGCTGCACCTGGTCGAGCCGCTGCACCGGCGGATCGTCTGGCTGGAGCGGACCCTCGCCGAGCTTGCCCTGACGAACGTCGTCATTCACGAGGGCCGGGCTGAGGCGCTGCACGGTGATCTGCGGGTTGATCACACGACAGCCAGGGCGGTCGCGCGGTTGGCGGCCCTCACCCGATGGTCGATGCCGCTGCTGTCGCCGGGCGGCAGTCTGATCGCCCTCAAGGGCACCACGGCACAGGTCGAGCTCGAGCAGGACTGGCCAGCGATGCGGTCCTCCGGCGCAGCGCAGGCGCGGGTGGAGGTCGTTCAGCCACCCGAGGTGAGCACCGCACCGGCCATCGCCGCCGCTCCCGGTGGTGCTGACACAGCTCTGCTCACCGTCGGAACGGCTGTCAATCCCGTGGATGAGGCGTCCCCGGAGTCAGTCGGGGAGCCGACCTACGTCGTCATCGTGACCGAAGGATCGACGGCCACCACTCCGGCTGATCCCCGTCGTCGAGGGCGGCGCGGACAGCGGGGTGCTCGGTCGGCGAGGAGGGCCTGACCCGGTTGACTCCGATGCCAGCCGGTGTTTCACGTGAAACAGGCGTCGAGGAGACCGGTGGCGACAGTCAGCCGAGGATGGCGGTCCCTCGCGTCAGCCGGTGCTGTTTGAGGTACGCAGCAGTTGGGCCTCCCCTTGCGCGCCATGTCCAGTGACGTACATCGAGCCCCACGGCTCGAGGCCGACCTCCCGCGAGCGGCGCAAGAGCGCGAGCATCACCTCGGCACGGTCGATGAGCAGGTGCGGCAGACGCACCCGGAGCTCACGCTCGGCGCCTTAGCCCAGCAGGAAACGTAGCCCAAGCGGGTCGCACTCGCAGAGACGTCGGCCCTGGAGAAGATGGACGAAGGAGATGGCCGCGTACGCCAGATCCCAGGTTCGTGCCCGTGGCGCGACCCCGTCCCAGTCAATGACGACGAGCCGCGAGCCATCGATCACGTGGTTCCGGGCAGCCCGTTGGGGCGGTGACCGAGGCGGCCATACTCGTCACCTGTGGATGAGCGGACGGACGGGTCGGCGGGGTGTGGTTGGATCGGTGACCATGAGTGAGACCGTCGTGATGTCACCAGGTCTGGGGTGGCCGACGACCCTGCTCCCGCAGGGCTCCGCCCCGCTCGGCTGGCCAGGCGCAGGCGAGGTTTCACGTGAAACCCCTCGAATGGACCCACCTGCCAGTGGCGAGGTTTCACGTGAAACGGCTGGACACGAGCCCCCTGGTGTGGACGACGTTCCACGTGAAACACCCTCCGCAGCGGCGAATGCACAGGCAGTCGTGGAGGAAGCTCCACGAGCTGTAGCCGCCGTGCCCCCCACTGTCGACGCGCCACCGACCCAGCCGCGGGTGCGGGCGGCGGGAGCGGCGCAGCTACCGCAGCCCACCCACACCCGGGTGATGACCGTGGCGAACCAGAAAGGCGGGGTCGGCAAGACGACGACCGCGGTGAACGTGGCGGCCGCTCTGGCCCAAGGCGGCCTGCGGGTGCTCGTCGTCGACCTCGACCCGCAGGGCAATGCGAGCACGGCGCTGGGTGTCGAGCACCGGTCCGGCATCCGGTCGGTCTACGAGGTCCTCGTCGACGGCGTGTCGCTGAGCGAGGTCATTCAGCCGTCGAGCACCATCCCCGGCCTGGACTGCGCTCCCTCGACGATCGACCTCGCCGGCGCCGAGATCGAGCTGGTCGCGCTCGTGGCGCGCGAGAACCGGTTGGCCCGTGCTCTCACCGCGCATGTGCGCAGGACGGAGACCGGCGACTCGGAGGCGCGCAGCGCGGCATACGACTATGTGATCATCGACTGCCCACCGAGCGTGGGCCTGCTCACCGTCAACGCGCTGTGTGCGGCGCAAGAGGTGTTCATCCCCATCCAGTGCGAGTACTACGCGCTGGAGGGGCTGAGCCAGCTGCTCAAGAACGTCGAGCTCATCCGCACGCACCTCAACCCGGCCCTGCACGTCTCGACCATCCTGCTGACGATGTACGACGGCCGGACCCGGCTGTCCGCCCAGGTGGCCGACGACGTGCGGGAGCACTTCCCGCAGCAGACCCTGCGCACGACGATCCCGCGATCGGTCCGCGTGTCGGAGGCACCGAGCTTCGGGGAGACGGTGATGACCTACGACCCGCTGAGCAGCGGCGCCTTGGCCTATCTCGAGGCGGCCACCCAGATCGCGCAGCAGGGCGCAGCCGGAGCGAGCGCGCCCGACCGAGGAGAGCAGCAGTGAACGAGAAGCGACGCGCGCTCGGCCGGGGACTCGGTGCGCTGATCCCGACCGCCCCCACCGGCGAGCGGCCGGTCGACGTCTTCTTCGGCGCTCCCCGACCCGGGCCGGAGGCCGTGGCGCCCGACGTCGACCCGCTGGCTCGGGCCGAGGAGGCTCAGCCGGGGATGGACGCCGGTGATGCCGGCCATGGGGCTGCGTCGGTCGCGAGGGATGAGACGGGCGATCCGGCTGCCGAGGACGCGGCATCCGCCCTGGCGCCGGTGCCGGGCGCGGAGTTCGCCGAGCTCACCGTCGGCCGGATCCGACCGAATCCGCGTCAGCCACGCCAGGTGTTCGACGAGGAGCAGCTGGCCGAGCTGGTCCACTCAGTGCGGGAGATCGGCATCCTGCAGCCCGTCGTGGTCCGCCGGATCGCCGACCCGCAGGACCCCGATCACGACTACGAGCTCATCATGGGGGAGCGGCGCTGGCGGGCCGCGCAGCGCGCTGAGCTGGCGGTCGTCCCGGCGATCATCCGCAGCACGAGCGACGACGACCTGCTGCGCGACGCCTTGCTCGAGAACCTGCACCGCAGCCAGCTCAACCCGCTCGAGGAGGCAGCGGCATACCGGCAGCTGCTCGACGACTTCGGCTGCACCCAGGAGGAGCTGGCCAGCCGGATCGGGCGGTCCCGACCACAGGTGAGCAACACGCTGCGCCTGCTCAAGCTGCCACCGGTGGTCCAGCTGCGCGTGGCAGCCGGCGTGCTCAGCGCCGGACACGCCCGGGCCCTGCTCGGGCTCGAGGACCAGGCCGCCATGGAGCGGCTCGCCCAGCGGATCGTCGCCGAAGGGCTGTCGGTGCGCTCGGTCGAGGAGATCGTCGCGGTCGGTGGCGACGGGTCGGGGGCACCGGCGGCCCGACGCAAGCCACGGCCGGGCGCCCGGCGGCCGCAGCTCGACGAGCTCGCCGGACGCCTCTCTGATCGGCTCGACACCCGAGTGCTCATCTCGCTCGGCCAGCGCAAGGGCAAGGTCGTCGTGGAGTTCGCCTCCGTCGAGGATCTGCACCGCATCCTCGACGTCATGGGGCTTGACAGCACCAGCCACGAGTAGGCGAAAAGCGTTGTCCGACAAGGCGATTCGCAGGCCCAAGCGGACGGGCAGATCCGTCGTCGCGCTCACCGTCGAACGGCTCGACGAGCTGCCGCACCCCTGTCGTAGCTGCGCCTTCTGGGAGCGCACCCCGGCGCAGTCCAGCCTGCCGACCGGGGATGCCGCGGCGGACAAGCGCGGGTGGCTCGCCGGGGTGGCGCTCAGCTGGGGCACCCCCGGGCGGATGGTCTACGTCGACGAGGAGCCGGCCGGCTATCTTGTCTACGCGCCGGGACCACTCGTGCCTCGGGCGATGGCCTTTCCGACCTCGCCGGTGTCCGACGACGCCCTCGTGCTCGTCACTGCTCGGGTGGTGGAGCGCTTCGCCGGCCAGGGCCTGGGCCGGGTGCTCGTGCAGTCCGCCGCGAAGCAGGCGCTCCGGCGCGGCTATCGGGCGCTCGAGGCCTTCGCGGCGACCGGTGTCGGGGGAGGATCGGCGCACCTCGGCCGGCCAGGGAGGAGTTGCGCCGAGGGTGAGGACGAGCAGACCTGCTGTGTGCTGCCGGTCGACTTCCTCACTGCGGTGGGCTTCGCCACAGTCCGCGAGCACGCGGCATACCCTCGGATGCGGTTGGACCTGCGCACGGCACTGGCCTGGCGCGCGGACGTCGAGCACGCGGTGGAGCGGCTCTTCGCGCCAATTCGTGGTCTGCAGCGGCCTCCGGCGGCTGCCGGGACGAGCCCCCGCGACGCCCTGCCGCACCCGTGACCGACGCGGCCGAGAACTCGCTCAGAAAAACATTCCAGAACCGTGTCATGAACCCCTGGGGTGGTCGTCTCATAGTCGACCACGGCGCGCCGAACGGGACAGCCCAAGCCCGCAGGAAGGCCCGGTCACCAGGGCTCAGTACCAAGGTATGAGGTCGCCCCGCGCGCCAGCCGGATCCCGAACCGGCCACGGAAGGCGGAGCGACGACCGGGTCAGCACCACCTGGCACGACCAGCCCAGAGCGTCCGGGTCGGAACCCCCGAGCCGACACCGCCCGCTCAGCGCCGATCGCCGCCAGCGAGCAGTTGCAGGACCACCAGCACCACCCCCTTCGCACGGCGACGAGAACCCCCGAGCTCGCCACCGGCCGACGGGACACTCCAACGAAGGGCCGCGTCGACAACCCCCGAGTCGAGGCGGCCTTTCGTCGTGCCTGGGTGTGGATGGTCCGCTCGGCGTGTGGTGGTCCGCTCGGCGTGTGGTGGTCCGCTCGGCGTGGGAGCTCAGCGGGACTTCGGAGTGATGGCCAGGTCGCGCAGATCGAGCACCCCGGTGGCCGTGGCGTCGTCGTCACCGAAGTAGACCCGCTGCACCGCGACGACGATCCCCTCGGCCAGCGAGTCGAGCACGGCCGGGTCGGCGAGTCGCTCGGCATCGCGCGGATTGCTCGCATAGCCGACCTCGAGCCACACCGCCGGCATCTCGGTGCGCTGCAGCAGCGGCCACGCCCGAGGGTGACTGCGGGAATCGGAAAGCCCACTGCGAGAGACCAATTCGCGCTGCAGCAGGTCGGCGAAGCGCTCGCCGACCGCCGACCAGGCACCGAAGCGGTCCAGGCCGTAGAAGAACGTCGCGATGCCGGACGCCTCCTCGTGATCGGCCGAGTCGCAGTGCAGCGAGAGCACGAGGTCGGCCCCCACGGCATTGGCTCGCCCGGCGCGCTGCACCTGATCGCCGCCGTCCTCGGTGCCGCGGGTGAGCACGACCTGCACACCGAGCGAGACGAGCCGCTGCTGCACCCGGTGAGCCAGATCAAGAACCAGCTCGGCCTCGACCAGCCCATGCCGGACGACGCCGAGGTCGGCCCCGCCATGGCCGGGGTCGAGCACGACCACGCGACCCATCAGGCGACTGCCGGAGCGGCGCACCTGCTCGCGCTCACGCAGGCCCTGTGGCGAGCCGCCGGTGACGCTGCGTCGCAGCCCGACGAAGCCGGCGAGGGTCTCCGGACCGACGACCCCGTCGACGACCTCGCCACGTCCGCGCTGGAAGGCCCGGACCGCCTGGTCGGTGCGCACGCCGAAGACCCCGTCGACCCGCTCGGGCCCGAAGCCCAGCCCGATCAATCTGGCCTGCAGCTCCGCGACGTCGTCACCGTGCATGAGCGCGCCGGGGACCAGGGACAGCGGTCGGTCGCCGAGGTGCCAGCCGGCCGCCTGCAGCGCCAGCGCCGTCTCGGCCCCGACGACTCCGTCGGCGATCAGGCCACGGCTCTGCTGGAAGGCCCGCACCGCATGACCAAGGCCCTCGTCATAGTGCTGTGGGTCGACGGCGGCCCGCAACGTGCGGACGTGCTCGTCGTCGGCCCAGGTCAGGTCGACGGCCCCGCGGGCCCGGTCCCGCGCCACGGCCGCGACGAGCGCGTCGCGCACGCCGGCGACCCGGGCACCGGTCTCGCCGGGGCGGCATACCAGATCGACCATGGCCGACCCCCTCTCGAGTTCCACTGTGCGCCAACTGATCTCGGTGAACCGAGACGACGCGCTAGGAGGTCAGGCCCCGATGTAGTCCTCGAGCTCCTTGAGCAGCATTCGCTTCGGCTTCGCGCCGACGATCGTCTTGACGACCTCGCCCCCGACGTAGACGTTGAGCGTCGGGATGCCGGTGATGCCGTAGCGCGCGGTGGTCGCCGGGTTGGCGTCGGTGTCGAGCTTGCGGATCTCGAGGCGCTCGCCGTGCTCGGCGTAGATCTCCTCGAGGATCGGGGCGACCTGGCGGCAGGGGACGCACCAGCCGGCCCAGAAGTCGACGAGCACCGGCTTGTCGCTGCTGAGCACGTCCTGCTCGAAGGTGGCGTCGGTGGTCTCGGAGATGGCGCCCATGGGGCTTCCTTTCGTCGCGTGCAGTGGGATGAGTCAGCGGGCGAGGTAGTGCTCGGCGTCGAGGGCGGCGGCGCAGCCGGAGCCGGCGGCGGTGATGGCCTGCCGGTAGGTGTGGTCGACCAGGTCGCCGCAAGCGAAGACGCCCTCGATGTTGGTGCGGGTCGACCGGCCTTGCACGACAACGTAACCCGCGTCGTCGAGGTCGACGACGCCCTTGACGAGCTCGTTGCGGGGGTCGTGGCCGATCGCGATGAACAGGCCGGTGACCGGCAGCTCGCGGGTCTCGCCGGTGACCGTGTCGCGCAGCGTGATGCCGGTGAGCTTGTCGGCGCCGTGGATGGCCTCCACCGTGGAGTTCCAGGCGAACCGGATCTTGTCGTTGGAGTGCGCCCGGTCGGCCATGATCTTGCTCGCCCGCAGCTCGTCGCGGCGGTGCACGATGGTCACGGTGCGAGCGAACTTGGTCAGGAAGGTCGCCTCCTCGACCGCGGAGTCCCCGCCGCCGACCACGGCGATGTCCTGGTCGCGGAAGAAGAAGCCATCACAGGTGGCGCACCAGGACACTCCGTGCCCGGACAGTCGCTGCTCATCGGGCAGGCCCAGCTGGCGGTAGGCCGAGCCCATCGCCAGGATCACCGTCCTGGCCCGGTGGGCGGTGCCCTCGCCGTCGACGACCGTCTTGATCCCGTCGGCGGCGGTGAGGTCGACCGAGACGACGTCGTCGGTGATGAGCTCGGTGCCGAACCGCTCGGCCTGCGCCCGCATCGCCTCCATCAGATCCGGGCCCATGATCCCGGTCGGAAAGCCCGGGAAGTTCTCCACCTCGGTGGTCGTCATCAGCGCCCCACCCGCCGTGATCGCCCCCTCGAAGAGCAGCGGCCGCAGGCTGGCCCGCGCGGCATACACCGCCGCGGTGTAGCCCGCCGGACCCGACCCGATGATGATGACCTCACGCACGTCGTCGGCAGGGGAGTTCTGGTCGGTCACGAGCGTCCTTCGTCGTAGATGTGGGGCAGGCACGTCGGCAGCACCCCAAGATATCCGGTATGCCGCGCGCAACCATCGCGACGCCCCGCACATTCCGGCATTGCCGGGGCGTTCCGCAGGGCGGACCGCCCGGCAGCCGTCAGAGCGGGTGCTGCGGCGCGATCACGGCGGGATCGGCGGCTGAGCAGCCACGCCCGACGACGAACACCGACGACCGTCCCCCGCTCTGGGCGACGACCACCGCTGCCGGCTGGCCGGCATAGGTCGCGAGATCGACGACGACCCGCCCGGCATCCTGCTGGCCCAACGCGCCGAGGCACTCGCCCAGCCCCGCGCTGGTCGCCAGCCGCTCGCCCTCGGGCGGGCGGACCGAGCCGGTCGCCGATGCGGCGAGCTCGGTCGCATCGCGCACGAGGGACTCGGGGCGGTAGTCGCGGCCGGTGGCCAGCACGACCCGCTGGGGCGACGCCGGCCGGGTCGAGCTGGGCAGCACGGCGGCAGCCGGCCCCCCGACCTCGATCCGGTCCTGGATGAGATTGGCGACGACACCGAGGCCGACGAGCATCGCGGCGATCGAGGCGGCCACGAGGAGGCGTCGGCCCGGGTCCAGGCCGCCACCCCGGCGCCGGTCAGCCAGGGGGACGACGGTGGCGATGCTGCCAGCCGGCGGCTCGGCCCCGTCGCTCGAGACGGTGGCGGCACTGGCGCTCTCGAGGTCGAGCCCGGGCAGGTCGTCGGACAGCTCCGGCACGGCGACCAGCGCGTCGGCTCGCTCGTCGGAGAGCCGATCCAGGCCGCTGCCGGCCCGCTCGGCGGCCAAAGCGGCGAGCACCCGGACCATGACGTCGGCGGGCATCGGGCCGGGCTCGGGCAGGTGGGCGAGCAGCTCACGCACCTGCTGTGCCGTGGGGTCGGTCACATCGGTGGTGTCAGTCGTCGGGTCGGAGGCCTCGGTTGCCGGCAGGGGAGGCACGGCCAGCCGCTCGTCGGGGTCCGGTCGGGACCCACTCTCGCTGGACATGCTCACGTCCTTCCGCTGGTCGGCGAGTGGTCGTGGTCTGGACCCTGATGGGTGGCGACCGCGACCGTGGACCCGCACCCCCGTGCGCGGGTGGTCGTGCCGCTGGATATGGCTCGACCCGGTCTGTGACGGCACGAGCGGGCGGTCGGTTCCGGGCGCGGCATACCGGATCGAGAGCGCCCGCTCACCCGCGCTCCAGACCGAGCAAGACCGCCATCGCTGCGCGCCCGCGGGCGCAGCGCGACTTGATGGTGCCCTCGGCGACGCCGAGGATCTCGGCGGCCTCGGCCACCGGCACGCCGTGCATGTCGACGAGGACGAGCGCCATCCGCTGCCCCTCGGGCAGCTGGTCGAGGGCCTCCCGGATGTCAAGGCGCACCTCGACCGAGGAATAGTCGTCCCGGCGGTCGGCGAGGTCGTACTCCGGCAGCGGCGAGGTCGGCTTGCCGCGGCGGAGCCGGTCCAGACAGGCGTTGACGACGATTCGGTGCAGCCAGGTGGTCACCGCCGCCTCGCCGCGGAACGACGAGGCTCGCCGGTATGCCGCGATGAAGGCGTCCTGCAGGCAGTCGGACGCAAGCTCGCGATCGCCACACGTGCGGATCGCGACCGCCCACATCCGGTCCTTGTGCCGCCGGAAGATCTCGCCGAAGGCGTCGGGGTCGCCCGCGCAGTGCATGGCGAGCAGCTCGGCGTCGGTGTGTCCCGTGAGCTCGGTGAGCGTCGGGGTCACTTGCGGACCTCGAGCTCGCTCACCAGGGCCCGGAAGCGGCCCCCGGCCTCGGGGTCGGGCGCGAGCTTGGTGAACTGGACGATGACGAGGTTGCCGGTGGCGGTGGTGCCGGCGGGCACGTCGACGGTGATCGCGCCGGCCTGGCCGCTGCTCGCGCCGATCTTGGTGGCCCCGTCGAGGCTCGCCTTGGAGCCGACGTAGACGGTGAAGTCCTGGGCGGCCGGCACGGTGACGATCACCTGCCGGACGGTGGTCTCCTGACCGAGGTCGGCGATCAGGCCGTACCACGTCGTGCCGGTGTTCCCGAAGGAAGCCGAGCCGTAGTACTTGTTCGAGCGCCAGAAGGTCTCCGGCTTGCCGTCCCAGGCGCGGGCGGCGTAGGCCGAGCCGACCTGGCCACGGTCCGTCTCGAGCGACGCGCCACCGACGATGGCGACCTTGGCCAGCTGGCCGGTCGTCGCGGCCTGGCTGGCACCGGGCTTGGCCGGGGCGGAGGTGGACTTCTTGGGGGTCGGCGCGGCGCCGAGCCCGGCGAGGCCGGAGAAGCTCGGCAGGCCCTTCCAGCCGAGCACGCCGAGCACGACGACGGCGAGGGCGACGAGAGCCAGCGGCAGCCGCGAGTCGGGGCGCTCGGTGCGTCGGACGGCCGGTGGCAGCAGCGGCGCGGGAGCCTCGAGGCGCTCGTCGGTCTCGACAAGGACGTCGGAGAGCCGCCGGTCGGTGAGCGTGGCCGATCGCGCCGCGGTATGCCGCGCCGGCGGCGGAACCGGAGCGGGTCGGGTGGGGGGGACCGGGGCTGGGCGTACCGGGGCCGGGGGCGCCGGAG
>DAOTIG010000067.1:0-17385 GCA_035448065.1 Dermatophilaceae bacterium
ACTACCGGCTCAAGGGCGTCGAGGGCGTCGGGATCGACGACGTCTACCTCGGCAACGGCGTCTCCGAGCTCATCGTCATGGTCATGCAGGCCCTGCTCGACAACGGCGACGAGGTCCTCATCCCGACCCCGGACTACCCGCTGTGGACCGCGGCGACCGCGCTCGCCGGCGGCAAGCCGGTGCACTACCTGTGCGACGAGAGCGCCGACTGGGCGCCGGACCTCGAGGACCTCGAGGCCAAGATCAGCAAGCGCACCAAGGCGATCGTCGTCATCAACCCCAACAACCCGACCGGGGCGGTCTACAGCGACGACGTGCTGCGCCGGATCGTCGAGCTGGCCCGCACGCACGGTCTGCTGCTCATGGCCGACGAGATCTACGACAAGATCCTCTACGACGACGCCACTCACACCTCGCTCGCCTCGCTGGCTCCCGACGTGCTCACGCTCTCCTTCAACGGGCTGTCGAAGGCCTACCGGGTGGCCGGCTTCCGGTCGGGCTGGCTCGCGCTGTCCGGTCCCAAGCACCATGCCCGCTCGTTCATCGAGGGGCTCAACATCCTCGCGAACATGCGGCTGTGCTCCAACGTCCCGGCACAGCATGTCATCGCGACCGCGCTCGGGGGCTATCAGTCGATCACCGAGCTCATCCTGCCCGGGGGGCGGCTGCTCGCCCAGCGCAACCGGGCCTGGGAGCTGCTCACCGCGATCGAGGGCGTGACCTGCGTCAAGCCGATGGGCGCGCTCTATCTCTTCCCGCGCCTGGACCCGAAGGTCTTCCGGATCACGGACGACGAGCGCTTCGCGCTGGACCTGCTGCGCGCGGAGCGCCTGCTCGTCGTGCAGGGCAGCGGCTTCAACTGGCCCGAGCCGGACCACTTCCGCATCGTCACCCTGCCGCACGTCGAGGACCTCGAGGAGGCCATCGACCGGCTGGCCGGCTTCCTGGCGACCTATCGCCAGTAGCCGGCCAGGGGGTCGACGTTGGCTCAGCGGGAGGTCGCCGCGGCAGCCCCGAAGATGACGAACATGAACACGACGTAGAGCAGCAGGAGCACGAGCAGGACCGTGCCGATGATCCCGCAGATCATCCCGGCCTGGACCTGGCCGCGATTGCTGTATGCCGTGGGGTTGGCGTCGATCTCCTGCATGGCCTTGCGACCCATCACCCAGGCGAACGGGCCGGTCAGCTGGCAGAGCACGATGCTGAGAATGCCGAGGATGAGCACGAGGGTGCCCTGCGGGTGCTCCCGGGCCGTCGAGAAGGCGCCGTAGGGAGCGCCGTAGCCCGGCATCGGCGTGCCTGGGGCGGGGGCGCCGTAGGACGGCTGGCCGTAAGGGGCGGGCGTCGAGGGCGTCGAGCCATAGGGCTGCTGAGGGCCCGGCTGGCCATAGGGCTGGCCCTGGTTGTCTGCTGGGGAGGGCTGGTTCGGATCCATGCTCATGGGACAACGGTACGGGGCCGCGGCCCGGGTGGCAGGCTGAGTCCATGAACGCCACTCCGGACGACTCCATCCCGACGCCGAGCGGGCATCGATCGGTCACCCTCACGAGGCTGGCCGCGGGCCGGTATGCCGTGACCAATCCGCGTGGGGGGACGGTCACCCTCGGCCGCGGTGAGGACGCGGACTACACGCCGGTCGAGCTGCTGCTGGCCGCGATCGCCGGGTGCACCTCGGTCGACGTCGACGAGGTGACGACCCGGCGCAGCGAGCCAAAGTCCTTCGTCGTCGACTGCGAGGGGGTCAAGGTGTCCGACGATCTCGGCAACCACCTCGCGGGCGTCGACATCACCTTCCGGCTCGTCTTCCCCGACGACGAGGCGGGCCAGCAGGCGGCCGGCCTGGTCGAGCGGGTCGTGCGGCTCTCGCACGAGAAGCTGTGCACCGTGAGCCGGTCGATCATGCTGCCGACCCCGGTGCGCAGCCATGTCGGCGACCTGACGATCGGCTGACCTCGTGGGTGAGGCGCAGCGACTGCCCGATCCGGCCGTGGCGGATCCGATGGCGGCGCCGCCGTTGCGGTGGGGTGTGCTCGGGCCCGGCGGCATCGCGAACAAGCTCGCGGATGCCGTCCAGCGGCTCACCGCCGGGTCGGTCGTCGCGGTGGCCTCCCGCGACCAGGGCCGCGCCGAGGCGTTCGCCGGGCGCCACGGCATCCCGCGTGCGTATGCCGGCTACGAGCGGCTCGCGGCGGACCCGGAGGTGCAGGCGGTCTATATCGGCACGCCGCACTCCGAGCACGCCGCCAATGCGCTGGCGATGGTGCGTGCCGGCAAGCACGTCCTCGTCGAGAAGCCGTTGGTGCGCAACGGTGCCGAGGCGGACAAGCTCTTCGCGAGGGCCCGCGAGACCGGCGTCACGGTGATCGAGGCGATGTGGACCCGCTTCCTGCCGCACCTGGCGGTGGTGCGGGAGGTCATCGCGAGCGGGCGGATCGGCGAGGTCGTCACTGTGCTCGCCGACCACGGCCAGCGCTTTCCCTTCCAGCCGGAGCACCGGCTCTACGCGCCCGAGCTCGCCGGTGGCGCCCTGCTCGACCTCGGCGTCTATCCCGTGGCGCTGGCGGTCGGCATCCTCGGCGCGCCCGAATCCGTCTGTGCTGCAGGGCAGCTCGCTGAGACGGGTGTCGATGGTGCTGCAGGGCTGGTGCTTGGCTATCCCCCGGCCGCCTCCGGGTCGCCGCGCCAGGCCGTGCTGCACACGACGCTGTGGGCGCGGACGCCGACCACGGCGTCGATCACCGGGACCGCCGGCCGGATCGAGCTGTCCGGGCCCTTCTATCAGCCTGGGCAGGTGCGTGTGGCGACCGAGGACGGGGTCGAGCTGACCTGGGATGGCTTGGTGGACAACGGATTCCAGTACGAAGCGGCCGAGTTGGCCAGGTGTGTGGCTGCCGGTCTGCAGGAGAGCCTGCTGTTGCCCTGGTCGGACAGTCGGGCCTGCCTGGCCGTGCTCGACGAGGCCCGGCGACAGCTCGGGGTGCGCTACCCGGGGGAGTGAGCGGGCGGCATACCGAGCGGCGACGCCGGCTGGGAGTGCTCAGCCGAGCGGCCGGACGGTGAGGATCTGCTCGCACCGGCCCGCCGGCCCGGCCGCGTCGTGCAGGGTCGTCGAGGTGAGCCCGACGCCCTCTTCGCCGACGGTGACGAGGGTGTCGAAGCCGACCCACTCGCCGGGCCCGCCATGCGGCTCGCGATAGAGGTGCACCGAGACGTCGATGTTGGGGAAGGCCCAATCGCGCGGATCCAGGCGGGTGTTCATGCCGTTGGCGGTGTCGACGAGGCCGAGGTATGCCGCCGAGGGTGCGACCTCCTCACCGTCGACGAGGGCGAGCTGGGTGCGGATCCACGCCTGGCCGGCGCCGTCGTGCTCGCCGGGGGAGCGGACCACCTCGATCGACCGGATGTAGCCGCCGGCCCACATCGCCGAGGCGGTCCAGGGCAGACAGGTCGCGGGGTCGGGGAGCGGGGCGGGCAGCCCGCCGGCGATCGTTGTCGTGTCCTGGCGGGACAGCCGCCAGGCGTGCGCCCGGACGACCGGCCGACCGCCGGCGCTGGCGACGGCCTCGACGAGCTCGATGGTCCGGCCCGGGCGGATGGTGCGCACCTCGACGGTGGTCTCGAGCGCGGGGATGAGGCCGAGGATCTCGAAGGTCACCCGGGCCAGGGTGACGTCGGTGCGTGCCTCGTGGCTGGTGATGGCGTGGGCGAGCAGGCCGGAGACGGGGGCCATGTGCTGCTCGTGGACGTTCCATGCGCCTTGGCAGTTGAGCGTCGGCGCGAAGGTGTCCGGGCCGGTGCGCAGGTAGTAGGCGCTCTCGTGCTCCGGGAGGTCGGGCAGGTCGTCCAGATCCATTCGGCCAGCGTAGGGTCTGAGCCGTGTCCCCCGTCGCTCGACCCCGCCGCGTCGTCGTCGTCGGAGCGGGGATCGCTGGTCTGTATGCCGCGTGGCTGTTGACGGGGCGTGGCGCCGACGTCGTCGTGGTTGAGGCCGCCGACCGGATCGGCGGGCAGGTCCACACGGTCGACTTCGGGGGTCGGCGGGTCGATCTCGGCGCCGAGGCGGTGCATCTGGGGGCGCCTGGTATTGGTGCGCTGTTGGCGCGGATCGGCTTGGCGGACGGGCAGATCGCGTCCGGGCCCGGGCGCACGCTCGTGGGTCGGGACGTGCCGTTGCGGCGGCTGCCGGCGGGGGTTGGCCCGGCCGGGCCGACCCGCCTGGGGCCGTTCGTCCGGTCGGGGATCCTCGGGCCGGCCGGGTTGGTGCGGGCTGCGGCCGAGCCGTGGCTGGCGAGACGGCAGCGGGTGGACCGGGATGTGTCGGTGCGCGAGTTCGTGGCCGGGAGGTTCGGGGAGCAGGTCGCTGACCGGCTCGTCGACCCCCTGCTCGGTGGGTTGCACAGCGGCGACATCGGTCGACTGAGTCTGGCGGCGGCCACGCCGCAGCTGGCGACCATGGCGCGGTCGGGTCGATCGATCACGTTGTCGCGCAAGGCTCGTCGGGCGGCGCCGTCGGGGACCCCGGCAGCCTTCGTCACCTGGGCGGACGGGATGTCGACCCTGCCGGCAACGTTGGCGGCCGGGCTGCCCGAGGTCCGGGTCGGTGTGGCTGCGACGGGTGTGCGTCGTGTCGGTGACGGCTATGTCGTGTCGGTCGATGGCGGCGAGCAGCTGGCGGGTGACGCGGTGGTGCTCGCTGTGCCGTCGTCCGCAGCGGCCAGGCTGTTGGCAGATCTGGCTCCCCAGGCGGCGAATGCCCTTGCCGGGCAACGTTTTGCGAGCGTTGCGACGGTTGCGGCGGCCTTCCCGCGAGAGGCTGTGCGCGGCATACCGGCGCTGGAGGGCACCGGGATCCTGCTGTCGTCGCAGTCGTCCCGGGTGCTCAAGGCGGCCACGTTCCTGTCGACGAAGTGGCCGCAGCTGCGCGATGCCGACGACTACCTCCTGCGGATGTCCGCCGGCCGGGCCGGCTCGACGATCGCCGAGGACCTCGACGACGACGCGCTGGTCCGCGCGATGCTCTCCGACCTGCGCGAGCTCACCGGCTTTGCCGGGGAGCCGAATGCCGTTGTCGTGCAACGATGGCCGTCGACAATGCCGCAGCTCGAGGTCGGTCATCTCGACCGGCTTGCGCGGGCGCGCACCGCCTTGGCCGGCTGCCCCGGCGTCGTCCTCGCCGGTGCGTCCTACGACGGAGTCGGCATCGCCTCAGCGCTGCGCTCGGCCGCCGCCGCCGTCGACGCCATCCCGACCGCGTGAGGGGAGTCGGGGACGGCCGCAGGGTGAGGGGAGTCGGGGCGGAAGGGGTCGGAGGGGGCCGCGCGGTTATCGGATGCTCCACGCTCACGCCGTTCTTGACGCATCCAACGGTTGCACCAGCGACTCCACACACCTGACGCAACCGAGATTGCGCCGGTTCGCGCGCTTTCCTGGTGCAACCTCAGTTGCTTCGAGAATCGCGCACTCCTGGGGCATCCGGGGTTGCACCAGGAATGGCCGGGTTCTGGAGCAACCTGAGGTTGCACCAGGAATGGGTGGGCCATGGGGCAACCTGGGTTGCACCAGGAATGGGTGGGCCATGGGGCAACCTGGGTTGCACCAGGATGTGGAGATGTCTGGAGCATCCGATATCCGCGCGAGGCCCCTGTCATGCCGGCGAGGCTCCGCCGGCCGGGACGGCCGCTACTCGGGCAGGGCGGGGGCGGCGAGCCGGCGCAGGATCGCGTCGGCGCACGCCTGGGGGGCGAGCTCGGGCAGCCCGTGGCCCTCGTCCTCGAGCACGACCAACTCGTAGGCCGCGAGGCACCACTCATGGGTATGCTCGACTGCCCGTCTGCCCAGGGCGACGTCACGGGCGCCCCACACGAGCGTCGCCGGCACTCGGCAGCGGCGGGCGACATTGCGGGACCACGGAATCGCCCGATACCAGTTGAGCGCAGCCGTCAGCGCACCCGGCTCGGCCATCCGGGCTGCATAGTGCTCGGCCACCTCACGAGGCAGTCCGCCGCCGCGCAACAGCCGCACGATCCGATCGCGCAGCAGCCGCTCGGGCAGCCAGGGCAGCTGGAAGAACCCCATGTACCAGCTGCGCTTGAGCTGGTCGAGGTCCCGGCTGCGCACCGCCGCGAACAATGCCCCGGGATGCGGCGTCGACAGGCTCGTCACCGTCGCCACCCGCTCCTGGTGCGCACCACCGAGCGCCCACGCCACGCCTCCGCCCCAGTCGTGACCGACGACGTGGAACCGCGGCGCCCCCGCAGCGTCGGCCAGCGCCAGCACGTCGCCCACCAGCTTCTCGCTCGTGTATGCCGCGCGGCCGGCCGGGCGAGCCCGCGGCGAGTAGCCGCGCTGATCCAGGGCGAGGGTGCGGTAGCCGGCTGCGTGCAGCAGCGGCGCGATCCCCACCCATGAGGTCCGGTCGTGCGGGAAGCCGTGCAGCAGCACGACGACCTCGCCGTCGAGCGGGCCCTCGTCAGTGACGTCGAAGACGAGCCCGTCGTGCGGGACCTGACGGACTCGGGAGGGCAGCGGCATACCGGCAAGCATGACACCGGGGGGTCCGTCCGGCGACGGCCCGCCCGCCGAGCACTGCCCGCCGCGCGCAGCCCACCTCAGAGCAGGCGGCGCTCGTCGAGCCAGTCCAGGGTGACGTCCAGCCCACGTTCGGCGCGCACGCTGTCTCCCGCGGCGGCGGCTCGCTCGCGGTACCACGCGGCGATCGGGCCGGAGGTGAGCTCGGTGAGCAGCTGGGCCAGCCGGGCTGCGGTGAGCCCGCGGCGACGCAGCGGGGTCGGCCCCACGCCGAGCTGGGCCAGTCGCAACCCGTGGAAGGGCTGGTCCAGCCCGTGCGAGACGACGGCGCTCGGCACACCCGCACGTAGCCCGGCGACCGTCGTGCCGGCACCGCCGTGGTGGACGACGGCGGCCATCCGCGGCATCAGCCAGTCGTGGGGAGCGTCGCGCACGATGTGCACCGACGCAGGCACCGGCACTGCCGGGATGTCCTCGGCGCCACTGCCGCTCGGGCGGACGACGACCCGCACTCGGGCGATCCGCGCGGCTTCGACGAGCAGCTCGATGTCGCCACGTGGGTCGCTCGTCACGACGCTGCCGAAGCCGACGTAGACGGGCTCGGGCCCGCTGTCGAGGAAGTCGACCAGCCGCTGTGACGGGGCCCAGCTCGGATCGACCGGTCGCCGCCACGACCCGGTCACCGTCACGTCGCCCCAGTCGTGGGCGGGTGGCGCGAGCAGCGGCGAGGTCGCGACCAGGGTGGGGAGGGCGAGGCTTCGGCGAAGTGTCTCCCGCTGGCCGATCCGCCCGATGCCGAGCCGCTCGCGCAGGGCACCCCCCGAGGCCAGCGAGAGCGACAGCGCTCCGCGCCAGGCCTGCACCGACGAGGCCCAGTTGAGCGGGCTCACCCGGTCGGCCCTGGCGGCGAAGGCGGTGCTCGGCCCGACGCTCGTCGGCACGGTCGCCGAGAAGGCGACGTGCACGACTTGCGTTCCCAGCCCGTCGGCCAGCGCCAGCGCCGGGCCGATGCCGGCGATCCCGGTGATCACGAGATCGCCTGGGGCACAGGCCCGTCGGATGGATGTGGCGACGTCGTCGGCGGTCTGTCTCGACCACCCGAGCAGACCGGCCCACATGCCCGCGGTCGTCCCGCCCATGAGGCCCGCGGCATACCGATGGGCCAGCGGCCCGCTCGTCGGCACCGAGGTGCGCTCGACGACCGAGCAGGGCAGCCCGGCTGCCGCGACGTCGGTGGCGTAGTCGGCGTGCGCGACGACCTGGACATCGAAGCCGGCGCGCTGCAGCGCGGGCCCGAGGGCGAGGTGCGGCTCGACGTCACCGCGCGACCCCAGGGCCAGGATGACGACGCTGCTCACCCGGTCACCGTATCCGGATCGTCGCTCGGCAGGGGGCCTGCCGCCTCCCGAGCAGCGCGGCGGGCGCGCTCGGCGACGGCATACGGGTCGGTCTGGGCGTCGTAGGTCCAGAAGTCGCGGAGCCAGGCCGCGACGGCAACCACACCGACAACACACAGGACGCCGCCGGAGGTGATCGACGTCCGCACCGACCACCGGTCGGCGACCAGTCCCGAGCGCACCTGACCGCCGAGCGGACCCACCGAGTAGGACAGCATCTCGATGCCGGCGAGCCGCCCGCGCATCTCGTCGGGGATGGTCTGGTGCCAGATGACGCTGCGGAACAGGGCGCTCACCATGTCGGCTGCGCCGGCGGCGGTGAAGCACAGCAGCACCAGCCAGACCTGCTCGGCGAGGCCGGCCAGCGCGACGGCGGCGCCCCACGCGATCGCCGAGAGGACGACGGCCCGGCCGTGCCGATGGACCCGCGCGGTCCAGCCCGAGGTGGCGGTGACGAGCAGCGAGCCGACGGTCCCCGCGGAGTAGAGCAGCCCGAGCACCTGGGGCTGGTGCAGCACCTCGGCGGCGAGCGCAGGGAACAGCACCGTGGGCATCGCGAGGATCATCGCGGCGATGTCGACGAGGTAGGTGCCGAGCAGGTCGCGCCGCGACACGGCATACCGCGCGCCGTCGACGATGCCGCGGACGCTGGGTGGGGTCGAGTCACCGAGCGGTGGGTATGCCGCCAACCGCGCGAACAGCGTTGTCGCGACGAGCAATCCGGCGACGTCGACGGCATACGAGAGACCCGGGCCGATCGTCTCGATGAGCACACCGCCGAGCGCCGGCCCGGCGAGCATGCCCACCTGCATCCCGAGCGAGGAGAGCGACACCGCAGCCGGCAGCTCGGCGTGCCGCACGGTGCGCGGGATGAGTGCCTCACGCGACGGGCGCTGCAGGGCCTGGGCGGCCGAGAGCAGGGCACCGATGAGGTAGAGCACCCAGACGTGCGGGTCGCCGAGCAGGGCGTTGACCATGAGCGCGGCGGTGAGGACGACCTGGGCCAGGCCGGTCCAGACGAGCATGAGACGCCGGTCGGCGTGGTCCGCGAGCGCCCCACCCCAGAGGCCGAAGACGATGAGCGGGACGAGCTCGACCGCGCCGAGCGCCCCGACGGCGAAGTTGCTGCCGGTGAGGTGGTAGAGCTGCCACGGCAGCGCGACGTAGGTGACCATGCCGCCGAGGTAGAAGACGGTGCCGGCGACGAAGAGTCGACGGAAGTCCGGCGAGCTGCGCAGGGGAGTCGTGTCGATCCGCAGCGCACGCAGCCGGTCGCGAATCGTCACGCCGCGCAGTCTCGCTCAGATCCGGTATGCCGCGCGAGCTGGTATCGCGGTTGGGGGCCGGTCGTCGGGCTGTCGGACTACTGTGACGGGCATGAGCGAGCACGTGGCGATCCCCGTCGACGGGGGCGAGCTGCCAGCCCTGCTGTGGCTCCCTGAGGCTGGGCATGGGCCCGGCATCGTGCTCGTGCAGGAGATCTTCGGGCTCTCGCCCTATATCCACCGGCGGGCGGCCGACCTCGCGGCGGCGGGCTACGTCGTGCTCGCTCCTCGGTTCTACTGGCGGCTGGGCGCCGAGGCGGTGCCGGACGGGCCGCAGATGCTCGACGAGGGGCTCGCGCTGGTCACCCAGATCGACTGGCCGGCAGCGGTGTCCGACGGCATCGCCGCGATCGGGTGGCTGCGAGCCCGCCCGGAGGTCGAGCGGGGGGTGGGCCTGGTCGGCTTCTGCTTCGGCGGGGGCCTGGCCTATCACATCGCCGCCGAGTCCGACGCCGATTGCCTTGTCTCCTATTACGGTTCGGCGCTGCCCGGCCTCGTCGACACCGTGCCGCCGGTCGCCGTGCCAAGCCTGCACCACTTCGGTGAGGCGGACGCCTACATCGATGCTGCGGCGGTCGAGCGGATCCGGCGGATCGTGCAGTCGGAGCCGGCGTGCGAGTTCCACACCTACCCAGGCGCCGACCACGCGTTCGACAACCCCGACTTCGTCCTCTTCCACGAAGCGGCCTCCCGCTTGGCGTGGGAGCGGACGCTGGAGTTCCTGCACCGAGTGCTGCCGGTCTGATGCCGATCAACGAGCACGGGCAGCCGGTCGGCGAGCCGGTGGCCTGGCACGGCGCGCGGCCGCCGTGCGCGACCACGCTGCCCGGCCACTGGTGCTCGGTCGTCCCGCTCAAGCAGGCGCACAGTGCAGATCTGTATGCCGCGATCGCTCCGCTCGGGCCCTCGGCCTGGACCTATCTCGGTTGGCAGCCGGCCGCCTCGTCGGCAGAGATGGCAGAGGTGGTGGCGGAGGCACTCGTCCACCCCGGCTGGCACCCCTGGACCGTCCTCGATGCCGCAGGCGCCCCCCAGGGACTGGCGAGCTATCTGCGGATCGAGCCCGCCGCGGGCAGCATCGAGGTCGGGGGGATCCTCTACGGCGTTGGGCTGCAGCGGCATACGGCTGGAACGGAGGCGATGGCGCTGCTTGCCCGGCACGCTTTCGAGGACCTCGGCTATCGCCGCTACGAGTGGAAGTGCGACTCGCTCAACGCGCCCAGCCGGGCCGCGGCGCTGCGGCTGGGCTTCCGCTACGAAGGCACGTTCCGACAGGCGCTCGTCTACAAGGGCCGCAGCCGGGACACGGCGTGGTTCGCGATGACCGACGCGGACTGGCCGGCGGTGCGCGCGGCATACGAGGCCTGGCTCGATCCGGCCAACTTCGACGAGAGCGGTCACCAGCGCAGGCGGCTCGCCGTCGGGCGAGCCGCCCCCCTGGAAGGAGGGTGACTGGCTCAGCCGTGGACCCGCAGCCGGAGTCCGGGCGCGCCAGCTGCCGCCAGCACGGACGCCTGGCCCGTCCCACCTTCCAGTGCTCGAGCAGGTATGCCGCGACGCCCGGCGCGACGTCGACGCGCTGCGGTGTGCTCATCGGGCCAGTCAGCCCGCGACGGGCGTCGCCGCCGGCAACAGCCAGGCCCGACTCGCCTCGAAGCCGACGCTCACCCGATCTCCCGGGGCGAAGGTCTGCGCATCGTGCGGGTCGGCCACCATGACGACGAGGGGGCCGGACTCGGTCTCGATCTCGTACTCGATCGACTCGCCGTAGAACATGGAGGCGACCACCCGGCCCACACCGCCGCCGTCCTCCTGCTCGTCGACGCTGGCCAGGCGCACGGACTCGGGACGCACGAGGAGCGTCGCTGGCCCATGGCCGTCGGCGTCCGGGTGCCGGGGCACGCTCCACTCCCGCCCGAGGACGGTGATCCGTGCGTCGTCGGCCCCGACCTGACCGACCTCCACGTCGAGGAAGTTCGCCCGGCCGATGAAGTCGGCGACGAACACCGATGCAGGCCGTCGATAGACCAGCTCCGGGGTGTCGACCTGCTCGATCGCCCCGACGTTCATGACGACGATCCGGTCGGACATCGTCATCGCCTCGTCCTGGTCGTGGGTGACGAAGACCGTCGTGATGCCGAGCTGCCGCTGCAGCCGCCGGATCTCGCCGCGCATCTGCACCCGGAGCTTGGCGTCGAGGTTGGACAGCGGCTCGTCGAAGAGCAGCACCTTGGGGCGCATGACGAGCGCCCGGGCCAGCGCCACCCGCTGCTGTTGACCACCGGAGAGCTGGTGCGGTGCGCGCGCGGCATACGGGGTGAGGTTCATCGAGGCGAGCGCCGCCTCGACCTGCTCGCGGATCTGCGGCGCGGGCAGCTTGCGCAGCTTGAGCCCGTAGGCGACGTTGTCGAACACGCTGAGGTGCGGGAAGAGCGCATAGGACTGGAAGACCATGGCCATCGGCCGGTGGTTGGGGGCGACCTTGTTGATGAGGTCGCCGTCGAGGCGCAGCTCGCCGGAGGTCGGCTCCTCGAAGCCGGCGATCATCCGCAGGGTCGTCGTCTTGCCGCACCCGGAGGGGCCGAGCAGCGTGACGAACTCGCCCGGGTGGATCTCCAGGTCGATGCCGTCGACCGCGGCCGGCGTTCCTGGCGCGTAGACCTTGGTCAGCGCGCGCAGGCTCAGGGCGCCGGGCTCGGCGGTCGCGATGGTGACCTCGCTCATGCTGGCTCCTGGCTCACGACGGGCGGCGCTGGATGCCGCGCAGGGACGGGTGCAGCAGGGCCAGGTTGAGCAGCCCGATCACCCCGAGGACGATGACGATGAGGATGGCGCAGTAGGCGAAGGCATTGCCGAACCGGCCGGCATCGACCTCGGCGAGGATCTGGCTGGTCATGATCTTCGTCTGCGGGGTGGTGATGAAGATGATCGGCGAGAGCGTCGTCATCGACCGGGCGAACGCATAGGTGAGCCCGGCGAGCAGCGCCGGCCGGATGAGCGGGAGGGTGACCTTGCGGAAGGTCGTCGCGCTCGAGGCGCCCAGGCTCGTCGACGCCTCGTCGATCGCCGGGCTGATCTGGCCGAGCGCGGCAATCCCGGAGCGCTGACCCGAGGGCAGCGACCGGGCGACGAAGACCATGACGATGGCCGCCGCCCCGCCGAGCATCGCCGAGCCGCCCGCGACCGCCGGGAACCACTGGCGGCCGCCGGCGATCCACGGAGTGTTGAAGGCGATGGCGTAGCCGATGCCGATGACCGTGCCGGGCACGGCGAGCCCGAGCATGCCGACGAAGTCCATCAACCCGGCGAAGCGCTTGAGCTTGCGCACGACCAGCCAGGCGATGACCATGCCGAGCAGCCCGGCGATCGGGGTGGCGACGAGCGCGAGGGTCGTCGTCGTGAACATCGCGTCCGAGCCGATGCCGGCGAGCACGAACTGGTAGTTGCGCAGCGTGAACTCGTTGTTGACGCCGAGGATTCGCACGAAGCCGCCGACGAAGACGGTGAGGTAGAGCAGCACGACGGTCGCGGCGACCAGCCCGCTGATGACGAGCGCAGGGATCCGCAGGCTCGGCGCGGTGATGAGGTCGATGGTGCCGCTGGGCTTGCCGGTGACGGTGACGACGTTCTTCTTGCCCACCCAGTAGCGCTGCACGAGGAACACCGACAGCGCCGGGACGAGCAGGACGAGGCTGTATGCCGCGCCCGCCGGCACGCTGTACTCGCCGGTGATCGCGATGTAGGCCCGCGAGGCGAGCACCGTGTAGTCGCCGCCGAGGACGAGTGGGTTGCCCAGGTCGGAGATCGACTCGACGAACAACAGCAGGACCGAGCCGGCGATGCCGGGGACGAGCATCGGCAGGGTCACGGTGAGGAAGGTGCGCAGCTTGCTCGCGCCGAGGTTGGCGGCGGCCTCGTCGAGGCTCGGGTCGAGGCTCTCGAGCATCCCCTTGAAGTTCATGTAGGCGACGGGGAAGAACGAGATGACGAGGACTAAGGTCAGCCCTTTGAGGCCGTAGACGTCGCCCTGGATGCCGAGCAGTCCGTTGGTGATGATGCCGTTGCGGCCGAAGAGGCTGATCGTCGCCGTGGCGAGCGCGAAGGGCGGCGTGACGATCGGCACGAGGGCCAGCAGGTGCAGCACTCGCTTGCCGCGGAACCTCACCCGCACCTGGGTGTAGGCGAGGACGAAGCCGATCGCGGTGCCGATGAGGGCGACGATGACCCCGAGCTGCACGGTGTTGACGAGCACCCGCCGGTTCACCGGGTTGGTGAGCATCGACGTGACGATCTCCCACCCCTCGGGCGCGAAGGCGACCGCGAAGATCCGGATGAGGGGGAGCCCGACGATGACGAACAGCACGAGCGACACGGTCGTCACGATGGCGACGAGGGTGAGGTCCCGGCCGCTGCGCAGGGGCCGCCGAGCCAGAGCGGCTCCGCTCTCGGGGGCCCCTGCGGGTGGTGCGAGCAGGGTGGCCACGCTCGCCGACTACTTGGGCTGCGGGGCGATCTCGGCGTCGAAGCGCGCGGTGAGCGACTTCTTCGCGGCACCGGCCTCGTCGGAGCTGTAGTCGACGAGCTTGACCTGGTCGAGCTTGACCATGTCCTCGGTGACCTTGGCCTCGGGGTTGGTCGGGATCTGGAAGGAGCCCACTGTCGGGCCGATGTTCTGGTGGTCAGCGGTGAGGGTCCAGTCGATGAACTTCTTGCCGTTGGCCGGGTTGGGGCCGCCCTTGACGAGCGAGACCGCCCCGATCTCGTAGCCGGTGCCCTCGGCCGGGAAGGTGTTCTTCAGCATGGTGAAGCCCTCCTTCTGGTACTTCACGCAGTCGTGGCTGAAGACGATGCCGACGGCGACCTCGCCGCGCCCCGCCATCTGGCCCGGGGCCGAGCCGGACTTGGAGTACTGCAGGACGTTGGAGTGCAGCTTCTTGAGGTAGTCGAAGGTCTTTGCCTCGTCCTTGCCGTTGAGGAGCATCTGGGTCCACACCGCGGTGTAGGACGTGCCCGAGGTGGACGGGTGGGCGATGGCGACGTTCTTGGCCAGCTTGGGGTCGAGCAGCGCCTGCCACGACGTCGGCGCCTCGACGCCGAGCTTCTTGAGCACGTCGGTGTTGGAGCAGAAGCCGAGGGCTCCGACGTAGGTGCCGGTCCAGGTGCCGTCGGCCGCCTTGTACTTGTCCGGGATCTTCGCGGCATTCGGCGAGACGTACTTCTCGATGAGCTCGCTCTTGGCGGCGGCGACGTGCCCGTCGGAGGGGCCGCCGTAGAGCACGTCGAACTCGGGCTTGCTCTTGCCCGCGCCGAGCCGGGCGACGGCCTCACCGGAGCTGAGCCGCACGTAGGACGTCTTGATCCCGGTCGCCTTGGTGAAGGCCGCGGCCATCGCCTGGCACTGCTCCTCCTGCGGCGTGCAGGCGATGACGACGGTGCCGGACCCCGCTGCGCCTCCGGAGGCACCGGAGCTGGCTCCTGGGGCGGCCTGGTCGACGGCGCAGGCCGAGAGGGCCAGGGCGCTGCCGAGGGGCAGGGCGGCGAGGGCGGCGAGGCGGCGGTGGCGCATCATGGCGCGACTCCTTTGTCGGCGGTGGTTCGTCCGGGCGGGCCGGCGCTGGGGTCCACGCTAGGGGGAGCGGCCCCGCAACGGGGTCACGGAACGCCTACAGTTTTGGCCGCGGGCCTGGGCTCCCCACCGACAGGTATGCCGCGTGGCCCAGCCACGCGGCATACCGAAAGGCCCTGCGGCGCAGGTCAGCTGAAGATGCCGAGCTTGCCGTAGTGCTCGGCGAGCAGGTAGTAGACCGTGACCCGGTCCTTGGTGCGGTCGGCCTTCATCTTCTCCTTGACCGCGGCGAGGCCCTCGTCCATCTTGTCCGCCGGGATCTCGAGCTTCTTGGTCATGAAGCCCTTCTTGACCCGGTCGAGCTCGGCCTGGTCGGAGAACGACACGAGCGAGGAGTCTGCCTTCTGCAGTGCGATGCCGCAGTGCCTGACGATCTTCGCGATGACTGCGTCATCGGCGTCCGGCGCGTACTTCTTCACGTCGGCGGCCCAGTCGGCCATGGGTTCCCCTTTCGTCGGTGACGGATACCCGTGCACACGCTAGTCCTCCAACCTGTATGCCGCGCGCCGCCGCGCGCGGGATTCTCCCGTTTCGCCACGCGCCCTCCGGGGTACCTGTCATGCTCGGCTCACTCAGCAGGCCCCTCTTCTCCCCGAGGATCCGCGATGAGCGTCTGGTCCGACCTGCCCGCGCCGGTGCGCGACTCCGGTGCCCTCGATGCCCTGCGCACCCCTCTCGAGTCGCTGAGCTTCGGCGGCCCGACCCCGGTCTCCGACCGCGACGGCACCTGGTCGATGCGTGAGGCCAGCCTTGACCTGGCCCATCTCACCGGGCTGGGCATCGACCTCGGCACCGGCCGCCTGGGTGCCGGAGGGCGCTCTGCCCCAGTGCAATTCACCGGAGACGGCACGGCGCGCATCCGCTTCGGCGTCGCCGATCCGGGCGGCGCCACCACGGCCTGGTGCGTCGATCTCGACGTGCCCGGCGTCAGCGTGCTCATCCCCGGCCTGCGTGGCGCGCGACTCACGACGGAGGGCGTCCTCGAGGACGATCCCGACAACCCTGAGGTGCACCTGCTCGCGCCGCGCCTCACTGTCCGGACCATGCAGCGCTCCGGGGCCGCGGTGACGACCCGGCTGCGGTCGGCCTCGACGAGCGGCGACCCGCAGGACGACATCTACTCGATGATCGAGATGCACCCGGGCTATGCGATCGCCGGCCCGTCGCACACCTTCGGCTTCGCCTTCCGGACCGCCGTCCTCGACCTGTCCGACACCGCCGGTCCGACGGTGCCCGATGCGGCCTTCGCGATGCCCGGCGAGTGGCAGGGCTTCTACCTGCCCGACGCGCGGATCTTCGTCTCCCCGGACGGCCTGTCCGGGCTGGCCGTGTCGGCCGGCGTCCGCGGCCTGTGGATCGGCATCGGCGAGCACCACGGGCTCACCGGGACCTTCGAGGCCGAGGTCGTCAACCAGGGCAGTGCGCCGACGATCATCGCGACGATCGTCACGCCGGCCGGCCGCACGATCGTGCCCGCGGCCAACTCGAGCCTTGAGGTGCCCGACCAGAGCACGCTCTTCGTCGACTCCGGCGGTGGGCGGGCACCGATCACGTATGCCGTCACTGTCGGCGGGGTCGCGGCGACGCCGACCGGCACCGATCGGGTCGTCCTCGACGTCCCGGCGGCCGGCAGCACGACGGTCGTCATCACCGTCACCGACTCCGGCAGTCACACGAGCACGATGACCTTCGAGTGCGGTCGCCCGGCGGCGGCCGGCGGGGCGGGCGCGGTCGCGGTGCCGGCCGCGCTGCGGGTCGACACCCCGGAGACCGGCGACATCCGGATCGTCTCGCAGACCGACACCGAGGTCGTCGTGCGGCTCGAGCCGCGGCAGCCGGCCGACTGGGCCTGGCCGGGGCACACCGTCACCGGCGAGACGGCGACCATCGCGCTCGCGGTCGGCGACACCGTGCAGGTGACCGGCACGCCGACGACACCCATCGGACAGCGCCCGGTGCAGCTCGACTGCCACTTCCTCTTCGACCACCCCAAGCCGTCCGAGACGACCGCGGCGTGGCGGGACAACACGGCCAACACCTTCGCCGACCCGGCTCCCGACCGGACGACCGCCCCTGGTGGGCAGAGCTTCCGCGCCCTGCTCGACGCGCGGCATGCCGACCTCGGCACGCTGGGCTTCGTCGTCGACGGCTACGCCTCCTACGAAGGCAACGACACGGGATCGAAGCAGACCTCCAACCGCGAGCTCTCCCAACGCCGGATCGATGCGGCCGTGCACATCCTTCGGGCGGCGGGCTACACCGCGACGGCGCGCACGGCATACGGGCACGGTCCCGCGCGCGACGGGACCGTCCTCAGCGGCGAGACGAGCGCGCACGCCCCCGGCGAGCCGTTCTGGTGGCTGGCCCGAGCGGTGAGCACGGCACCCATCGCCGCGCAGCCGGTGCGGGCAACCGTCCGCCGACGCGCCGCCACCCCGGTGCAGCACCGAGACCCGCGGCCCCCCGCCCCCGCGCGTCCCGACTGCTTCCGGCGGCTGGGCGTCGC
>DAOTIG010000068.1:0-17088 GCA_035448065.1 Dermatophilaceae bacterium
GTGGATCTACATCGGCACCCAGGGCATCGTCCAGGGCACCTACGAGACCTTCGCCGCGATCGCCGACAAGAGGTATGCCGGCACGCTGGCCGGCACGCTCACCCTCACCGCCGGCTGTGGCGGCATGGGCGGCGCGCAGCCCCTGGCGGTCACCCTCAACGGCGGCGTGTGCCTCGTCGTCGACGTCGACCCGCACCGGCTGCAGCGTCGGGTCGAGACCCGCTACCTCGACGAGATCGCCGAATCCCTCGATGCCGCAGTCGAGCTCGCGCTTGCCGCCAAGCGTGACCGGCGCGCGTGGAGCATCGGCGTCGTCGGCAACGCGGCCGAGGTTTTCCCCGAGCTGCTGCGTCGAGGCGTCGAGATCGACATCGTCACCGACCAGACCTCGGCCCACGACCCGCTGTCCTACCTGCCCGAGGGGATCGCCCTCGAGGACTGGCAGGACTATGCCGCAGCCAAGCCCGAGGAGTTCACCGACCGGGCGCGTGCCTCGATGGCGCACCACGTCGAGGCGATGGTCGGCTTCCTCGATGGCGGCGCCGAGGTCTTCGACTACGGCAACTCGATCCGCGACGAGGCCCGCCTCGGCGGGTGCGACCGCGCCTTTGACTTCCCCGGCTTCGTGCCGGCCTACATCCGGCCGCTCTTCTGCGAGGGCAAGGGCCCGTTCCGCTGGGCGGCGCTGTCCGGTGACCCGGCCGACATCGCGGCGACCGACGAGGCGGTCCTGCGGCTCTTCCCCGACGACGACCGGCTGCACCGCTGGATGCGTGGCGCCAAGGAGCGAATCGCCTTCCAGGGCTTGCCTGCTCGGATCTGCTGGCTCGGCTATGGCGAGCGCGACCAGGCCGGCCTCGCCTTCAACGACCTCGTCGCCAGCGGGGCCGTGCAGGCCCCCATCGTCATCGGCCGCGACCACCTCGACTGCGGCTCGGTGGCCAGCCCCTACCGCGAGACCGAGGCGATGGCCGACGGCTCCGACGCGATCGCCGACTGGCCGCTGCTCAACGCGCTCGTCAACACCGCCTCCGGGGCGTCGTGGGTGTCGATCCACCACGGCGGTGGGGTCGGCATCGGCCGGTCGATCCACGCCGGTCAGGTGTCGGTCGCCGACGGCACCCCGCTGGCCGCCGAGAAGCTCGCCCGCGTGCTGTCCAACGACCCCGGCATGGGGGTCATCCGGCACGTCGACGCCGGCTACGAGGCGGCCACCGATGTGGCGGAGGCTTGCGGCATACGAATCCCGATGCAGGAGAACCAGACTGGTCAGGAGGCCGGCCGATGAAGGTCGTCGAGTGCGTGCCGAACATCTCCGAGGGACGCCGTCCCGAGGTGTATGCCGCGGCAGCAGCCGCCGCGGGCGCGGTCCCCGGTGTCACCGTGCTCGACGTCGACCCCGGGGCCGAGACCAACCGCACGGTCATCACCTTCGTCGGCGAGCCGGAGGCGGTGCTCGAGGGCGCCTGGGCGCTCGTCGAGGCTGCCCTTGACCGGATCGACATGACCGGCCACTCCGGCGCGCACGCGCGAATGGGGGCGGTCGATGTCGTGCCCTTCGTGCCGGTGTCGGGCGTGACGATGGAGGAGTGCGCCGAGCTCGCCCGCCGACTCGGCGAGCGGATCGGGCGCGAGCGCGGCATACCGGTCTATCTCTACGAGCAGGCGGCGAGCCGGCCCGAGCGGCGCAACCTCGCGGCCGTCCGGCACGGCGAATATGAGGGACTGGCAAGCAAGCTCGCCGATCCGCAGTGGGCGCCGGACTTCGGCCCCGCCAGCTTCGTGCCGCGCTCCGGGGCGGTCATCGTCGGTGCCCGGCCATTCCTCGTCGCCTACAACGTCAACCTCAACACGACCGACAAGCGGCTCGCCGCGCGGATCGCCGCCGACATCCGCGAGAAGGGCCGCAAGCGGCTCGACGCCGCGGGGCGGCCGGTGCTCGACGAGCAGGGCGCGGAGATCTGGGACCGCGGGCTGCTCGACGGCATCAAGGCGGTGGGCTGGACCATCCCGGAGTACGGGTGCGCGCAGGTGTCGATCAACGTCACCGACCTGCAGGCCACTCCGCTGCACGTCGTCTTCGACACCTGCGTCGAGCGGGCCACCGTGCACGGCCTGCGGGTCACCGGCTCCGAGCTCGTCGGGATGGTGCCTCGTGACGTGCTGCTCGACGCCGGCCGGCACTATCTGCGCCGGATGGGGCGCTCGACCGGCGTGCCCGAGGCGACCCTCGTGCACGTCGCGAGCCGCAGCCTCGGCCTGTCGGAGGTCAAGGCCTTCGAGCCCGCCGAGCGGATCATCGAGCACCGGCTCGCGCCCGCCGCGCCGCTGGCCGGGCTGACCCTCACCGGCTTCGCCGACGAGCTGTCGAGCGACTCACCCGCACCCGGTGGCGGGTCGGTCGCCGCGCTCGCCGGGGCGCTCGCGGCCGGGCTGGCCACGATGGTCGCCAACCTCTCGCATCCCAAGCGCGGCTTCGAGGACCGGCGCGGTGAGCTCGAGCAGCTGGCCACGAGCGGGCAGGCGCTCAAGGACCGGCTGCTCGCGGCGGTCGACGCCGACACCGCAGCCTTCGACGACTACCTCGCCGCGATCAGGATGCCGCAGGACACAGCTGAGCAGGCGGCGACCCGCGACGAGGCCCTCCGGGCCGCGACGGTGGCGACCATCGAGGTGCCGATGAGCACGCTCGAGGCGGCCCCCGAGATCGTCCGGCTGTGTCTGCAGGCCGCCGAGATCGGCATGGCCTCGTCGCTCTCCGACGCCGGCACGGGGGCGGCGCTGGCGCTCGCCGCCGCGTCCGGCGCCTATCAGAACGTCTGCATCAACCTGCCCGGCATCTCCGACGACTGGGCCCGCAGCTCGCTGCTGGCGCGTGCCGATGCGGCCTGGGAGCAGACGAGGAGCCTTGCCGCACAAGCGGAGTCGGTCACTCTCACGGCACTGCGTGACGCCGCCCAGCGAGGCTGACCCGATGACGGCCATCCTCGTCACCGGCATCGGCGAGCTCGTCACGCTCGACCCCGAGCAGCCGGAGGCGACCCCCACCGACCGGGCCGACGTGGGCGCCCTCGGCCTCGTCCACGATGCCGCGCTCGTCGTGCACGACGGGACGATCGCGTGGGTGGGCCGGGCGAGTGCCGCCCCGGGCGCGGACCAGCGGCTCGACCTGGCCGGCCGGGCGCTGCTGCCCGGCTTCGTCGACTCGCACACCCATCTCGTCTTCGCCGGCGACCGGGCCGGGGAGTTCGAGGCGCGGATGCGGGGCGCGGCATACGACGGCGGCGGCATCGGCTCGACCGTCGCGGCCACGCGCGAGGCCACCGACGACGAGCTGCGCGCCCTGCTCGCCCAGCGGATCGCCGAGCTGCGCGCACTCGGCACGAGGGTCGTCGAGATCAAGTCGGGCTACGGCCTCTCGGTCGAGGACGAGCTGCGACTGCTCCGCCTGGCCCGCGAGGTCACGCCGCACGTCACCTTCCTCGGTGCGCACGTCGTGCCGCGCGAGTATGCCGCGGACCGCGCCGCCTACGTCGAGCTCGTCACCGGCCTGATGCTGGCGGCGGTCACCGAGAGTGGGTGCGCGGCATACCTCGACGTCTTCTGCGAGCCGGCCTCAGCGCATGCCTTCGACGGCGAGGAGAGTCGTGCGATCCTGCTTGCCGGGCGGGCTGTGGGGCTCGGGCTGCGGGTGCACGGCAACCAGCTCGGGCCCGGGCCCGGGGTGCAGCTGGCCTGCGAGCTCGGTGCAGCGAGCGTCGACCACTGCACCTACCTCACCGACGGCGATGTCGACGCGCTCGCCGGATCATCTACTGTCGCAACGCTGTTGCCGGGTGTCGAGTTCTCGACGCGGCACCCCTACCCCGATGCGCGGCGGCTGCTCGACGCCGGCGTCACCGTCGGCCTGGCAAGCGACTGCAACCCGGGCACGTGCTACACGAGCTCGATGCCCTTCGTCGTCGCGCTGGCCGTGCGGGAGTGCGGGATGACACCGGCCGAGGCGGTGTATGCCGCGACCGCCGGCTCGGGTCGGTCGCTCGGCCTGGACCGGCGGATCGTCGTCGGGGCGCCGCTCGACCTCGCCGACCTCGCGGTCCTCGACGCCCCGAGCCATGTCCACCTCGCCTACCGCCCCGGCCTCCCGCTCGCCCGCCCGCTGCTCCCCGCCGCAGCAGCCGCCGCCCCGGCCACCAGCCCGGACTAACCGCCTACCCGGGCACTTTTGCGGCAACACCGGCGTGTCGCAGCGCCCGCCACGGCTGGGCGACGAGCAGGGGCGAGCACGAGAGCGAAGGCGACCGGCCGCACCGGGAGGCGCCGCGTCGACGGTGATAATCGAGCCGTGCGCATCGACCTCAACGCAGACCTCGGCGAGTCCTTCGGCGCGTGGCGCCTCGGCGACGACGCCGCCATGCTCGAGGTCGTCACCAGCGCCAATGTCGCCTGCGGCTTCCACGCCGGCGACCCGCTCACCCTCGCTCGGACGTGCGCCGCCGCGCTCGAGCGCGGGGTCGTCGTCGGCGCCCAGGTCGGCTATCGCGACCTCGCCGGATTCGGTCGGCGCTTCATCGACGCCACGCACGCCGAGCTGCGCGCCGACGTGCTCTACCAGCTCGGGGCGCTCGACGCGATGTGCCGGGTCGCGGGCGGCAGGGTCTCCTACCTCAAGCCGCACGGCGCGCTCTACCACGCCGTTCTCGACCATGAGGGGCAGGCACAGGCGGTCGTCGACGCCGTACTCGCCTACGACGCAACGCTTCCCATCCTTGGGCTCACGCACGGTTGCCTGTATGCCGCCGCGTCCGCGGCTGGCCTGCGCGTGGTCCCCGAGGCATTCGCGGACCGTGCCTACACCCCGGACGGGCGCCTCCTCTCGCGGCGGCAGGCGGGCGCGGTGCTCCACGACGCCGACGAGGTCGCGACCCGGATGGTGCGTCTCGCCACCACGGGTGAGCTGGCGGCATACAACGGCAATGTCGTTGCGGTGCAAGCTGACTCGATCTGCACCCATGGTGACTCGCCGGGCGCTGTCGCGATGGCGCGAGCGGTCCGCGCCGCGCTGGAGGGCGCCGGCGTGGCGATCCGGCCCTTCGTCGACGCGGCGGCGCCATGAGCGATCCGGTGATCCTGCCGTGCGGCGAGTCGGCCCTGCTCATCGAGCTGCCCGACCTGCCGGCGGTGTGGTCCCTGGATCGCGTTGTCGCACAAGCCCGCTCAACCTGTATGCCGCCCTGGGCGGCGGTTCGCGACGCCGTGCCGGGGGCCCGCACCCTGCTGGTCGTCGTCGAGCCAGGTGCTGACCGCCCCGCACTCGTCGCCGCGTTGAGCGAGCTGGCCCGGCGGGTGGTCGTCGAGGGTGCGGACGGTGGCGATGCCGCTGGCGCCGAGGACGACGCCGAGCCGGTGTGCATCCCGGTCCGCTACGACGGTCCCGATCTCGCCGCCGTCGCCGAGGCGACCGGACTCACCGAGCAGGAGGTCGTCGCGGCGCACACGGGCACGCCGTGGCGGGTCGGCTTCGGGGGCTTCGCGCCGGGCTTCGCCTACCTCGTCGACGGCGACCCGCGGCTGCAGGTGCCGCGTCGCGCCGAGCCGCGCACCCGGGTGCCTGCCGGGGCGGTCGGCCTCGCCGGCGCCTACTCCGGCATCTACCCGCGCGAGTCGCCGGGCGGGTGGCAGCTGCTCGGCACGACCGACGTCGTCCTCTGGGATCCGCAGCGCGACCCACCCGCGCTGCTGCGCCCCGGCGGCCGGGTGCGATTCCAGGCTGAGCTGGATGCTCGAGAGCCCGAGCCGGCGCGCTCCCGACTCGCGCTTCCCTCCTCGCTCGCTCCTTCGTCGCTCGACTCGTCAGTCCAGCGCGAGCCGCGCGCCTGGGCTCTCGAGGTGCTCGAGACTGGGCCGCTCACGCTCGTCGAGGACCTCGGACGGCCGGGGTGGGGGGCGGTGGGTGTGTCACCCTCGGGCGCGGCCGACCGCGCGGCATACCGACTCGGGGCGCGCCTCGTCGGCAACCCCGACGGCCTCGCCGCCCTCGAGATCACCCTCGGCGGCCTCTCGGTCCGCGCCCACGGCACCCTCACGATCTGTCTCACCGGCGCCCCCGCACCGGCCACCATCGACGACCGGCCGGTCGGCCACGCGGCGCTGCTCACCCTCGCCGGCAGCCAGATCCTGCGCCTCGGCACCCCGCCCACCGGCCTGCGCAGCTACCTCACCGTCCGCGGCGGCATCGACGTCGAGCCGATCCTCGGCTCACGCAGCACCGACATGCTCTCCGGGCTCGGCCCGCCACCGCTGCGCCCCGGCGACCACCTGCCCGTCGGCGTCCCACCTGTCGACTTCCCCCGCCTCGCCCAAGTCCCCGTCCCCCGCCCGAGCGCCGACCTCGTCGAGCTCGCCGCCCACCCCGGGCCGCGCCGCGACTGGCTCGCCGACCCCAACGCCCTCACTGCCGCGACCTGGCAGGTCTCCGATCGCTCCGACCGCGTCGGCTTGCGACTCGACGGCCCTCTCCTGCAACGCGATGTGGCGCACCGCCACACCGAGCTGCCCAGCGAGGGCCTGGTCCGCGGCGGCATCCAGCTGCCGCCCAACGGCCAGCCGGTCGTCTTCCTCGCCGATCACCCGGTCACCGGCGGCTACCCGGTCGTCGCCGTGCTGACCACGGCCGCGGCAGACCTGGCCGCGCAGTGTCGCCCCGGCCAGCGCCTCAGGCTCAGGTGGTCCGCGTGACCGAGCGACTTCCGCTCTTCCCGCTCAGCACCGTCCTGTTCCCCGGTGCCGAGCTGCCCTTGCGGATCTTCGAGCCACGCTACGTGCTGCTCCTGCACGACCTGCTCCGCCTGCCCCCCGAGCAGCGCTGCTTCGGCGTCGTCGCGCTCCGCCTCGGCCACGAGGTCGGCCCGGACGCCGCTCTCGACCTCCACGAGATCGGCTGCGCGACAACGCTGCTCGAGATCAGCCCGCTCGGCATGGCGCAGTATGCCGTTCGCACCCGCGCCGCGCGCCGGTTCGCCCTCTCAGCGGTGCTGCGCCCGGACAGCACCGACAAGCCCTACCTGCTCGCCGACGTCACCTGGCTCGACGAGCCCGATGGCGCCGACCCGACCACCCTCGCGAGCCAGCGCGACCGGCTGGCCGGCGAGCTCGCGGCATACCGACGCGTGGTGCAGGAGCGCCCGGTGACACTGCCGACCGACCCTGCCGATGCCTCCTACCGGCTCGGTGACGCCATCCACCTGGACACCACTGACCGACAGGCCCTGCTCGCCGCGCCCTCGACGGCCGACCGCCTCGCCCTCGGCCGACAGCTGCTGGCCCGCGAGACCGGCATCGTGCAACGGCTCCGTGCACTTCCCCGGCCCGTCGACCCCGGCGCGGCAGGCCTCAACTGACACAATCCACCCCATGACGCCGGCGCCGACGACCCCAGCAGCGTCGCGCCCCACCAAGGCCGACGTCACCAAGGCCGCCGACATCGTGCTCTCCCCGCGGGTCTCCGCGGCCCGCGCCTTCGAGATCTGCGCCCGCGCCTGCCTCGCCCACGCCGACGCCAACGAGCCGCTGTTGCACGTCGACGGGCCGCACGAGGCGCTGCACCAGTTCCGAGTCGGCTACCGACGGCTGCGCTCGCTCTTCTCGCTCGTCGAGCGGGTCGCCAAGTCCGACCCCGAGGCCGCCCGGATCAAGGCTGGTCTGCGCGTGCTCACCCAGACCTTCGGCCCGGCCCGGGACCTCGACGTCTTCCGCGAGTCGCACACCGATCTCACGCCCTCGGATGCCGCTCGCCTCGAGGCGGCCCGCCAGGTCGCGTATGCCGCGGCGCTGGCTCACCTGCACTCGTCGGCCTGGCGCAGCCTGCGCGCCGACCTCGACGCCTGGCTGGACCGGCGCGCCTACCGCGACGTGCTCGAGACCCGGACGTGGAGCGGCCGCCCGATGGCCGCGCGCTCGCTGCGTCGGCGGCATCGCCGGATCCTGCAGGCGGGGCACGACCTCGCCGGGCTGCACCCGCACGACCGGCACAAGGTGCGGATCGAGGCCAAGAAGGTCCGCTACGGCGCGCAGTTCTTCGGCTCGATGTGGCCCGGTCACGACGAGCAGATCAGCCGGCTCGAGGCGCTGCTGTCCGAGCTGCAGGACCGGCTGGGCGCGCTCAACGACCAGGTCACCTGGACCAGCATCGAGGTCGACAACGGCCTCGTCGACGCCGAGCCCCCGCACGTCGACATCCCCGGCGAGATCGCGACCGCGCAGACCCTCATCGCCGATCTCGCCGAGCTCACGCCGTTCTGGAGCCAGGCGGGTCGCCGGCGCTCGCGCTGACCGCGGAGCCACCCAGCAGACAAAGGGGCGGCCGGCCCTCTGACACCAGAACAGAGCCGGCCGCCCATCGCCGAGGCATACGTCCGCGCGCCCAACCTGCGCTCGGACGCCGATCCTCCCCTCGGGCCGGAGCCCGTGGATCGAGGTCCTCGGCTGACGTTGCGAGTCTGCGGGGGTGGCGCACGGCTGCTCAACGTGACCGGCTGTCGGAAAGCCGTCACTGTGAACGGGTAGCCTGGTGAACGCGACATGACCGTGTTCCACAGGCAGCCATCGTGAACATTCACAGCGGACAGGAGTGAACGTGACGGCCGCATCCCGACGCCCAGAGGCGGCCCGGCGCTTTCCTACCCAGCTCCGTGGCGGCATCCGGCGCTCCGGCCTCACCCTCGAGCAGCTTCAGCTCGCCCTTGCCGAGCGTGGCCATCGGATCGGACGCTCGACGCTCAGCTACTGGCAGAACGGTCAGCGCCTGCCCAGCGGAGCCGCCTCCAACGAGGTCGCCATCACGCACCTTGAGAGCGTCCTCGCCCTGCCGGCCGGCACCCTGGTCGACGCTCTCGCCGAGCCACGCTCACCGACCTCGGCCGAGCCGCTCGTCGGGTCGGACAGCGAGCGGATCGTGCGACTCTTCGAGCAGATCGGCTGCGTCGACCAGGCGACCGACCTCGACCTCTCGGCCCTCGTGTGCACCGGTGCCTACGGCCCGCGGGGTCAACTGGTGCGGATGGAGACCTTGCTCGCCGTCCGCGCGCGCACCGACATCGATCGCTATCCCGTCCTGCATGCCGGTGAGCCCGGTGCCGACGCCCGCCTCATTGACGTCGAGATGCTCGCCGGCGGCCGCATCGGCCGGGTCCGCCGGGATCCCGAAAGCCCCCTCGTCGTCGCCGAGGTCATCCTCGATCAGACCTTGCGCCGAGGCGAGACCCACCTGCTCCGGTATGCCGTGCACGACGCCAACGAGGTCGCCAGTGACGGCTACTTCGGACTCGTCGACACACCGCGGACCTTCTTCGCTCTCGAGGTGCGCTTCCATCCCGGCTGCCTGCCCGTGCGTGTCGAGGAGTTCGAGCGGGCCTCGGACCGGGTGCCGGACCGGTTGCGCCGAGATCGGGCCCTCGGCATGGATCGGACGGTCACCGTGGTGCGCGACCGCGGCCGTCCTGGTCTGGTCGGACTGCGCTGGCACTACGCCTGAGGAGCGAGACCAGGGAAGCCCGAACGGCGCGCCCGCCTCACTCCACCGTGAAGGTCGGCACGCCCGCGACGCAGGTCAGCTTCACCTCGATGTCGTCCAGGCCGTCCGGGGCGCCGAACTTCACCTCAAGGCGGCCCTGCTCCCAGCGCGGCTGGTCGACCGACCAGCCCTCCGTCGGCACTGCCGACCGGAACTCCAGCCGACTGTCCGTGCACGCAGCGACGACCCGGCCGCCGGCCGTCGTGACGCCGCGCTCGACAGTCACCGGAGCCGGCTGCACCGGTGGGGGCGGAGGGGGAGGCGACGCGGGTGCGGTGGTGCGCGGGACCGGTGCAGTGCCGCGTGGTGTCGTCGGGACGACGCGGGTGGTGGCCGGCGGTGGTGGCGTCAAGGTGCCGACCGAGGTCGCGACGGCCGATGTCGAGGGCACGGTGCCGATGGCTGGACTCGTCGGGACGGCCACGGTGCCGAGGGTGGTGGACGTGGTCGGGGCGGTGGTGCGGGACGGCGCGGCCCCCGTCGAGCCGGCGGCAGAGAAGAGGTCGGCGGCCCGGCCGGCGCGGCCGATGGCGAGCCAGGTGAGCGACCCGGCGCCGATGACGACCGCGAGCCACAGCGCGGCATACCGGATCAGTCGGGGAGTGCGGGACATCCGGACCTCCTCCGCGTGGGCGGCTTGCCGGTCACGATCCGGCGGTTAGGCGTAGCGTACGGCGGGTGGCCAGCGTGCTCATCGTCGAGGACGACGCAGCGATCCGTTCGGCGCTGCTGCGCGCGCTCACGGCGGCGGGACACGCCGCGACAAGCGCCGCAACCGGGATGGGCGGCCTGCAGCTGGCCGTCGACGAGCCGGCCGACCTGGTCGTCCTCGACCTTGGCCTGCCGGACGTCGACGGGCTGCGGGTGCTGAGCATGCTGCGGGCGGTGAGCCGGGTGCCGGTCATCGTCGCCACCGCCCAGGACGACGAGCGGACCATCGTCGCGGCGCTCGACGCCGGGGCCGACGACTACCTCGTCAAGCCCTTCGGTGGCGAGCAGCTCGACGCCCGGATCCGGGCAGTCCTGCGCCGCGCCGGCCAGCCGCAGTCGGCCGGCCCGATCGAGGTCGGCGCACTCGTCGTCAACCCCACGACCCGCGAGGTCACCCTCGCGGGCTCGCCAATCGAGCTGTCCCGCAAGGAGTTCGACCTCCTGCACCTGCTCGCCCAACGCCCCGGCGAGGTCGTCAGCAAGCGCGAGATCCTCGCCGAGGTGTGGCGTCAGGCCTACGGCGGTGGCGACCGCACCGTCGACGTCCACCTGTCCTGGCTGCGCCGCAAGCTCGGAGAGACGGCGGCCGAGCCGGTCTATCTGCACAGCGTGCGCGGCGTCGGTGTCCGGCTCGTCGCCCCGGAGGCGTGAGTGCTCCGTCGCAGCATCGTCTGGCTGGCCGCCGCGCTGACCTCGGCGGTGGTCATCGCCTTCATCGTGCCACTCGCCCTGTTGATCCAGGTGTTCGCGGAGGACCGGTTGGCCGGCACGGCCCGGGACGCCGCGCTCAACCTCGCCACCGTGGTCTCGCTCAGCGACCTGGCCTCGCTGCAGGACGCCCTCGACAGCGCCCACGCGAAGGCACCCACCGTCCATCTGTCGGTCACCGCGCCCGACGGCACGGTCATCGGCGAGCAGCACACCCCCGGCGAGGCGGCGCTCATCGCCCAGGCGCTGCACAACGGCCGCGCGGTCACCGAGCGCACCGCCGACGGATCGGACACCCTCGTGCCGGTCGCGCTGCCCACCGGCATCGCGGTCGTCCACGGCTCGGTCCGCTACGACTCCGCGCGCTCGGGCGTGTATGCCGCGTGGGGAGTCCTCGCCGTCCTCGGCCTCGCGCTCATCACCATGTCGGTGACCATCGCCGCCCGGGCTGGGCAGCGGATCGCGACGCCGGTGACCGACCTGGCCACGGTCGCCAACCGGCTGCGCTCGGGCGAGCTCGACGCTCGGGCGAAGACCGGCGGTCCGGTCGAGATCGCCGAGCTGGGGGCCGCGCTCAACCGCCTCGCTGAGCGGATCGGCGAGCTGTTGCGCCTCGAGCGCGAGGCGGCGGCCGACCTCGGTCACCGGCTCCGCACGCCGGTCACCGCGCTGCGGCTCGACGTCGACAGCGTCGACGACCCACGACTGCGGGCCCGGCTCGTGGGCCGGGTCGAGGAGCTGCAGCGGGCCATCGACGGCGTCGTGGCCGATGCCCGGCGCTCGACCAGGGATGCGATGGCCGGGCCCAGCGACCTGGCGGCCGTGGTCGCTGCGCGGCTCGCCCACTGGGGACCGCTCGCCGAGGACCAGGGGCGTGAGGTCGTGGCAGTGCTGCCTCGCGAGGCCGGCGGCGGCTCGGCCACGGTCGTCGTGCAGGTGGGGGAGCAGGACCTGGCCGACCTCGTGGACAACCTGCTCGACAACGTCTTCGCGCACACTCCTGAGGGCGCCGCTTTCACCGTGCGGCTCGATGTCGTCGGCCGGCTGGCCGCGCTCGCCGTCGACGACGCGGGGCCGGGCCTGGCCGGCCGGGAGATCGAGCGTGGGGTCAGCGGCGGTGGCGGCACCGGTCTCGGGCTGGACATCGTGCGCCGGATCGCGCAGACGGCCGGTGGCGAGGTCGAGCTCGCCACCGGCCGGTCCGGGGGTCTGCAGGTCACGGTCCGGCTGCCGGTCGTGGGCTGACCTGAGCCGGCGACCCATCGTCGGCTCAGTGGCCGTCGTGGTCCTCGCCGCCGTCCTCGTGGTCCTCGTGGTCCTCGTGCTCGCCCGTGTCGTCCTCGGTGTGTGTCGGCCGACTGGTGGTCGGCTTGGGCGTCGTCGGCCTCGGGTCCGTCGTCGCCGGGACCGGCGCGTGCGTCTCGACGGGCTCCGCCGTCTCGGTCCGTCGGTCGTCGTCGGCCTGGGCGGGGGCAGCCGGGACAGCTGCCGGGGCGGTCGTCATGGTGACGGTCCGGCTCTCGTGGATGACGCACTCGTCGCCCTCGAGGACGGCCGGTGCGGTGCACGGTGCGTAGGTGGTCGTCACCGCAGGCCGGCTCTGGCCGACGGGTGCGGTGGACGGGGCTGCGGGGGTCATCGCGGCATACAGCGACACGGCGGCGGCGCCTCCGGCAGCGACGCCGAGAACCGTCGTCTTGACACCGATCCAGCTCATTGCGTGGGTCTCTCTCTGTCGACACGGGCTCCCCGAGCAGCTCGAGTGTGCGGCGCCAGAGGTCAACCCGACCTCGCGGGCAGGTCAACAGAACCTCAAATCACCCTCGATCTCTTGAGGATTCCTTGACGTCCGGCTGACACCGTCTTGTCCTGATGTCGCGCATCGTCGATGTATGCGCTTTCTCACCCCCTCCGATCGCGACCGAGCCCGCCTCGCGGGCCGGGCGGTGTCCACCGTGGTCACCGCCGCCTCGGTCGCTGCGGTGGGTGGGGTCGCCGGTCTGGCCGCGCAGGCCACGGCCGCCGACCAGGCGGCCAAGCAGGCCGCGAAGCAGGCGGCGGCCCAGGCCGCTGCCGAGGCGCTCGCCGCCGTTCCGGTCGAGCGCCCCACCCGCACGGTCGTCACCGAGACCGTGGTCACCGTCGCCGGCCAGCCGGCGACCCGCAGCTCAGGTGCCCGAGGCGCCGGCGGCGCACACCTCCCGCTCCCCCAAGCCCCGCGGCCGGCCCCGGCCCCGGCGCCCCGGGCACCTGCTGCAGCTCCCGCACCCGTCCCGGCACCGGCCGCGAAGCCGGCCCCGGCGCCTGCCCCGGCACCGAAGCCGGCCCCCGCGCCCCTCCCGGCCACCGGCTCGTGAGCCTGGGCGGGTGACCGTGTCCGCCCAACCCCGCCCGGCCTCGAGCGATGCTCGGCTGGACGACGCAGCCAATGCGGCATCCTGGTCGGCCCTCGGCACCTACGTCGAGCTCCGGATCGCCGACCCGCTGGCCGTCCCCGAGACCGCAGCCCCTCAGCCGGGTCTGCTGGCCGCGGCCGTCGAGCTGGCGAGCTCGGTGCTCGACGAGGTCGACGCGACGTGCAGTCGCTTCCGCCCCGACTCCGACCTCATGCGCGCCAATCGTGCTGCGGGACAATGGGTCGGGATCTCCCCGGTGCTCGCCGGAGCGCTGCGAGCCGCGCTGTGGGCGGCCCGCACGACCGGCGGGCTGGTCGACCCGTGCCTCGGCGAGCTGCTCGTCGCCGCCGGCTACGACCGCACCTTCACGATGCTCTCCAGCCTCGACTCGCGGCCGGCGGCCGTGCCGACGGTGCCGGACCCCGACGCCTGGCGCCGAATCGAGCTCATCGAGGATGCCGTGCGGGTGCCGGTGGGTGCCGCGCTCGACCTCGGCGCCGTCGGCAAGGGCTATGCCGCCGACCTCGTCGCGCTCACGGTTCGCGAGCAGCTCGGCTGCGCCGTCGTCGTCAGCGTCGGGGGTGACGTGCGCGCCGCAACGGGCCTCGACCACGAGGGTCCGGCCTGGCCGGTCGACATCGCCGTCGACCGGGTCGCGCTGCAGGACCCCGCTCAGGTATGCCGCGTGCCCCTGACCTCGGGCGCGCTCACCACCTCGTCGATCACCGCCCGCCGCTGGGTGCGCGGCGGGCGGGCCTGGCATCACGTCATCGACCCGCGCACCGGCGCCCCGACCGACGGCCGGTGGCGCGCCGCCACGGCATACGACCTGTCGGCGGCCGCCGCGAACTCGATCTCGACGGCCGCGCTCGTGCTGGGCGACCAGGCCTGGGACTGGCTCGTCGAGCGTGACCACGCGGCCCGGCTCGTCGGCCCCGGCCGCGAGGTGCTCACCACGCCGGCCTGGGATGACTGGCTCGAGCAGGAGCGGGCCCGGTGACCGGCCCCGCGCTCTGGTATCTCAACCGCGGCACCGGCGTCGTGCTGCTCGTGCTCTACACCGCGACCGTGCTGCTCGGGGTGCTCGCCCGCTCGGGCTCCGGCCCGGGGCCTCGCTGGTGGCCGCGCTTCGCGACCCAGGGCCTGCACCGGTCGCTCACCCTGCTGTCCACCCTGCTGCTCGCCGCCCACGTGACGAGCGCGGTCCTCGACGACTACGTCGACATCGACTGGCGTGACGCGATCCTGCCGGTCGGTGGCAGCTACCGCCCGCTCTATCTCGGCGCCGGCGCGCTGGCCCTCGACCTGCTCCTCGTGATCGTGGTGACCTCGTTGCTGCGCAAGCGGATTCCCGATCGGGCCTGGCGCTGGCTGCACCTGCTCGCCTATCCGAGCTGGCTTGCGTCGGTCGTGCACACCATCGGGATCGCGACCGACATCCGTGCTCCCTGGCTGGTCTGGTCCCTCGTCGGCTGTGTCGGAATGGTCGTCTTCGCGGCCGTGCTGCGCTTCCACCGCCGCGGCGAGGCGGTGCCCAGCCGGTGAGCGCGACCGCCGTGACGCGGCAGCCGATCCACGGGCACGAGCCGCCGGCGGCGGTGCGGGTCGACCCCGGACCGCTGCTGCTCGCCGACCTGTCGGACACCCCGTCGCTGGCCGCGCACCGGGCCGGCCGCGGCACCCTGCCCGAGACCGATGTCGCCCGGCTCGCCGAGGCGGCCGAGCGGGTCAACATCGAGGGGCGCGGCGGCGCGGGCTTCCCCTTCGCGACGAAGCTGCGGCTGGTGGCGCGGGGACGTCGCCCGATCGTCGTCGTCAATGCCGCCGAGGGAGAGCCGTTGTCCGCCAAGGACACCGGGCTGTTGCTCGTCGTTCCGCACCGGGTGCTCGACGGGGCCGCGGTGACCGCGCGGGCGCTCGGCGCGCGCGAGGTGTCGATCGTCGTCCCGTCCGAGCGGCCGGCGGTCGGCCGCGCCGTCGCGACGGCGATCGACGAGCGGCGAGCCGCGGGCGAGCGGCTGCGCTGGCGGGTCGCCGAGACCGCAGGGGGCTTCGTCTCCGGGCAGGCCCGGGCGGTCGTCGAGCTGCTGTCCGGCCGGCCCAACCTGCCGGTCACCGCGTGGCAGCCCGAGGGTGCCTCGGGCGTCCGCGGGCGACCCACCCTGCTCGCGAACGCCGAGACCTGGGCGCATGTCGGCGACGTCGTGCGCCTGGGCCCCACCCGGTATGCCGCGCGCGGCACCGCCGCCGAGCCGGGCACCACGTTGCTCACCCTGCCCGACCCCGACCGGGCCGACGGTCGGGTCGTCGTCGAGGTCGACTACGGCACCCCGTGGGCCGAGGTGCTCGGGCGCGCCGGCCTGCAGGGTCGGCCGCTGCTCCTCGGCGGCTATCACGGCACGTGGGTCGCCGCCGGCGGGCTGGCCGGCCTGACGGTGAGCCGGTCGGCGATGCGCGCGGCCGGCCTGGCCCTCGGTGCCGGCATCGTCGCGGCCCTGCCCGGGTGCCCCGTGGTGCGCACGGCCGACATCGCGGCATACCTCGCCGGCGAGTCTGCGGGCCGCTGTGGACCGTGTGTCAACGGCCTGCCCGCGCTGGCCGAGCAGCTCGGCCTGCTGGCGCGCGGTGATGCCTCCGGCGCCTACTCGCGGATGCTGCGGCTCACCCAGCTCGTCGAGCGGCGTGGCGCGTGCGCGCATCCGGACGGCACCGTGCGCCTCGTGCGGTCGATGCTCACCGCCTTCGACGCCGAGGTGGGTGCCCACCTCGCCGGCCGCTGTCAGTGGCCGACATGAGGCGCCGCTCCGCTGCTCCATCGGCCGGCCAGCAGCAGCCGCCGGCCACCCTGCGGGTCGACTGGCCGGTATGCCGCGCCCGCGGCCTGTGCCACGAGCTGCTCCCTGAGCTGATCGGCCTCGACGACTGGGGCTACCCGGTGGTCACCGGCCCGGTGCCGCCGCAGCTCGAGCCGCTGGCCCGGCAGGCGGTGTCGGCCTGCCCACACCGGGCGATCCGCCTGCTCGAGGGCTGATCGGCGCCTGCACCGGCGTCTCGGTGCGCCGGCCGCCCATCAGCGCTCGGCGACGAGCGACTCGTGGATGACCGACACGAGGTGGCGGATGTCCTCCTCGGTGGCGACGATCGGCGGGGCCAGCCGGATCGTCGAGCCGTGGGTGTCCTTGGCGAGCACGCCACGCGCTGCCATCCGGTAGCACAGCTCCTTGCCGCTCATCAGCTCGGGATCGAGATCGAGCCCGGCCCACAGCCCGCGGTGCCGCACGGCGAGCAGACCGTGCTCGTGCAGTCGGTCGAGCTCCTCGGCGAGCACCGCGCCGAGCTCGGTGGCCCGCGCCTGGAACTCGCCGGTCTGCAGCATCGCGATGACCTCGCGCCCGATCGCCGTGGCGAGTGGGTTGCCGCCGAAGGTCGAGCCGTGCGAGCCGGGAGTGATGACGTCCATGACGTCCCGGTCGGCGGCGATCGCGGACAGCGGCAGGATGCCGCCGCCGAGGGCCTTGCCGAGCACGTAGATGTCGGGGACCACGTCCTCGTGGTCGCAGGCGAAGGTCCGCCCGGTGCGCGCCAGCCCGGACTGGATCTCGTCGGCGATCATCAGCGCGCGCCGTTCGGTGCACAGCGCCCGAACCTCGCGCAGGAAGCCCTCCGGCGGGATGACGACGCCGCCCTCGCCCTGGATCGGCT
>DAOTIG010000069.1:0-16830 GCA_035448065.1 Dermatophilaceae bacterium
AACTCCCGCTTCTTGAAGGTGGGGCTGATCTCCTGGGTCTGGCCGATCTGCTTGAGCCACCGGGTGACCGTGCCCTCGGTGACCGACTCGCCGAGCGCCGGCATGGTGACCGCCTGGCCGCCACCGCCCCCTCCGCCGGGAGCGGGCGCGGCAGCGCTCGGCTGCGGCTCGGGTGCGGGCGTCGGGCCCGACTCGGCAGTCTGCTCGTCGATCTCGGCCTCGGCCGAGGGCACCGCCTCGGTCTGGGCCTGCTCGTCGGTGGTCTGCTCGGCCGGCTGCTCGTGGCCTGCCGGAGCCGCCTCGGCCTGCGCGTCGCCAGAGCCCGCGCCACCCGCCGCAGGGCCGTCGCCGATCACCGCGAGATCGGCGCCGACCGCGGCGGTCTCGTCCTCGGCGACGAGGATCTCCTGCAGGGTGCCGGCGAACGGTGAGGGGATCTCGGTGTCGACCTTGTCGGTGGACACCTCGAGCAGCGGCTCGTCGACGGCAACCTGGTCGCCGACCTGCTTGAGCCACCGGGTGACCGTCCCTTCGGTGACCGACTCACCCAGGGCCGGCATGGTCACTCGATTGCTCATCTGCGTCATCTCCTCGTGTGCGGTGAGACCGGGTTGGTGGTGCTGGTCAGGCGGTCATGCGTGGGCGTGCAGCGGCTTGTGGGCCAGCGCGAGATGCGCCTCGCCGAGAGCCTCGTTCTGGGTCGGATGCGCGTGCAGCATCGGGGCCACGTCCTCGGGCTGGGCGTCCCAGCCGACGACGAGCATGGCCTCTCCGATCTGCTCACCCATCCGGGCTCCGATCATATGGACCCCGACGACCGGGCCGTCAGCCACCCGGACGAGCTTGACGAAGCCCGAGGTGCCGAGGATCTGCGACTTGCCGTTGCCGGCGAGGTTGTACTCGAGGCACTGCACGGCATCCCCGTGCTCCTCGCGGGCCTGCGCCTCGGTGAGCCCGACGCTCGCGATCTCGGGGTCGCAATAGGTGACCTTCGGTATGCCGCGGTCGGACACCGGGCTCGGCGCGAGGCCGGCGATGTCCTCGGCGACGAAGATGCCGTGCGCGAAGCCGCGGTGGGCCAGCTGCAGTCCCGGCACGATGTCGCCGACGGCGTAGACGCCCGGCACCGAGGCCCGCAGCCGCTCGTCGACCACGACGTGTCCGCGGTCCAGCTCGATGCCGGCGAACTCGAAGTCCATCCCGTCGGTCACCGGTCCGCGGCCGACGGCGACCAGCACGATGTCCGCGGTGAGCGAGCTGCCGTCCTCGAGATTCAGCGTTGCGGAGTCGCTGTCCTGACTCACCGAGGCGACTCGGGCGCCGGTGCGGATCGCGATCTTGCGCTTGCGGAAGGCCCGCTCCAGGGCCTTGGAGATCGACTCCTCCTCGGCCGGCACGAGCCGGGGGAGCGCCTCGACGACAGTGACCTCGGCGCCGAAGGACCGGAACACGCTGGCCAGCTCGACGCCGATGACCCCACCGCCGAGGACGACGACCGATCCGGGCAGCTCGGTCAGCTGCAGGGCCTCGTCACTGGTGAGCACCCGCCCACCGATCTCGACGCCGGGCAGCGTGCGAGCGCGCGAGCCGGTGGCCAGGACGAGATGTCGGCCGACGAGAGTCCGCTCTGCGTCACCGCCGGTCACCTGCACCGCCGGGACGCCGCTCGGCCCGGGCACCAGGCGCCCGACGCCGGTGACGAGCTCGACCTCCGCCGCCGAGACCAGGCCCTGCAAGCCCTTGTAGAGGCGCCCGACGACACCCTGCTGGTAGGCCTGGACGCCGGCCAGGTCGATCGACTCGACGGAGGAGTGGACGCCGAAGCGGGCGCCCTCGCGAGCCGTGTCGGCGACCTCGGCGGCGTGCAACATGGCCTTGGTCGGGATGCAGCCGCGGTGCAGGCAGGTGCCGCCGAGCTTGTCCCTCTCGACGAGCGCCACCCGCTGACCCAGCTGTGCCGCCCGCAGCGCACAGGCATAGCCCCCGCTGCCGCCGCCGAGCACGACCAGGTCGTAGCCGGTGTCGCCATCGGGGGGCAGGTCGGGCATGGCTGCTGACTCCAGGGGCTGCTCGTCGAGGCCGGCCGGCGCCGGACCGTCCGATCTTGTCATCTTCGGCACGAGCCTGTCACAGCGGCTCACGTCACGGGCCGTCAGAGCACCGCGAACTGGCGCAGCATCTCGCACCCCGGCCCGACCTCGATGACGAGGTCGCGCGTCGCGGCGGTGAACCACTCGACCTTGCCGCCACTCTGCGCACTGCCGCCGGGCAGCATCTTTCGCTCCTTCTCGCTCGGAGCGTAGGTGCACCACATCGCGAAGGACTCGGCGAAGTCCTCGAGCGGGTGCGTCGCGGCATACGCCGTCACGAAGCTGTCCTTGTGGCTGTCGTAGAGCTTCTTGTATGCCGCGCTCCGCTTGGCCTCGTCGGACTCGGAGTCGGCGGTGTCCCAGGCGTCGTAGATGTCGTCCGGCCACTGGTTGACGAAGAATCGGTAGAAGTAGCTGTCCTTGAGCGGGCAGCCAGTGCCGACGTACCACGTGGCGCAATGTTGCCGCGAGATCCCCGGCAGCATCTGACTGGAGTTGAGGCTCAGCACGTGGGCCAGCTCGTGCGCGATCAGCCAGGCGAGCTCGTCGCGGGACAGCCCGTTGGGACCGAAGGAGAGGCGCCACAGGCTGTTGTCGTAGCTGCCGGGGCCGAGCTTCTTGGGCCGCGACTCACCGTCGATGACATAGTCGCCGGTCTGCGGCTTGGGGTCGGTGTCGAAGACGAGCAGCTCCTCGATGTGCGGCACGAGCGTCGGCGCGGTGGCCACGACGACGTCCCACAGCTGTTGGTCGCAGGGCCGGACGCCGGCGAGCCCGTCGGCTGGGACGAGTCGCCCCGCCTGCACGGTGTAGAGGCGCTGCAGCTCGGCCTTGTCACCGAGGTCGGTCATGTCGTCACCGAAGGGATCGCCGGCCGGCAGCTTCGCTCCCGTGGCTGGATTGTCCGGCGCCAGACAGGTCTTCGCGTCGTAGGCCGGGACCGCCGGGGCGGGGCCCTGGGTCGTCGGCTTGGGCGGTGACGGGGTGCTGCTCGCGGTGCTCGCCCCGGCGCCGGCGGTGGTGATAGCGGTGCCCCCCGGCCGGGACGTCGCGACGGTCGGCGGCGCGCTGAGCAGCCACAGCAGCCCGGCGTGGCCGAGCAGCGAGAGCACGGTCAGCACCACCACCCCGACGATGGCCAGGTGGTAGCCCGTGCTGCTGCGCGTGCTCATGAGCAGAGCATAAGGTTCCGTCATGGGGTGGCTCGGACGCTTCCGTCGCGGCAGCGGAGGGCGGCTGCCGCCGCTCGGCCGCTCCGACGGGCCGGGCATGGACATCGACCTCGCCGCGGTGCGTGCGCATCTCACCGACTTCGCCACGACCCGGCGAGGCGTCGAGGCCTACGTCGAGCCGGGCACCAACGTCACGGCGACGACGATCGTCCTCGTGGCGACGGACGGCGAGTGGACCAGGCGGGCGGTGCGCGACCCGCGCGCGGCATACGATCTGGCACAGTCGATCGGAATCCCGGTCTACGACGTGCTGCGCACGGGATACCCACCGCGGATGCGGGAGTGGAGCTCACGACAGCGCCGCAGCAACGAGCGAGAGGGAGGCGGGCGATGAGCAAGAAGCCGGCGAAGGCGGCCAAGAACGGGCCGTCGGAGGAGACCAAGGCGAAGTTCCGCGAGGCGCTCGAGCGCAAGCAGGCGCACGGCGGCAAGGACAGCCAGGCCGAGGGCGACAGCAAGGTGCACGACGCGCACGGACCGGCCTCGGCTCAGCGGATGTTCCGTCGCAAGGCCGGCGGCTGAGCGGGCGGACCGATCGGTCCGGGGCCGGACGACCCGTGCGGGTCGGCCGGCTGCACTAGGTTGGTCGGCATGTCGCTGAAGACCTCGCCCCTGCACGACTGGCACGTGGCGCGCGGCGCCAAGATGGCCGACTTCGGCGGCTGGGAGATGCCGATCGAGTACCCCGGCGGGGGAGTCGTCGCCGAGCACACCGCGGTGCGCGAGCGGGTCGGCATCTTCGACGTGAGCCACCTCGGCAAGGCGACCGTCACCGGAGCAGGCGCCGCCGACTTCGTCAACTCCTGCTTCACCAACGACCTGCGGCGCATCGGTCCGGGCCAGGCGCAGTACACCATGTGCTGCGACGCGTCGGGCGGGGTCGTCGACGACCTCATCCAGTACCTGCGTGCCGACGACGACGTCTTTCTCATCCCCAACGCCGCCAACACGGCCGAGGTGGTGCGCCGGATGCGCGCGCAGGCGCCCGACGGTGTCGAGGTGACCGACCGGCATACCGACCATGCGGTCTTCGCGGTGCAGGGCCCGCAGTCCGACGAGGTGCTCGCGGCGCTCGGGCTCCCGACCGGCCACGACTACATGCAGTTCCGCGAGGCACAGTGGCAGGGGCGGGACGTCGTCGTCTGCCGCACCGGCTACACCGGCGAGCGTGGCTACGAGCTGGTGCCGCGCTGGACCGACGCGCTGCCGCTGTGGGAGGCGCTCGTCGAGGCGATGGCCGCGCACGACGGGCTGCCCTGCGGGCTCGGGGCTCGCGACACGCTGCGCACCGAGATGGGCTATCCGCTGCACGGCCAGGACCTGTCCCTCGAGATCAGCCCCGTGCAGGCACGGGCCGGCTGGGCGGTCGGCTGGAAGAAGGCCGCCTTCTGGGGCCGGGACGCGCTGGTGGCCGAGAAGGCCGCCGGGCCCCGACGCACGCTGCGCGGGCTGGTCGTCACCGGCAAGGGCATCCCCCGGGCGCACTGCGCGGTGCTCGTCGACGGTGAGCAGGTCGGCGAGGTCACCTCGGGCACCTTCTCGCCGACCCGCAAGCAGGGGATCGCGCTCGCGCTGCTCGCGCCGGACATCGCCGACGAGGCCACCGTCCTCATCGACGTGCGCGGCCGGCAGCTGCCGGCGACCGTGGTCAAGCCCCCCTTCGTGCAGGTGCAGGTCCGCGAGGCCTGAGCCGGCCGAGCGAGGCTGGTATGCCGTTCCCGGAGATCCGCTTCTGCCGGCGCTGTGGGGCGCCGAGCGAGCAGCTGGTGCCGCCGACCGAGGATCGGCTGCGGGCGGTGTGCACGGCCTGCGACTACGTCGACTACGTCAACCCGGCTGCGGTCGTGGGGACGCTGCCGGTGTGGGAGGACGGGCGGGTCCTGTTGTGCCGCAGGGCGATCGAACCGCGGCTCGGGTATTGGACGCTGCCGGCCGGCTTCCACGAGGTCGGCGAGACGCTCGCCGAGGGAGCGGCGCGCGAGACCCGTGAGGAGGCCGGCGCGCGGGTCGAGCTCGGCCCGCTCTACACGGTGCTCGACGTCGTCGTGGCCCGACAGGTGCACCTCTACTTCCGGGCCCGGCTGCTCGATCTGGACCTGGACCCCGGCCCGGAGACTCAGGAGTGCGCGCTCTTCGCGGTCGACGCGCTGCCGTGGGACGAGCTGTCCTTCCGGTCGGTGCGAGGCACGCTGCGGCACTACGTCGCCGATCTGGCGACGGGCACCTTCGGCGTCCACCAGCGAGCGGTCTCCGACGACGACCTCTGAGGCGGGTCGGGTCGTGGGTCAGTCGACGGCGGACCGCGCGGCGAAGGTAGGTCGGGCGTCGAAGGCGGCGCGCCGCACCGCCCGGCGCAGGGTCCGCAACACCGGACGGCCGGCGACCAGGACGAGCGTGGCGGTGAGCACGGCCCGCGGCAGGTCCCACCCGAGAGAGGTGGCCAGGTAGAAGGTTGCGTAGTGGCGGAGGTTGTCGGCCACCGGTGCGCCCGGCACGAAGCCGGCCCCGGTCGGTGCCGACGCGGCGGCCATGAACGGCCAGAACCAGAGGTTCATGACGACGCCGAAGAGCAGCCCGGAGACCACGCCGTATGCCGCGAGCAGGGACAGCTCCAGTCGACCGGTGGCCCGGGGCAGGCAGGCGGCGCCGAGGGCCACCCAGCCGGCGGCGAGCATCTGGAAGGGCAGCCAAGGCCCGACGCCCGCGGTGAGGAAGGCGCCGGCGAGCATCGCCGTCGTGCCGAGCAGGAAGGCCATCGACCGGCCGAGCACCCGCCCGCCGAGGACGAGGACGACGAAGAACGGCTCGAGCCCGGCCGTGCCGGCCGAGAGCACCCGCATCGCGCCTCCGGTGGCGGCCAGCACGCCGAGCACAGCGACCGTCTTGGCGTCGAGGCCGCGCGAGGTGACCTCGCCGAGCAGCACGGCGACGAGCAGGGCGAGCAGCGCGGCGAACAGCCAGGGCGCGTTCTGGCCGCGGCCCACGCCGGTCGCGAAGGACGGCTCGGCGACGAAGGGCCAGAGGAAGGCCGCGAGGCCGACGAGGGTGGTGAGGGTGAGCGAGGCGGCCGCGGCGGGCCGCCAGCGCGGCATACCGGCGGGGGAGTCCGGTGGGTGGGTTCGTGCGGACGCAAGACCGGAGAGCGTCATGAGGCGGTCAGCTCCAGGGCCTGCTCGACATCGGCGACGGTCAGCAGGGTGAGGGGGTGCAGGATCTTGGCGACCTGGGGGGCGAAGGCGGGGGAGCCGGTGAGGATGCCGCGCGCCGGACCGTCGGCGACCACCTGACCCTCGGCGAGCACGACGACCCGGTCGGCGACCTCGGCGACCAGCTCGACGTCATGCGTCGCCAGCACGACCGAATGTCCTTGCGCGGCAAGGGAGCTCAAGACCTCGACGAGTCGCCGCTTGGCGGGGTAGTCCAGGCCGCGGGTCGGCTCGTCGAGCAGGAGCAGTCGCGGTCGCCCGGCGAGGATGATGGCCAGGGCGAGGGACAGTCGCTGTCCCTCCGACAGGTCCCGGGGGTGCCGGTCGGGGTCGATGGCTCCGCTGATCTGGTCGAGCAGAGTGGCAGTGCTGCCGTGCGGCACGCCGAAGTCGCGGTCGGCGCTGCGGCACTCGTCGGCGACCGAGTCGCCGTAGAGGAGGACGTCCGGGTCCTGCGGCACGAGACCGACGGCCCGGCAGCGCTGAGCAGGGGCCAACCGGGCCGGGTCGGCGTCGCCGACCCGCACCGACCCCGATCGGGGGGCGAGCTGCCCGGCGAGACAGGCGAGCAGGGTGGACTTGCCGGCGCCGTTGCGACCCATGATCGCGGTGACCGATCCCGGGGCGACCTGCAGCGACACCCCGTCGAGAGCGGTGGTCACGCCGCGCACGACCGTCACCCGATCGAGCGAGCCGGCCGTGCTGCCCGAGCCGATCGGTCCGCGCGACCCGTCGACCGGGGCGGGGGTCTCGGCGATCCGCTGCCGCAGCCCGACCGCAGCCCGGCGGGCCTCGCGGACCGACAGCGGCAGCGGCGACCACCCCAGCATCCGACCGAGCTCGACCACCGGCGGATGCACCGGCGAGGCGAGCATCGCCTCGGCCGGCGCGAGCAGCGGCGACACGACCCCGTCGCGCACGAGCACGACCCGGTCGGCGTGGTGGATGACCCGCTCGAGCCGGTGCTCGGCGAGCACGACGGTGAGCCCGAGATCGTGGACCAGTCGGTGCAGGGCGGCCAACACCTCTTCTGCCGCAACGGGATCCAGCGCCGAGGTCGGCTCGTCGAGGACGAGGACCCGCGGCCCGGCGGCGAGCACCGCCGCGATCGCGACCCGCTGCTGCTGGCCGCCGGAGAGCTCGCCGAGGGCGCGATCGCGCAGCTCGGCCAGGCCGAGCAGGTCGAGGGTCTCCTCGAGCCGGCGCCGCATGGCGAGCGGCTCGACCCCGAGGGTCTCCATGCCGTAGGCGATCTCCTCCTCCACCGTGTCGGTGACGAAGGACGAGAGCGGATCCTGGGCGACGAAGCCGACGACGTCGGCGAGGTCGCGGGGGCGGTGCTCGCGGGTGTCTCGCCCGGCGACCCGGACCGCGCCGGTGAGGGTGCCGCCCGTGAAGTGCGGCACCAGCCCGTTGAGGCAGCGCAGCAGGGTGGACTTGCCGCTGCCGGTCGGGCCGACGACGAGCACGAGCTCGCCTTCCGCGATGTGCAGGGTCGCGCCACGGATGGCCGGGGTCGAAGCCTCGGCATAGCGCAGCGAGACGTCGTCGAGCTCGATCATGCGGTGGCCTCCACGATGGTGCTGGATCGAGGGTGCGGGAGCTCGGCGCGGCGCCGGGCCAAGCGGGGCGGCATCGGGGTCGCCGGCGCGGCGAGTGCGGCCACGGCGATCGCGACGAGCGGCAGCACCGGCACCGCCGGCCAGGCCAGTGGCACCTGCTCGACGGTGACGCCGGCCGTGCCGGCCCTCTCGGCCAGCAGCACGACGACGGCCGGGATGACCCCGAGGATGACGAGGGCCCCCTCCGGGGCGCGCCACGGATCGCGGCGATGGACGGTGCGGGTGTCCGCACGCGCTCCCAGGACGAGCGCGGCCGCCGCGGTGGTCAGACCGCCGAGCAGCAGCGGCAGGCCGAGCCCGCCGCCTACCGAGGGGCTGAGCACGCCGACGAGACCCGCGACGGTGCCCGCTGCGCCGAGCAGGGCCAGCAGGCTGCCGACGAGCCGGCCGCGCCGGTCCCGGACGGCGACCCGGCCATAGCCACGCGACTCCATCGACGCGGCGAGGTCGAGCGAGCGATCGAGCGCTCCCTCCAGCACCGGCACGATGAGGCGCGCCAGCTCGCGGATGCCGCGCCCGGAGTGCCCGCGCAGTCGGCGGGCCGCACGGACCCGGCCGGCGAGAGCGACCAGCTGCGGGGCGAAGGTGAGGGCGACGACGACGGCGGTGCCGATGTCATAGAGCGTGGCCGGGGCATAGCGCAGCAGCCGGCGCGGGGCGGCCAGCGCGTTGGCCGCGCCGAGACAGGCCAGGGTGGTGGCCAGCCGCAGCCCGTCGAGCGCGGCTGCGAGCAGGCTCTCGGCGGTCACCGGGCCGCCGAGCCGGACCCCGGCGAACCACGACGGCAGCTCGACCTGGGGGAGCCGGAAGAGGACGACGCGACCTGGCACCCCGTTGCCGAGCACGACGGTGAGCGCCACCCGGACCGTGATGACGACAAGGCCGACGACGAGGAAGACGCTGAAGGCGTCCGCGGCGCCGATCTCCCGGCGCTCCAGCACCACCCAGCCGCAGACCAGCACGATGGCCAGCAGCAGCCAGGGACTGGTCGTGTGCGCTGCCGCGGTCGCCAGGCCGAGCGCCCAGGCCCACCAGGCCACGGGGTGGACGAGCCGTGGCACGAGTCGGTATGCCGCGTGCCCGCGCACGCCGTCACCCTCGGGTCCGCCCGGTGCCGTGGACGGCACCGGCCGGACGGCTCCGGCGGGTACGGACGGGGCGGGTGGGCGCGGCATACCGACTCGGCGGTGCTCAGACCCCGCTGCGGCGGCGCCGCGAGGCGAGGAAGGCGGCGAGGATGCCGAGCAGCACGAGCACGGTGAGCAGCGCCGCGACCGGGCTGAAGCCCGAGCCGTCGGAGGTCGTGCTCGGTGCGGCGCTGCCGGCGGCCGAGGTCGTCGCTGCGGCGCTGGCCTTGGTCGACGGCGTGGGCAGGGTCAGCGGGGTGTCCTTGGCCTTCTGCGCGTCGGTGAGGGTGGGCACCTCGCCGCCGCAGCCGGTCGCGGGGTAGCCGTTGATCGCGCAGATGAGGCCCTTCTCGGCGCGGACCGGGCCGGCTGCGGCGAGCACCTCGGCGCCGGTGGCGGCGGTCGGCACGACGACACACGTCGCGACCAGGGCGGGGGGAGTGGCTCCCGTCTCGCCGTCGACGTCGCGGCCGGAGTCGAGCACGACCCCGACCCGCTTCTTGCCCTCCTGGGCCGGCGTCGCGTTGCACAGCTGGGCGAAGGTGGGGGTGACCCGCGGGGTGCGAGTGCCGGTGCCGTCGTCGACGGCGAAGCGCCAGCCCTCGACCGCGCCGTCGGCCGGCTTGGCCTGGTCCGGGCCGGTCTGGGCGAAGGCCCAGGCGCCGTTGGTCAGCTGCCAGTAGCCCCAGAAGCGGTAGTTCGCAGCCTGGGCGGCGTCGGCCGGGCCGACGACGAGGGCCACGACCGCGACGAGCGCGCCGAGCAGCACGGTGACCACGCTGCGCCGGACCGGCACGCGGGAACTGGGGTGGGGGTGACGGGACACGATGGGAAGACCTCCTCGGGGCCGGTGGAGAGGCCTCCGGGTGGTCACCCGACGACTTCGCTCCGGTCCGCTTTCCGCGACGGACTGATAGGTGGAGCCGACACCGCCGCAGGCGTTCCGACTCCCGGCCACGCGGCATACCTGGTCGGCGGGTATGCCGGGACCGGTCACGGTTGCGGGACAGCGCCGGATTTGCACCGGCTTCCCCCGCGGACGGGTCTCGGTGCGCCGACATTCCCACGCCGGGTCTGTCGATGTCAAAGCGCCCGGCCCGGGGCGGGGTGTGTCTTCGGTAACGTCGGGCCCATGACCGATGCCTGGAGCTGGGACCTGCTCGACGCCGACGGTGCCGCCGTCGACTCCTCTGAGGTGGCCGCGCCGCGCTTCCCGACCCAGTCCGAGGCCGAGAGCTGGATCGGCGAGGAGTGGCCGGTGCTGCGCGAGGCCGGCGTGCGGGCGGTGACGCTGCGCGAGGGCGACGCGGTGGTCTACGGCCCGATGTCGCTGGACCCTGCGTCGTGACCGCAGCCGTACCCGCCCGGCCACGGCGCGAGCTGGGGGAGACCCTGCGCGGCCGGATCGACCACCTGGCCGCCTCGGCGCAGCGTGAGTGGCGGACGCCCGGGTTGGGCCTCGGCGTGGTCCGCGACGGCCACATCGTGCACACCGCTCATGTGGGTGCGGCCCGGCTGGACCCGATGACCGCCCCCGACGACGGCACGCCGTTCATGATCGGCTCGGTCACCAAGACGCTCACCGCGGTGCTCGTCATGCAGCTGCGCGACGCCGGGCGGCTGGCCCTCGACGACCGGCTCGAGCAGCATCTGCCCGGCACGCCGGTCGGTGAGCTCACCATCCGCCAGCTGCTCAGCCACCTGTCCGGGCTGCAGCGTGAGCCGGCCGGCCGGGTGTGGGAGGACCTGCGCGCGCCTGACGACGCCGAGCTGCTCGGCCGCCTCGACGAGGCCGAGCGGGTGCTCGCGCCGCACACCGTCTTCCACTACTCCAACCTGGGCTATGCCCTGCTCGGCCAGGTCGTCGCCCGCCTCGACGGCCGGTCGTGGGAGGCGGCCGTCACGGCGCGGCTGCTCGAGCCGCTCGGCATGCGTCACACCGGCCTGGTGCCCGGTCCGGACCGGGCGATCGGCTACTACGTCGAGCCGCACACCGGGGTGGCCACCGAGGAGCCGTTCTTCGACCTCGCCGCCACCGCGGCGATGGGTGGGCTGTGGTCGACGACCGCCGATCTGCTGCGGTATGCCGCCTTCCTCGCCGACCCGGACCCGGCCGTGTTGGCCCCCGACACGCTCACCGAGATGAGCCGCCCGCACGTCATCGTCGACCCTGATTCCTGGACGATGGGCTACGGCCTGTCCCTGTCGATGGCCCGCCGGGGTGAGCAGATCTATCTCGGTCATGGGGGAGCGATGCCCGGCTTCCTCACCGGCCTGCGGGTCTCCCGCCGCGACCGGCTCGGCGTGGTCGTCTGGGTCAACAGCAGCGCCGACGCGGCCCCGATCGCGCTCGCGGCCGATGTCCTCGACGCCGTCCTCGACGCCGAGCCGACCCGGCCCGAGCCGTGGCGGCCGGAGCAGCGGCACCCCGAGTGGGACGAGATCGTCGGCACCTGGTGGGTCGAGGGGGAGCGGATGGACTTCGTCGTCCGCGAGGGGCGGCTGTGGAGCCTGCAGCCTGGCGCCGGCCCGGTCTTCGAGAGCCGCTATGTCGCGGACGGGCCGGACCGCTTCCGCATCGACCTCGGCAACGAGCGGGGCGAGCTGCTCGAGCTGACCCGGGACGCCGACGGCCGGCTGGTGCGGATGCACCGGGCGAGCTATGCCATGACTCGGGCCCCGCTGGGCTTCAGCGAGCTCACCTGACCGCACCATCCCGCCGAGTGGACCATCCGTCGCCGAGTGGACCATCCCCCGCCGACTCAGACGGGGTGCTCCCCACGCTTGACCTGTGGGCGGGGCAGGCGGGTGCGGCGCACCTGGAAGGCGCGCATCACGGCATACATCATCGAGCCGGACGGGATCTGGTCGGCGCCAAACTTCGCGACGAGGCGAGCCTTGATCCGCCGCCACATGAGCCACGCGTCGAAGATGGCCGCACCGAGCAGGCCGTAGACGATGACGAAGACGGCGGTGAAGGCCCACAGCACCTGGGCCGAGGTGCCGATCATCGACAGGATGAGCGCGACGAGCATTGCCGGCAGCAGGATCTCGCCGATCGAGAAGCGGGCGTCGACGCTGTCGCGGATGAAGCGCCGCACCGGACCCCGGTCGCGGGCCGGCATGCGTGACTCGTCGCCGATGATCATGGCCTCGCGGGACTGCGCGTAGGCGGCGCGCCGCTGCTCGCGCTCGGCGACCCGGGCCGCCTTGCGGTCGGTGACGACGAGCGGCTGACGGCGGGCGGCCTCCTGGTCGCGCCGCTTGGGCGTCGGCCGGTTCTTCGCTCCGGGGCGCTCGGGGTGCTGGTCGTCGTCCGGTGTCGGGGCGGCCTGCTTCTTGCTCCACAGCATGGGGGCAAGGGTATGCCGTCCCGGCAGTCGCACGGGGACGCCGGCGCGCGGCGGGTCAGGCGGGTCGGCGGGCCAGCAGGTGCACGAGGGAGGCCACCCGTCGATAGGGGTCGACCGCCCCGAGCCGCAGCTCGGCCTCGACGAGATCGGCGAGCTCGTCGCCGTCGGGCGCCTCGGCGTCGACGGGCACTTGGTCGGAGGCGATCCGGACGCCGTAGTGGGCGACGAGGTCCAGGCCCTCGTCGGCGAGCGCCGAGGCCAGCTGCTCCATCCGGTCGGCTCGGGCGACGACGCCGATCTCGTTGGTGTAGGCCGGGTCTCGGGACTGCTGGGCCGCGAGCGCCAGCTCGTCGAGGAGGGCGACGGTGCTGCGCCAGTCACCACGCATCGCGGGACGCATGGCCAGCCCGTCGGCGTTGCGGGCGACGAGGGAGAGCAGGCCGCCCGGAGCCAGCGCGGCGGCGAGCTCGGCGATGGCGGTGCGGGACTCGGGCAGATACATGAGGACGCCGTGGCAGAGCACGACGTCGTATGCCGCGTGCCCGCCGCCCTCGACGCCGGCCGCCGTGAGCGCTGCGGCGAGGCCGCCGAACCCGACGCTGCCGGCGACCAGCCGGACCCGCGAGCGAGTCGCATCGTCCTGCTCGCCGAGCGCGGCCTTGCCGGCCACCCGCATGTGTGGGTCGGGCTCGACGCCGGTGACCTCGTGTCCGAGCCGGGCGAGCTCGATCGCCTGGGTGGCCTGGCCGGCGCCGATGTCGAGGACCCGCAGCGGCCGGCCGTGGTCGGGCAGGTGGGCAGCCACCTGGGTGGCGATCACCTCTTGGCGCACGACGTTGCGCAGGTTGCCGAGCCGGCCCAGCCACAGGTCGGCGCCGTCGCTGAAGGGCGTGCTCGGTCCGGTCGTCATGAGTCGAGACTAGGTTGTGTCGCCGCCATCGGCATGCCGAGCCGGCGCTTTCGGGCAGCTGCCCAGGCATGGTGAAAGGGGCCGGGCCTGCTTCGTGGTGGGCGCGCGGCATACCCCTCATCCGGTATGCCGCCCGCTCACCGCGCGCTCGCTAGAGTCACTCGGGTGACCGACACCTTGTCCGACGCCGACGTCGAGGCCATCCGCACCCGCGTCCGCGATCTGCTGCCCCAGCTGCGCGCCGATCTCGAGGAGCTGTCCCGCATCCCGAGTGTGAGCTTGGAGACCATCGAGGGCTATGACCAGGCCCACGTCGATGCCAGCGCCGAGCGGGTGGCCGAGCTGCTGCGGGCCGAGGGGCTGCAGGTCGAGATCGTCCGTGAGGGCGGGCAGCCGGCCGTCATCGGGCACCTCGCGGGCCCCGCCGGCTCGCCGACGGTGACGCTCTATGCCCACCACGACGTGCAGCCGGCCGGTGACCCGGCGCTGTGGACCTCCGACCCGTGGACGCCGACCGAGCGCGACGGTCGGCTCTATGGCCGTGGCGTCGCCGACGACAAGGCCGGCATCACCGCGCACCTCGCCGCTCTGCGGGCCCACTCTGGCGAATTGCCTTGCAGCGTCACGGTTTTCGTGGAGGGCGAGGAGGAGGTCGGCTCTGACTCACTGCCGACGATCCTGCAGCGGCACGGCGACAAGCTGCGTGCCGACGCGATCATCCTGGCCGACTCGGGCAACTGGGAGATCGGTCAGCCGGCCCTGACGACGACGTTGCGTGGGCTGGTGCGGGCGGTCGTCACGGTCGAGGTCCTCGACCACGGTGTGCACTCGGGGATGTTCGGCGGCCCGTGCCCCGATGCCCTGACCACCCTGTGCCGGCTCGTCGCACGCCTGCACGACGAGGAGGGCAATGTTCTCGTGCCGGGGCTGGCCGAGGGCAGCGCCGCCGAGCTCGACTACGACGAGCCGCGGCTGCGGGCCGAGTCGAGCCTGCTGCCCCAGGTGCGCCTGCTGGGCACCGGCTCGATCCTGTCGCGGCTGTGGACCAAGCCGACGATGACCGTCATCGGCATCGACGCCCCCTCGGTCGCGAACGCCTCCAACACCCTCATCCCGAGCGCCTCGGCCAAGCTGTCGATGCGCATCGCGCCGGCCGAGGACCCCGAGCGTGCCTTCGAGCTGCTCAGGGACTTCGTCGAGAGCCAGGACGTCTGGGGCGCGCGGATCACCGTCACGAAGACCGATGTGGGACAAGGCTTCTCGGCCGACACGACCGGCCCGATCTATGACGAGGCACGCGCTGCTCTCGCCGACGCCTGGGACGGCACGGAGCCGGTCGAGATGGGCGTCGGTGGGTCGATCCCGTTCATCGCGGCCTTCGCCGAGCGCTTCCCGGAGGCGGCCATCCTCGTCACCGGCGTCGAGGACCCTGACAGCCGTGCCCACGGCTCCGACGAGTCGCTGCACCTCGACGAGTGGGAGCGGGCGTGCATCGCGGAGGCCGTCTTCCTCGCCCGCCTCGGTGCGCTGCGCCGCTGAGGTTTATCGGGTCACCCGATAAACCCGCGCTTGACCCGAGGAGCTTCCTCGGGTCAAGCGCACGTTTGTCGGGTGGAGAGCGGCCGAGGCGAATCGCTCCCGCCGCGGTCAGTCCTTGTGGGTCGGGCCGGGCAGGGCGAGCATCTGGTCGAGGGCGACCCGCGCATAGTGGGCGACCTCGGCGTCGACCCGGATCGGGTTGACCACCCGCCCCTCGACCAGCGACTCGAGCGCCCACACGAGGTGCGGGAGGTCGATCCGGTTCATCGTCGAGCAGTAGCAGACGTTCTTCTCGAGGAAGTGGATCGACTGCTCCGGGAACATCGTCGCGAGCCGCTTGACCAGGTTGAGCTCGGTGCCGACCACCCACGAGGTGCCGGCCGGTGCCGCAGCGACCTTCTTGATGATCTGCTCCGTCGACCCGATCTCGTCGGCCAGTTCGCAGACCTCGTAACGGCATTCGGGGTGCACGATGACCTTGACGCCGGGGATCTCACGGCGCGCCTGCTCGACCGCCTCGACGGTGAACCGCCCGTGCACCGAGCAGTGGCCCCGCCAGAGGATCATCCGCGCCGCCTGCAGCTGCTCCTTGGTCAGGCCGCCGAGCGGTCGGTGCGGGTCGTAGACGACGCAGTCGTCGAGCGACAGCCCGAGCTCGCGAACGGCCGTGTTGCGCCCGAGGTGCTGGTCGGGCAGGAAGAGCACCTTTCCCGACCCGCCGACCCCGCCGGTCTGCTCGAAGGCCCACTGCAGTGCGGTGCGTGCGTTGCTCGACGTGCAGATCGTGCCGCCGTGCCGCCCGGTGAAGGCCTTGATCGCCGCTGATGAGTTCATGTACGTCACCGGGATGGTCGCCTCCGCGACGCCCGCCTCGACGAGGTCGTCCCAGCAGTCCTCGACCTGCCCGGCCGCGGCCATGTCGGCCATCGAGCACCCAGCTGCGAGGTCGGGCAGGATCACCGTCTGGTCGTCGCTGGTGAGGATGTCGGCCGACTCGGCCATGAAGTGCACGCCGCAGAAGACGATGTAGGGCGCCTCGGGCCGCGCCGCCGCCTGCTGGGCCAGCTTGAACGAGTCGCCCGTGACGTCGGCGAACTCGATGACCTCGTCACGCTGATAGTGATGTCCGAGCACGAAGACCCGGTCGCCGAGCGCCGCCTTGGCCGCCCGCGCCCGCTCGACGAGCCCGGGGTCGGAGGGGGCCGGCAGGTCACCCGGGCACTCGACGCCCCGCTCGCTCTCGAGGTCACGGCCGTGGCCGAGGACGAGCAGCGGCAGAGGAGCGTGCCGGGGCAGGGTTGTGTCAGTGGTCACAGCGCAAGGGTATGCCGCGCACCCGGCGGCTTCGCGCGGCGAGACACTGGAAGGCGTGCGTGATCTGCTCCACCTGCTGGCCGCCCAACCCGTCCTGCTGCTCGCCGTCCTGCTCGGCCTCGGCTCTCTGCTCGGCTCGGCCCGCTTCCACGGCATCCACCTCGGTCCGGCTGCCGTGCTCTTCGGCGCCATCGCGGTCAGCGGGGTCGGCACGGCATACGGAGTGCCCCTGCAGGTGCCGGAGGTCGTCGGCACGCTCGGGCTCGTGCTCTTCACCTACACCGTCGGGATCCTCTCCGGCCCGAACTTCTTCGCCTCGCTGCGCCGGGGCTGGACCGCGATGCTCGCCGTCGTCGGGGTCCTCGTCGCCGCCGGGGCGACCGCGGTCGTCGTCGGCCGGGTCCTGGGCCTGAGCAGCGGAGTTGTGGCGGGCACCT
>DAOTIG010000070.1:0-16714 GCA_035448065.1 Dermatophilaceae bacterium
CGACCCGGGTCTGGTCCTGCGGGTCGGGGCTGCCGCGCAGCTCGTCGAGGTAGCCGGTCTGCTCGAGGGTCGCGGCGAGCAGGCCGGCGACGCCCGAGCCGCCGTCGAAGACGGTGCGCAGGTCCTCGAGCAGCCGGGTGAAGGCCTCGATCGAGGCGAGCGAGCGGGTGGCGATGCCGGGTGCGTCGGCGGCCCGGCCGAGCGCGGCGACGAAGGGGATCCGCTCACGGTCGGCGAGAGCCGCGACGGCTGCCTCGGCCCGCTCGCCGATGCCCCGTCGCGGGGTGTTGAGGATCCGTCGCAGGTTGACCGCGTCGAGCGGGTTGGAGACGACCCGCAGGTAGGCCAGCGCGTCCTTGACCTCCTTCCGCTCGTAGAAGCGGGTGCCACCGACGACCTTGTAGGGGATGCCGACCCGGACGAAGACCTCCTCGACGGCGCGGCTCTGCGCGTTGGTGCGATAGAAGACCGCGACGTCCTTGGGCCGCACGCCGTCGTCGTCACCGAGCCGGTCGATCCGGCGGGCCACGAAGGATGCCTCGTCGTGCTCGTTGTCTGCGACATAGCCGACGATCGGCGCACCGTCGCCCTGCTCGCTCCACAGGTTCTTGGGTCGGCGGTCCGGGTTGCGCGCGATGACCGAGTTGGCCGCCCGCAGGATCGTCTGGGTCGAGCGGTAGTTCTGCTCGAGCAGGATGGTGCGGGCCTGCGGGTAGTCCTGCTCGAACTCGACGATGTTGCGGATCGACGCGCCGCGGAAGGCGTAGATCGATTGGTCGGCGTCACCGACGACGACGAGCTCGCCCTCGCCGGCCTCGCTGCCCGGCCCGCCGACGAGCTCGCGGATGAGGACGTACTGGGCGTGGTTGGTGTCCTGGTACTCGTCGACGAGGACGTGCCGGAAGCGTCTCCGATAGTGCTCGGCGGTCTCCGGGAAGGCTTGCAGCAGATGGACCGTCGTCATGATGAGGTCATCGAAGTCGAGCGCATTGGCCTGGCGCAGCCGGCGCTGATAGGCGCGATAGGCCTCGGCGACGAGCCGCTCCCGATCGGTGCTGCGGGCGTCCTCGGCGCTCACCTGGCTGGCGTAGGTCTCCTCGTCGACGAGCTCGTTCTTGAGGTTGCTCACCGCATTGCTGAAGGCCCGCGCCGGATAGCGCTTGGGATCGAGGTCGAGGTCGCGCAGCACCATCGCCATCAGCCGGTGGCTGTCGGCCGCGTCGTAGATCGAGAAGGTCGACTTGAGCCCGAGCTTGGTCGCCTCGCGGCGCAGGATCCGCACGCACGCGGAGTGGAAGGTCATCACCCACATCGATCGGGCCCGCCCGCCGACGAGCTGCTCGACCCGCTCGCGCATCTCGCCGGCCGCCTTGTTGGTGAAGGTGATCGCGAGGACCTGCCCGGGCTGCACGCCCCGCTCGGCGAGCAGGTAGGCGATCCGGTGGGTGAGCACCCGGGTCTTGCCACTGCCGGCGCCGGCGACGATGAGCAGCGGGCTGCCCTCGTGGGTCACTGCCGCGCGCTGCTGGGGGTTGAGCCCGGCGAGGAAGCGCTCCGGGTCGCCGGCGCGCGGTGCCGTCGATCCGTCGGTATGCCGCGTGGCCGGCGCTCGCTCGTAGCCCTCGCCGTCGCGCGCCCACAGCGGCACCCCGCTCGCGTCGACCTGCTCGCCGGCCATCGCGGCGGCCTCCTGGCCGACCCCCGAGGCCGGCTGCGGCGAAGCCGCGCTCGACGCGGGGTCGCGTCGGCTGCGGCCCGCTCGGGCGCGCGGTTCGGGCAGCTCGAAGCCGGGCAGCCCGAGCTCGTCGAAGAGGGTGCTCATCTCGCCGTCAACCCTAAGCGCTGGATCTGACATCCGAAGCGTCGCGGCGCGCCCGCCGCCGCGTAGGCTCCCGTCATGACTGCTGCGCGTGCCCTGCGAGTCCCCCACACCGGCGGCTCCGAGGTTCTCACCATCGAGCAGGTCGACGTCCCCGAGCCGGGGCCGGGCGAGGTCCGGGTCCGGGTCGGGGCGGCCGGCGTCAACTTCATCGACGTCTACCAGCGCCAGGGCGTCTACCCCATGCCGACCCCGTTCACGCTCGGCATGGAGGGCGCGGGCACGGTCGAGTCGGTCGGCGAGGGAGTCGAGCTCGAGCCGGGCACGAGGGTGGCGTGGGCGATGCGCCCCGGCGCCGCAGCCGAGCTCGCCGTCATCCCGGCGGCCATCTCCGTGCCGGTGCCCGACGGCATCACGTCCGAGCAGGCGGCGGCGGCGATGCTGCAGGGCATGACGGCCCACTTCCTCGTGCACAGTGCGTATGCCGTGCAGCCCGGCGACCCGGTGCTCGTGCACGCCGCGGCGGGCGGGGTGGGCCAGTGGCTGGTCCAGTGGTGCACGGCCAAGGGCGCCACCGTGGTCGCGACGGCCGGCAGCGCGGAGAAGCTCGCGATCGCCCGTGAGCTCGGTGCCGCGCACACCCTCGACTCCACGGCATACGAGAGCCCGAGCGACCTGGCGGCGGCGGTCAAGGGGTGCCTCGGCGGTGCGGGCTGCGCGGTCGCCTACGACGGCGTCGGCAAGGCGACCTTCGACGCGTCGCTGGCCTCGCTGCGCCCGCGCGCCACCCTTGTGCTCTTCGGTGGCGCGTCCGGTCAGGTGCCGCCCTTCGACCTGCAGCGGCTCAACACGGGCGGCTCGCTCTTCGTCACCCGACCGACCCTCGGGCACTACGTCGCCACCCGCGACGAGCTGCTGTGGCGAGCCGGCGAGGTGTTCGACGCGCTCGGCTCCGGCACGGTGCGGATGGAGATCGGCGGCAGCTATCCGCTCGAGGAGGCCGCCGCGGCCTACGACGCGCTCGAGGGACGGCGCACCACGGGCAAGCTCGTGCTCACCGTCCGATGAGCGAGAACGTCCGCGTCGAGCGCGAGGGTGCGACGACGACGATCACCCTGGCCCGGCCGGAGAAGCGCAACGCGCTCTCCGCCGCGATGATGACCGACCTCACCGCCGCGCTCGCCGCGGCTGGCGAATCCGACTGTCTGGCAATCGTGCTCGCCGCAGAGGGTCCGGTCTTCTCGGCCGGCCACAACTTCGGTGACCTCGCCGGCGCCGACCTGCGGGCAGCCCGCGAGCTCTTCCTGCTGTGCACTCGGATGATGGACACCGTCCAGGGCGTGCCGCAGCCGGTCATCGCCAAGGTGCACGCCCTCGCCACCGCCGCCGGCTGCCAGCTCGTAGCCTCGTGTGATCTGGCAATCGCCTCGGAGACAGCGGGATTCGCGCTGCCCGGTGGCAAGGGCGGGCTCTTCTGCCACACGCCGCTCGTCGCCGTGTCGCGCAACGTGGGGCGCAAGCGGGCGCTGGAGATGGCGCTGTCCGGCGATGTCGTCGACGCCGCCACCGCGGCCGACTGGGGCCTGGTCAACCGGGTCGTCCCGGCCGCCGAGCTCGACTCCGCGGTGGCGGATCTCGTCGCCCGGGTCACCCGCGGCAGTGCCTACGGGCGCTCGATCGGCAAGCAGACCTTCTACGCCCAGGTCGAGCTCGAGCAGCGCCAGGCCTACGACCTCGCGGTCGAGGTGATGGCGGCGGCCGCGCTCACCGACGACGCGCAGGAGGGCATCGCGGCCTTCCTCGGCAAGCGGCACGCGGCATACACCTCGCTGCCCTGAGGGCACGCGACCGATTGCGGCACCAGCCGCGCGGGCGCGACGACTGTAGACCCGCCGTGGTTAAGCGCCCCTCAACGGACCGATAAGTCCGTTCTGAGGGGATATGGGAGTTATCACAGACCCCTTCCCGGGTCATGACCCTCTCTCCGTGCATACGGTCGGGGGTATGCGCGGAACTCGTCCCGCGCGCTCCCCCGAGGGGAGACGAGACCCATGAGGACCCACCGAACGCTCGTGCTCGGAGTGATCGCCGCCAGTGCCGTCGCCGTCGGCTCGGCCACCACGCCGACCTCCGCCGCCGTCGCACCACAGACCCTCGCCGCCGCCAGCTCGACGACGTCGTTGGCCATGCACCCGGGCAAGCTGCTCGCGAGCAACTGCTTCCAGTGCCACGGCACCAACGGTGTCAACGGCCAATTCGACTCCCTCGCAGGGAAGTCCGCCAGCGAGCTGTTCAACGAGCTCAAGGAGCTGCAGACCAAGCCCGACGCGGACAAGGCGATCATGAAGGTTCACGCGCTCGGCTACACCGACGAGCAGCTGCGGCTCATCGCCGACTTCTTCGCCAACGTCCAGACGGGTCGGTGAGCCCGATGACGCTCTCCCGCCGCGACTTCGCCGGCCTGCTCGGCCTCACCGGCGCCTCGGTCGCCATCGGCCGAACGCTCGTCCCGGACCCCGTCGCCCTCGCCGCCACCGAGCAGGTGACCGCCAATCCCGCCGCTGCGGTCCCGAGCACCGGCGTCAAGGGCCGGGTCGTCGTCGTCGGCGGCGGCATGGGCGGCACGAGCACCGCGCGCTACCTGCGGATGTGGGGTGGCAGCGGGCTGCAGGTGACGCTCGTGGAGCCCAGCGCGGCATACACGAGCAACATCATGAGCAACCTCGTGCTGACCGGACAGCGCACGGTGTCGTCCTTGCGCTACTCGTATGCCGCGCTGCAGAGCACCTACGGCGTCACGGTGCTGGGCACCTCGGCGACCGGGGTCGACCCGGCCGCCAAGCGGGTCCAGCTGGCCAACGGCTCGACGCTGTCCTACGACCGCCTCGTGCTGGCCCCCGGCATCGTCTTCGATCCGCTGCCCGGTCTCACGACGGCCGACTACGACAGCCGCTTCCCGCACGCCTGGCAGGCCGGAGCGCAGACCACTCTGCTGCGCAACCAGCTCACCGCGATGCGTCCCGGCGGGACCTTCGTGATGACCATCCCGGCGGCGCCGTACCGCTGCCCACCCGGTCCCTACGAGCGGGCCTGCGTGGTCGCCGACTGGCTCAAGCGCAACAAGCCCGGCAGCACGGTCGTGGTCCTCGATGCCAACCCGAAGATCATGGCCGAGCCGATCGCCTTCACCGAGGCCTTCACGCGCATCCACGCCGGCACGATCCGCTACGTGCCCAACGCCGTGATCGACCACGTGGATGCGGCGACGAGGACCGTCTCCACGAGCGCGGGCGCCTTCCGGGCGGACGTGCTCAACCCGATCCCGCCACACCGCGCCGGCACCATCGCGCAGCGGACCGGGCTCACGACGGTCGGCGGCGGCCGCTGGGCCGGTGTCGACGTGCTCACCTACGAGAGCACCGTCGCCCCCGGCGTCCATGTGGTCGGCGATGCGATCGGCACCACCCAGCCCAAGTCCGGCCACATCGCCAACGCGGAGGCCAAGGTGGCCGCCGACGCGATCGTCCGGCTGCTCGGCGGCTGGGCCCCGAACCCGGCTCCCGCGACGAGCAGCGCGTGCTACTCGCCGATCACGATGGGCACGGCCTCCTGGCTCACGGCCGTCTTCCACTACGACCCGGCCACCCGCACCATGCAGGTCAAGAGCATCGGGGAGGCCCCGGCGATCAGCGCGGGCAACTACGAGTCGATGCAGAAGTGGTTCACCGGCCTGATGGCCGACACCTTCACATAGGCCCCGGTGTCGACGATGACGACGGTGACCCTCCCCCTCGCCGCCCTCGCCGGGGTGGTGTCCTTCGCCTCCCCGTGCTTCCTGCCGGTCGTGCCGGCGGTCCTGGGGGCCGTGCTCGGCGACGCCGGCTCGGCGCGCGACTCGCGGCGCAGGTCGGCCACCCGGACGCTGGCCTTCGTCGGCGGGTTCACCGTCGTCTTCGTCGCCATGTGGGCCTCGCTGGGCACGATCGGCGCGCTGCTCGGCGCGCACCGGCCGACGCTGCGGATCCTCGGCGGTGCCGTGCTCGTCGTGATCGGCCTGCACGTCGCCGGACTCGTCCACCTACCGGTCCTCGACCGGCAGGCTCGGGCCCTGGAGCGGGTGCTGCGCACCCGCTCGACGGTCCGCACGGGGGCCGCGCTCCAGACCGGTTCGGGGGCCGGGCCGGGGTCGGTCCCCCACGCCCCGAGCCACGCTCGCGCCCTGCTGCTCGGGCTCGCCTTCGCGGCCGGCTGGACGCCGTGCATCGGCCCGATCCTCGGCACCGTCATCGGGGTCGCCGCGGCCGGGGACGACGTCCTGGCCGGGACCGCCCTGCTGCTCGCGTATGCCGCCGGGCTGGGTGGGCCGCTCGTGCTCGTCGCCGTGGGCGCCGACTCGGTGCGCCGGCGCCTCGGCGCGCTGCGCCGCCACCAGCGACTCGTCTCGGCGGCCACCGGCGCTGCCATCGCCCTCACCGGTCTCGCCCTGATCGCCGACCTGCTCGGCCGGGTCGGTGGCCTGCTGCCCACCCTCGTCGTCTGACGGAGCCTCCGATGACCCTTCCCCCGACCCTGCGCCCAGCCGTCGGCCTGTGGCGCGCGCTCACCGCGAAGTCGACGGGCCTCGGCCTCATCCTCGCGCTCGGTGGCCTCACCCTCGTCGGCACGCTGCTGCCGCAGCTGCCCGACGCCGCCCGTGAGGACCCGGTGGCCCTCGCGGACTGGCTCGCCGGCGTTCGCCCCAAGCTCGGCGGGCTCGCCGACGTGCTGCTGCGGCTGCGGCTGCTCGACGTCTTCCACTCGCCGCTGTTCGCGACGGTCGCGCTGCTGCTGGCGCTGAGCACCCTCGCGTGCACGATCAACCGCACCCCCGGCATCCGGCGTGGTCTCGTCGGCGATGACACCACGGGCGAGCGGGCTGTGCAGCGGACCGCCGAGCGCACCCTGGCCCACCCGGCGGTCCGCCTCGAGCGCTCGGTCGCCCGGCCGGCCGAGACCGCCACAGCCGAGCTCGAGCGCACCTTGCGGGCCGCGCGCTATCGCGTCGTCCGCGCACCGGGCACCGGGCTCGTCCACGCCGACCGCTTCCGGTATGCCGCGCTGGCCACCCTCGTCGCCCACGCCGGACTGGTCGTCGTGCTGCTCGGAGTCGCTCTCTCCGCGCTCATCGGCTTCCGGGACGCCGATGTCCCCGTCGTCGTCGGCGACCGCCACCCGGTCGGGCACGGCACCGGCCTGACGGTGACCGCGGAGGCGTTCGCCGACTCCTACCACCCCAACGGCACCCCCAAGGACTACGCGAGCCAGGTGCGCCTCACCGATGCCACCGGCGCCGTCGTCGCCGCGGGCACGATCCGGGTCAACGACCCATTGCGGCACGACGGGCTGGCGATCTACCAGTCGACCTACGGCGTCGCCGCGGTGCTGCAGATCGTCGACCCGACCGGCGCGACCCTGCGCGCCGACCACGGTGTCCCGCTGCGCTGGAGCGCCGACGACGGCGCACACGCCGTCGGCGTGCTGGACCTGCCCGAGCTCGACCGCCAGCTCGCGGTGGTCTCGCCGGCATCCGGGCGCCCCGACCCGGCGATCCCGCCTGGCACCGTGCGGGTGCTCGCCTACGCCGATCATGGGGCCCGGCTCGTGGGGCAGACCCTGGCCCGGGCCGGCCAGCCCGCCCTCGTCGGCGACGTGCAGGTCACCTTCGTCCGCGAGCGCCAGTTCACCGGCCTCTCGATCGCCCGCGACCCGGCCGCTAGCTGGGTCTGGCTCGGCGCGCTCTTGCTCGTCGTGGGCATGTCGGTCACCTTCGCACTGCGGCCGCGGCGGCTGGCCGCGCAGGTCACCCCCGATCCGGACGACCCCGCCTGCAGCCGGGTCGAGCTCGCCGCTCCCCCGCGAGCGGGGCTGGCCGAGGAGGATCTCGCCGCCCACCTCGCGGAGCTGCTCGACGCGCTCCCGCCGCCCGTCGTCCGACCCGTCCCCGTCCCGTCGTGACCGCCTGAAGGAGTCCGCATGCTCACCGTCTCGCAGCTGCTCGTCGCCGTCGGCGCCTTCCTCGTCCTCATCGCCTTCACGGCGACCGTCGTCTCCCTCGTCACCGCGCGCCGCGTGCCGGTGCGTCCGGCCGCCCGCGCAGTGCTCGTCGGCGCCGGCGGGCCAGCAGTGTCGGAGGACGCCCCCCTCGGTATGCCGCAGACCGTGCCGGTCCGCTCGTGGTATGCCCGGGTCACCACCTGGCTGGCCCTGCTGGCGCTCACCGGCGCCCTGGTGGCCCGCGGCATCGCGGTCGGGCACGGTCCCTTCGCGAACCAGTACGAGTTCGCCGTGGCCCTCGCCTGGGGTCTGCTCGCGGCCTACGGGTATGCCGCGTGGCGCGACGTCGCCGGCGGGGCCGATGCCCTCGGCCTGGTCGTCCTGCCGATCACCCTGGCCGCCCTGCTCTACGCGACGACGACCGGCGGCTCGGCCGGTCCGCTCGTGCCGGCCCTGCAGCACCACCTGCTGCTCACCGTGCACGTCTTCTCGGCCGTCGTGGCCTATGGTGCGGCCGGTGTCGCCTGCGCGGCGGCGGTGCTCCAGCTGCTGCCCCGGCGGCCCAGCTGGCTGCCGAGCGAGCGGGTGCTCGACCAGCTGGCCTACCGGTCGGTGGCGGTCGCCTTCCCGCTGCTCACGGTCATGCTCGTCCTCGGCTCGGTGTGGGCCGAGCGCGCCTGGGGCACGTTCTGGAGCTGGGATCCCAAGGAGACCGCGGCGCTGGTCACCTGGCTCATCTACGGCGCCTACCTGCATGCCCGGGTGGTCCGTGGCTGGCGGGGCCAGCGGGCGTCCTGGCTGCTCGTCGCCGGCTTCGCAGCGGTCCTGTTCACCTACCTCGGCAACCACTTCCTCGGCGGTCTGCACAGCTATGCCTGAGCCGTCCGTGGACCAGCCGCGGGTCGCGGCGACCCATCCCGGGCCGACCGCCCGGCTCGCCATCGTCGCGGTCACCGTGCTGCTGGCCGTCGGGGCGGCGGTGCTCGGCACCCGACCCCCGGCGGCCGAGGCGGGTGGCACTCCGACGCGGTCGGCGGCCCAGGAGGGACGGCCGCCGACCGTCGGCGAGCCGCTCGCCGACTTCACCGCCGGCGATGCCGACGGCCGGCCGGTGTCGCTCGCCGCGCTGCGCGGCCGCCCGGTCTGGCTGACCTTCGGGGCGAGCTGGTGCGCGCCCTGCCGGGTGGAGGCCCCCGACCTGCAGGCCGCCCACCTCGCCCACCAGGGCCGAGGGCTGGCGGTCGTCGCGGTCTACCAGGGCGAGTCGGCTGCGACCGTGCGGGACTTCACGACGACGATGGGCCTGGGCTACCTGCAGGTCCCAGATCCGGACGCGCGGCTCACCGCGGCATACCGGGTCGTCGGGATCCCCACGCACGTCTTCGTCGACCGCGCCGGCATCGTGCGCGCCGTCGACGTCGGCGTGCTCTCCCCCGAGGTCGTCGCCGCCCGGGTTGCCACGATCGGGGGATGACCGGCAAGCGGCGCCGGCGGCTACCTTAGGGACATGCCGATGACCGCCAGCCTCGAGGTGCTGGCGGCGCCGGTGGTCAACCATGCGATGGCGCACAACGGGCTGCGCTTCGTGCACCGCATCGTGCTCGCGGCCGGCAGCGAGCCGATCGCCGACGCCACCCTCGTCGCCCGGCTCGTCGACCCCCAGGGTGAGCAGCTGCTGCGCCCGTGGCGGCACCAGGCCGGTGCGCTCGAGCCCGGCGCCGTCGTCACCCTCGACCGGGCCGGCATCGAGCTCGACCCCGTGCGGGCGGCCGCGCTCGCCGACACGACCAGCGCCGACCTCGTCGTCGAGGCGCTCGACGGCGACCGGCCGATCGCCACCACCCGCACCCCGGTGCGCGTCCTGGCCGCCCGGCACTGGCTGCTCGACCCGCACGCCCCGGTGCTCTCGCTCGAGCTGCTCGCCGCCTTCGTCCAGCCGAACCATCCGGCCCTGGCCGGGCTCGTCCCTCAGGTCGCCCGCGAGCTCGAGGCGCGCACCCGCAGCGGCTCGCTCGCGGTGAGCCATGTCGGCCCCGAGCGGGTCGACCAGATCGTCGAGGCCGCCGCGACCGTCGTGCACGACCTCGGCATCTACTACGCCGAGCCGCCCGCGTCCTGGGGCTACGGCCAGCAGGTCCGCAGCCCCGGCGACGTCCTCGAGCAGCGGGTCGGCACCTGCCTCGACACGACCGTGCTGCTCGCCTCGCTGCTCGAGCATCTCGGCATCCACCCGGTCGTCTGGGTCGCGCTCGGGCATGCCTTCCTCGGCTGGTGGCGCTCCCCCGACCACGGCCTGCCCGACGCCGCCTCGCTGCAGACGGCGCCGGCGGTCAACGCGGTCGGGCTCGGCCTGATGGGTGTCCTCGAGACGACCATGCTGACCCGCGAGCGCCGACCGCCGAAGTACCTGTTCCGCCGGGCCGCCCAGGCGCCCAAGGACTCCTACCTGCACACCGGCGGCGCCGAGCTCGTCGGCGTCGTCGACGTGCAGATGGCCCGGCTCATGCGGGTGCTGCCCGTGCCCGCGCGCACCCGACTCGCCGACGGCACGGTCCAGGTCGTCGAGTATCACCCCGCCACCCAGCCCTATGCCGCGCCGGCACCGGCCGGCGCGCCGAGCCCGCCCGGGACGCCGGGGTCGGTGCCGCCGGTGGCGAGCGGGACGGCTGCGGGCGGCATACCGGAGCCGGCTGCCCCCACCCCGCCACCGCGGGTGCAGGCCTGGAAGAACGCGCTGCTCGACCTCACCCTGCGCAACCGGCTGCTCGCCTTCGGCCACGGCGTGACCCAGCTGCCGCTGCTCATGCCCGGCGAGCAGCTCGGGCTGCTGGCCGACCTCCTGCAGGACGGCGCGCCGGTGAGCCTGCGGGCGGTCGACGACCTGGCGACCGCCGTCGCCGGGCAGGGCGCCAAGGACGCCTACGCCCTGCCGGCCGACATCCAGCGCACCCTGCTGCGCGACCGGTCGACGGTGCACACGGCGGCCGACGCCGAGACGCACAAGGCGCTCGTCGCCCGGCTGCGCTACCGCGCCCGCACCGGCCTGCAGGAGACCGGCGCGAACCCGCTCGTCGTCACGCTCGGCCGGCTCGACTGGCGACTCGGCGACCGCGACCTGTCGGCGCCGCTGCTGCTCGCCCCGGTCGAGATCAAGGGGATCATCCAGCCCTACAAGGTCGTCTTCGACGACACCGGCGAGATCACCGTCAACCTCAGCCTGCTGGAGAAGCTGCGCCTCGAGTTCGGCTTCACCGTGCCCGGGCTGACCCCGCTGCCGACCCGCGCCGGCGGCGAGGGGGTCGACGTCGAGGCGGTCATCCGGCTGGTGCGCGAGGCCATCGTCGCCGCCGGGCTGCCGTTCACCGTCGTCACCGAGGCCCGGCTGGCGATCGTCGGCTTCACCGGCTACCTGCTGTGGCGCGACCTCGACGAGCACTGGCAGCGCTTCCTCGAGCGGCCGGTGGCCCGGCACCTCGCGCTCAGCCCCACCGAGCGGCTCGTCGACCCGGCCGCCGGCGAGGTCGACGGCAGCGTCGCCGCCCTCGACGACATCGTCGCGGCGGTGCCGATCCCGGCCGACGCCTCGCAGGCCGAGGCGATCGCCGCCGCGCGCGCCGGGCGCACCTTCGTCCTCGAGGGACCGCCGGGCACCGGCAAGTCGCAGACCATCACGAACATCCTCGCCGACCAGCTCGCCCAGGGCCGTCGGGTGCTCTTCGTCGCCGAGAAGGGGGCCGCGCTCGACGTCGTGCGCAACCGGCTCGCCGAGGTCGGGCTGTTGCCCTTCGCCCTCGACCTGCACGACGAGCACGCCCGGCCGGCGCAGGTGCGCGAGCGGCTGCGCGCGGCCCTGGCCCAGCTGCCCCGCGCCGACCTCGAGGGTCAGCGGGCCGCTGCTGCTGACGCCACCTCGAGCGCTCGCGCTCTGGACTCGTATGCCGCCCGCCTGCACGAGCGCAACGCGGCGGGGCTCTCGCTGTGGTCGGCTCGCAGCCAGGCGCTCGCGCGCGGGGCCGGTCCGGAGCTCGAGGTGCCGATCGCGGCGGTGAGCCAGGCGGGGGCAGACGCCGACGCCGCCCGGGCCGCCATCGTGTCGGCCGTCGGCGCGCTCGCCGGGCTCGGCCCGGACACCGCCGCCGCCTGGGGCCTGGCGACCACCGTGCCCGCCGACCTGGCCGGGCTGCCGGCGCTCGTCGCCGCTGCCGACGCGGCCGTGGCGATCGCCGACGAGCGGGTGGCCGCGGCTCCCGAGCCGCTGCAGGCCGCCGTCGCCGCCGCTGGCGACCCGGACGAGCTGGCCCGGGTCGCAACGCTGCTCGCGCAGCAGGCGGTGCCGATGACCGCGCTGCTCGAGGTGCGCACCGACCGGTGGCAGGCGGCCCGCGCCGAGCTCGACGCGCGCACTCGTGACCTGCTCGCCGGCCGGGGGGCGCAGGTGCAGCGGCACTTCGGACCCGACGTCGTCACGGTCCGGATCGAGCCGGTCCGCGAGGCCCTCGAGCAGGCCCGCGCGAGCTTCTTCATCGGCCGCAAGGGTCGGATGAAGGCGGCGATGGCGCCGCTGCTCGCCCACGCCCTGCCTGGTCAGCGCCTCGACCCCGACCACTTCAGCGCCTACGTCGAGCAGCTCGCCTCGCTCAAGGGCCACCTCGGCGGCCTCGTCGGGGCGTGGAGCCAGCTGCCCGGGGTGAGCGGCATCGACGTCCGGCAGACCATCCTGCTCACCGAGGCCGGGCGGGCCGACCTGGCTCGGGCGCTCGCTCGGATCGACGAGTATGCCGCGCTGCTCGACGGGCTCTCCCCGCGGGCCGCGCAGGCGGTGCAGTCGGCGCGGCTGGCCGGCTGGGCGCTGTTCGACGAGGCCGTCGCGGCGGTGGACGAAGCGGCTCGCGCGCTGACCGCGGTGGCCGGGGCCGTCGGCGCGCGACCCGACACGACCGCCCGCTGGGCCGGCGACCAGGGCCTGCTGCGCGCGTGGGAGGCCGGCCAGCCGACCCGGCTCGCCGACCTGCCGACGGCACCACGGCTGCGCCGGTGGGCCGAGGCGGCCCAGGCACTCGAGCCGCTGGCCGCGGCATACCCCACGGCGCGGTGGCAGCTGCTCACCGGCGCCGTCGAGGCGTCCGAGGCGACGGCCGCCTTCGACCGCGGGCTGGCGAGGGCGGCGCTCACCGAGCGACTCGACGCCACCGCGCTCGGCACCTTCGACTCGGCCAGCCACGAGCGGGTCGTCGACCGCTTCGTCGATGCGTCGACGCGGCTGCGGGCGACCCTGCGGGGCACCATCCCGGCCGCGGTCATCGCCGGTCGGCCGTTCCACGCCGGGGCGCTCTTCGGCAAGGTCGCGGCCTTCGAGCGCGAGGTGAGCCGCACCCGCGGCGGGCTGTCGGTGCGCGGGCTCGTCGCGGCATACGGCGAGGTGATCGCCGAGCTCACCCCGTGCCTGCTCGTGAGCCCCGACTCGCTGGCCCGGTTCGTGCCCCCGGGGGCGATCGACTTCGACCTCGTCGTCTTCGACGAGGCCTCGCAGATCACCGTCGCCGACGCGATCGGCGCGCTCGGGCGGGCCAAGGCGGCCGTGGTGGCCGGCGACTCCAAGCAGCTGCCGCCGACGAGCTTCGGCGAGCTCGGCGCCGCCGAGGAGGCGAGCGGCGCCGACGGCGACGCGACCGACTTCACCGTGGTGCCCGACGAGGAGTCGATCCTCTCCGAGCTGGTCCATGCCGGGGTCGACCGGCTGTGGCTGTCCTGGCACTACCGCAGCCGCGACGAGGCGCTCATCGCGTTCAGCAACCGGCACTACTACGAGGACCGGCTCTCCAGCTTCCCCGCCGTGCCGGGGCAGGTCCACGACACCGGCCTGTCCTGGGTGCGGGTCGACGGCACCTTCCACCGCAGCGGCGAGGGCGGCCTGCTGCGCACCAACCCGGTCGAGGCTGCGGCGGTCGTGCAGGAGGTGCTGCGCCGCTGGGCCGCCGGCGAGCGCTCGATCGGCGTGGTGACCTTCAACCTGCAGCAGCGCACGCTCATCGAGCGGATGCTCATGGACAGCGGCATCCAGTCGGTGCAGGACTCGCTCACCCGCGGCAAGGACGGGCTCTTCGTCAAGAACCTCGAGAACGTCCAGGGCGACGAGCGCGACGTCATCCTCTTCTCGACCGGCTTCGCCAAGAACAAGGCCGGGGTGCTGCCGCTCAACTTCGGGCCGCTCAACCGGGCCGGCGGCGAGCGTCGGCTCAACGTCGCGGTGACCCGGGCGCGCCGGCGGGTCGTCGTCTACTCCTCCTTCGACCCCGAGGACCTGCGGGTCGAGCAGACCTCGTCGGTCGGCATCCGGCATCTGCGCGCCTATCTCGAGCTGGCCCGTGCCGCAACGCAATCCGGCTCGACCGACGTCGGTATGCCGCCCGCCTCCGCCCCCGAGACGACCGGGTCGAGCACGTCGAGCGGGTCGAGCGCGTCGGGCGGGTCGGAGCGCGTGGTCACCGAGGTCATCGACCGGCACCGTGACGAGATCGCGGCCGCGTTGCGCGGGGTAGGCCTTGAGGTGCGCACAGCGGTGGGGTTGAGCGACTTCAAGGTCGACCTCGCGGTCGGGCCGGCCGGTCGACCGGCGTGCGTCGCCGTCTTGCTCGACGGGCCGACCTGGGCCGGGCGGCGCACGACGAGCGACCGCGACGGGCTGCCGATCACTGTGTTGCACGATGTCATGGGCTGGCCGGCGGTGCTGCGGGTCTGGCTGCCCGACTGGCTGCGCGACCCGGCCCGCGTGGTCCGGGAGGTCGCCGAGGCGACCGAGCGCGCGGCGGTGACGCCGCGGCATACCGGAGAGCGGGTGGTGTCGACCGGGCATGCCGCCCCACCCCCGCCCCAGGACTCCCCCACCCCCCAGGACTCGCCGGCCACCCCCCAGGACTCGCCGAGTGGACCATCGCACGCCGAGTGGACCACCTCGTCCGCCGCCGAACCGCCCCCCGCGGACGCCGATCCCGTGCCGTCGATGCCGCCGATGCCCGGCGCCGAGCGTTGGGCGCCGGCCCCCACCCCGTCGCGCGGCAGCCGGGGGGTCCTCGACTCGATCACCAGTCCGCGGTCGGCCCAGCGGGTGCAACAGGTGATGCGCGAGCACGTGCACGCCGAGGGGCCGCTCTCCGTCGGCCGGCTGGCCCTGCTGACGGTGCGCAGCTTCGGGCTGACCCGCCTGCCCGCCACCCGGATCCCGCCGCTGCGCCAGCTCGTGCCGCGCGAGCTGCGGCGTGACCCCGAGGAGGGCTTCGTCTGGCCGGAGCACCTCGACCCGCTGCGCTGGCAGGGCTTCCGGGTCGGCGCCGCCGACCTCAAGGACCGGCCGCTCGACGAGATCCCCCTGCGCGAGCTCGGCAACGCGATGGCCGCGATCACCGCCACGGCCATGGGGATCGGCGTCGAGGACCTGCTCAAGGAGACGCTGCGCGTCTTCGCCGGCTCACGGCTGACCGACGCCGCCCGCACCCGACTGACCGCTGCCCTGCAGGTCGCCGAGCAGCGCGGTCAGGTGATCGTCACCGGCGGGGTCGTCCGCCCCGCGACACCATGACCGGTGCGAGAACGAGCACGTCTTTGTCCGCGAGATAGGTTGCCAGACGGCGCGACTCGAGTCCGGTCCGATCGGGCTCGAGCCAGCGCAAGCCGGCGCGCACGGGCACCATCGGCGCCGAGAGCACCGATCCGACGACCCCGACGGCGCGGCGCACCGCCACCCCTGGCAGCCTCGTGCTCACACCCACGACGCGAATCGTCGCCATGGTCCTCGCCTCCCGCTCTGCGTCGCCGACCCCACCATCGATGATGCGGGCTACGCGGCCGTCCGACGTCAACCGTAAGGTCGAACCTGCTGACGACCCGATCACATCCCGCGGGCGATCTCCTCGACCAGGGCCGGGGTCGCACGCACGCCTCCGAGCTCGACCCGGCCGGCCTGCTCCCGCGCACTGGCATAGGGCACTCCCGCGAGCATCAGCGCGGCGCGGAACGCCTCACCACGCACGACCGCCGACTCATCGTGCTGCATCGCGTGCCCGAGCGCAGGATCGGGCCACCGGGAGATCACGCCCAACAGCGATGCGGCACGCACGTGCTGCCCGGTGAGCCGCTCGCTCAGCAGCACCCCACGCACGTCGTCGAGGAAGGCCTCGTCCTGCAGCAGCTCGCGCGGCGCGAGCATCAGCGCCCCGAGCGCCATCGACACGAAGGAGGACTCGGTGCGGCATACCCAGCGCTTGAGGATGTCGATGCCCTCGGGCACGCCCGCTTCGGGTAGCTCCTCGGCGGCCACGATCGCGTGGACCGGAGGCCGCTTCTTCCGGTCAGCCTCGATGAGCGTCGCCAACGAGTCCATGGCCCCATCATCCACGGTCCGAACCAACAACACGCCACGAGCCGACGTCGTCACCCGACCTAGCGGAAGGCCTGCTGCCCGGTGAGCGCCTGGCCGACGACGAGCTGGTGCATCTCGACCGTGCCCTCGTAGGTGAGCACCGACTCGAGGTTGGCCATGTGCCGGATCACGGGATAGTCCAGCGAGATCCCGTTGGCGGCGAGGATGGTGCGCGCGGTCCGGCAGATCTCCAGCGACGCCCGCACGTTGTTGAGCTTGCCGAGACTGATCTGCGCGGCGGTCACCGTGCCGGCGTCCTTGTGCCGCCCGAGGTGGTGCGCGAGCAGCATCCCCTTGGTGTAGTCCAGGGTCATCTCGGCGAGCTTGGCCTGAGTCAGCTGGAAGCCCGCGATCGGCCGGCCGAACTGCTCCCGCGACGCGGCATACGAGATGGCGGTCTCCAGCGCCGAGCGGGCCGAGCCCATCGAGCCCCAGATGATCCCCAT
>DAOTIG010000071.1:0-16612 GCA_035448065.1 Dermatophilaceae bacterium
GCCGGCCGGGAGCCAAGCAGAAGGGCCCTGACCGCGTTTCCGCAGGTCAGAGCCCTAGAGCCAACTGGTCGGGGTGACAGGATTTGAACCTGCGGCCTCTTCGTCCCGAACGAAGCGCGCTACCAAGCTGCGCCACACCCCGTGGCTGGTCGCCGAGCGGGGCAGATCGTCCCGGCCGGGCGGCCAAGGAGTGAGGATAGCCGACCGGCTGCCACGCCGCCCAATCGGTTCACCCTGAGGGCGGACGGAGCGCAGGGACGGCCAGCGTCGGGTCGGGATGACGGGAAAGTCGCACTGGGACGTGCCTTTCCCGTCATGCCGCCGCGATCCGGGCCGGCAAGGCGGGCCAGCCGCCCCCCGCGAGGTGAGCGGGCGGCATACCTGAGCGGCGGATCAGGCGCGGGGCGCCAGGGTGACGAGCGATGCCTCCGGTCGGCAGGCGAAGCGCACCGGGGCCATCGGCGAGGTGCCCAGACCGGCCGAGACCTGCAGGTATGCCGCGTCCGCCGGCGCCTGCTCGCTCGGCGTCGAACCGGCGCCGGGCCACCAGCGCGACACGCCCTTGGCGCGGCGGGTGTCGAGGTCGCAGTTGGTCACCAGGGCGCCCCAGCCGGGCAGGCAGAGCTGCCCGCCGTGGGTGTGGCCGGCGATGACCAGCCCGGCGCCGTCAGCGACCATGGCATCGAGCACCCGCTGGTAGGGGGCGTGGGTGACGCCGACGGTGATCGTCGCGGACGGGTCGGCCGGGCCGGCGACGAGGTCGTAGCGGTCGTACTCGAGATGCGGGTCGTCGACGCCCACCAGCTCGAGATCTGCCCCGCTGACGGCGAGCCGACCGCGCCGGTTGGTGAGGTCGAGCCAGCCCCCACTGCCGAGCAGGGTGATGAGCTCGTCGGTCGGCAGGCGGGGCGACTCGCCGAGTCGGCGACGGTGGTCGTAGAGGTAGTAGGCGGGGTTCTTGAAGCGCGGGGAGAAGTAGTCGTTCGACCCGAGGACGAAGACCCCCGGCAGCCCGAGCAGCGGCTCATAGGCCCGAGCGAGCGCCTCGAGGGAGCCCGCGTTGGCGATGTTGTCCCCGGTGGTGACGACGACGTCGGGGGCCAGCTCGGCCAACCCGCGCACCCACTCCACCTTGCGCCGCTGGCCGGGCATGAGGTGCAGGTCGGTGAGGTGCAGCATCCGGATCGGCCGCGCACCAGCGGGCAGGACCGGAACGGTATGCCGCCGCAGCGTGAAGAGGTTGCGCTCGACGAGGCCCGCGTAGCCCACGCCCGCGAGGCCCGTCGCGGTCAGTCCGAGGACGGCCTTCGCGACGGGATGCATCGTCCGATCCTCTCATCTCGTGACGGCCGCGACGGCCGCAGTGTCCGCCGGTTGGAGAATGGGGGGATGAGCCTCAAGCAGACCCTCCAGCAGGACCTCACCGCGGCGATGCGGGCCCGGGAGCAGACCGTCACCGCCACCATCCGGATGGTGCTCACTGCGATCACCAACGAGGAGGTCGCCGGCACCGAGCACCGCGAGCTCACCGATGCCGATGTCCAGCGGGTGCTCACCCGGGAGGCCAAGAAGCGGCGTGAGGCGGCCACGGCATATCGGGATGCCAAGCGACCCGAGCTGGCCGACCGCGAGGAGGCCGAGCTCGCCGTCATCGAGGGCTATCTGCCCGCGCAGCTCAGCGAGGAGGAGCTGGCGGCGCTGGTCGCCCAGGCGGTCGCTCAGGTGGGGGCGACGGGTATGCCGCAGCTCGGCCAGGTGATGAAGGTCGCCCAGCCGCTCGTGGCCGGCCGCGCCGAGGGAGGTCGGGTGGCGGCCGCCGTGCGGGCCGCGCTCACCGGCGGGTGATGGTCCGCTCGGCGGGTGATGGTCCGCTCGGCGCCGGCTCGGCTGACTAGCCCGCGGGAGCGGCTGGCGGGGCGGGCGGCGCCGCCGGGTCCGGAGCGGGTGCCGGCGCGGGTGCTGGAGCCGGCGGCGGCGAGCCCTTGGACACGAGGATCTGCACCACCGAGCCGCGGGTCGCCTGGCCGCGCGGACTGGTGCCGACAACGGTGCCCGAGCGATAGCCCGAGTAGACGTAGACCACCGTCGGCGCGAATCCCGCCTGCTGCAGCAGCGCCTTCGCGTCATTGACCGACATCCGGGTCACTGCAGGGATGTCGACCTTCTCGCCGTTGACGGTCGCGTCGTTCGGCTCGGGGAACCTGGTCATCGGGACCCCGGCCAGCGCGCGGTCCATGATCTGCTTCCACAGCGGGCCCGCGACCACCGAGCTGTACATCGTGTCGTAGTACCGGCCGCCGACCTTGACGTTCTCGAGCCGGGTGAGGTTGTTCTTGTCGTTGGGCGTGCCGACCCACACCGCGGTCGACAGCTCCGGGGTGAAGCCGACGAACCAGGTCTCGTTGTTGTTGTCCGTCGTGCCCGACTTGCCGGCCGCCTGACGCCCGCCGGCGAGGTTGCTGTTGCGGCCGGTGCCCGCCTTGTCGGTGAACACGTTGGTCATCAGATCGGTGACGCCACGGGCCACCTCGGGTTGGATCCGGCGGTCGCACTGGCTGCCGAGGGCGGGGACGGGCAGCGGCTTGCCGTCCTTGAGGATCTCGACCACCGGGACCGGAGCGCAGTGGACGCCGTCGTTGGCCAGGGTCTGATAGGCACTGGCGACGGTCATCGGCGAGACCTCGTTGGCGCCGATGATGAGCGGAGCCGGGGTGGCCTGGATCGGCTCGCCGCTGCCCTGGTGCAGCCCCATCCTGGTGTCGATCTCGGCGAGCGGGCAGACGTCACCACCGAGGTAGTCGATGATCATGCCGACGAAGGCCGTGTTGATCGAGTGGGCGGTCGCCTTGGCCAGCGTCATCGTGCCGTCCTTGACCGGCTCGGCGTTGCGCACCGACCACGGCTCCTTGCCCAGCCCGCACTTGCCGCCGAGCTCCTTGTTCGTGTACTCGGCCGGGTCCTTGGGCGAGGCGCCCTTGGCGAAGACGCTCGCAGTCGTCGGGATGCCCTTCTCCATCAAGGCGACCAGGGTGAAGGCCTTGGCCGTCGAGCCGAACTGGAAGCCCATGCTGCCGCCGTACTTCGTGTCGACGGCCCAGTTGACCTGGGTCTGCGTGTCGTTGGCCGGCTTCACGGCATAGTCGGTGTTCTGCACGATAGCCCGGACCCCGCCGGTCTTGACGTCGAGGATCGCCGTGGCGGCGCCGATGTAGGCGCCGTCGTTGGCCCGGCTGCCCACCGGGATCATCTTGAGCAGCTCCTCGCGCGCCCCGGCGTAGGTCTTGGGGTCGAAGGTGGTCTTGATGGTCAGGCCGCCCCGGTAGATCGCCTGGATCCGCTGCTCCTGGGTGTTGCCGAGCGCCTGGTTGAGCGACGGGTCGCTCTTGAGCCAGACCATGAGGTAGTCGCAGAAGTAGGGATACGGCGACGCGGCGCACGAGCTGACCATCGGCGTGACCCGCAGCATGTCCTTGAGCGGCACCGCGCGGGCGGTCTTCCAGTCGGCGTCCGTGATGATGCCCAGCTCGTGCATCCGGTCCAGGACGACATTGCGGCGCGCGAGCGCCCGATCGGGGTTCTTCACCGGGTCGGTCGTGCCCGGGTTCTGGGTCAGTCCGGCGAGCAGCGCCGACTCCTGCAGGTTGAGGGTCTTGGCCGAGTGGCCGAAGTAGTGCTGCGCGGCCGCCTCGACGCCATAGGCACGGTCGCCGTAGTAGACGAGGTTGAGGTAGCCCTCGAGGATCTGGTCCTTGGTCTGGGTCTTCTCCAGGGCGATGGCGTACTTGAGCTCCTGGATCTTGCGCGCGTAGTTCTTCGCCGTCGCCTCCGCCGCGCCCTGCTTGTCACCGGCCCGCAGCGCGTTGTACTGCAGGGTCACCTTGACGTACTGCTGGGTGAGCGTCGAGCCGCCTCCGGTCACCTCGCCGGCGCTCTTGTTGCTGATCAGGGCCCGCATGATGCCCTGCAGGTCGGCGCCGCCGTGGTCGTAGAAGCGGTGGTCCTCGATCGCCACCTGCGCGGTGCGCATGATCGGCGAGACCTCGGCCAGCGGCACGATGATCCGGTTCTCGTCATAGGGGGTGGCGATCTTGGTGCCGTCCGAGGCGAGGACGACCGACTGCTCGGACAGCGGTGAGGTCGTGAACTCGTCGGGCAGCGACTCGAACATGTCGACCGCCGCGCCCGACGCAGCCCCGACGGCCCCCACCATCGGCACGAACAGCCCGGCCGCGAGCAGCCCGGCGACGACCGACGCGGCGACGAAGGCCGCCAAGAGGCTGAGCACGGACGAGACGTGCGGGCGACCTGCAGACATGGGCTCAAGGGTAACCCGCAGCACCGTGTATCACCGCGAGCGCTGCCCGCTCCTCACGCACATCAGGACAACGCCGACGAGGTATGCCGCGCCCACACCGCGCGCGGCGCGGCATACCGGATGCACGAGACAGACGACCGTGACCAGAGCCGACAGCGCCGCGAACACGCACGACGGGAGCACCCCGGCGAATCCCGGGGATGACTTCCGGCACAACCGTCTCGGACTAGTCCGGGGAGACCAAACCTCATCCGATCGGGTCATGGAGTGCAAAGTCAGGCACTCCTAACCTTCAAGTAACGGCACGTCCGGGGCTGGACGTGCCGTACGGGGAAAGCGGGAGCGAACAATCATGACGACACCAGTGGTCAGCAGGACCCTGCGCCCGGATTGGGCGGGGTTGGGTACATGTGTGACGCGCGATCCGGACGCACTGTTCGTGCGTGGGGCGGCGCAGCAGCAGGCGAAGGCGGTGTGCCAGCGATGCCCAGTCATCGCCGAGTGCCTCGCCGACGCCCTGGACAACCGGACCGAGTTCGGTGTCTGGGGCGGCCAGACGGAGCGGGAGCGGCGAGCGCTGTTGCGGCGCAACCCGAATGTCGATTCGTGGTGGCGCCTGTTCGCTGTGGCCGGGGCTGGACGCGCAGCATCCGCAGTCGCCTCCTGATCGGCACGATCTGGGGGGGGCAGTGGACTCGGGGATCCACAACTGGAGGGCCGGAGCCTGGTGGCTCCGGCCCTCCGGCATGCTCGGGGCAGGTGCCGTCGGCTGCCGGCGGGCTTGCCGTGGCGTCAGGTCGCGGCCAGCCGGTGGCCGACCTCGCGCAGTCCGGCGACGTCGTGGACGTCCTGGGCGAGCGCGGCGACCTCGACGACCGGGATGCTCGGGTGGCCCGCGGTGAACCGGCGCACGAGGTTGCGGTGCCGGGCGGCCAGGTCGGACAGCGCGGCGTGCAGGGTCAGCGCAGCGGACGTCTCGAGCCGGTCGGCGTCGGCGAGCTGCTCGGCGACCGCGCGGGCCCGGGAGGCGGTCAGGCCCGGCGCGGGGGCGGGCTGCATCCGGTTGACGACGAGCCCGGCGAGCGGCATCCCGTCCTTGGCCAGCCGGGCGACGAAGTAGGACGCCTCGCGCAGCGCATCCCGCTCGGGGGCAGCGACGACGACGAACGCGGTGCCGCGGTCCTTGAGCAGCGCGTAGGTGTGGTCGGCGCGCTCGCGGAAGCCGCCGAACATCGAGTCGAGCGCGTTGACGAAGGTCTGCACGTCCCGCAGCATCTGGGCCCCGAGCACGGTGTCGAGGGTCTTGGTGACCAGCCCGATCCCGACGTTGACGAGCTTGAGCCCGGCTCGCCCGCCGGCCTTGGCCGGGGCCGAGATGAGCCGGATGAAGCGGCCGTCGAGGAAGGAGCCGAGCCGCTTCGGGGCGTCGAGGAAGTCCAGCGCCGAGCGGCTCGGAGGGGTGTCGACGACGATGAGGTCCCAGCCGAGCTCGGCGCGGTCGGCCTGGGCGCGCAGCTGGCCGAGCTTCTCCATCGCCATGTACTCCTGAGTGCCGGCGAAGGACGAGCTGACCGCTTGGTAGAAGGGGTTGGCGAGGATCTGCTCGGCGGTCTCGCGGGAGGCGTGGGCGAGCACGACCTCGTCGAAGGTCCGCTTCATGTCGAGCATCATCGCGTCGAGATGGCCGCCGCCGGCGGTGTCGATGCCGGCCACGGCGCGCGGGGTGTTGTCGAGCTCGACGAGGCCGAGCGACTGGGCCAGCCGGCGGGCCGGGTCGATGGTGAGCACGACGACCCGGCGGCCCTGCTCGGCGGCGCGCAGGCCCAGCGCCGCCGCCGTCGTCGTCTTGCCGACCCCGCCGCTGCCGCAGCACACGACGATCCGGGTATGCCGGTCGGCGAGCAGCGCGTCGACGTCGAGCGAGCGGGGGGTGCGGGGGGCGCGGGTCGAGGAGGCGGTCACGCGGGCACCATCCCCTGGTCGGCGAGCAGCTCGCCGATCTCGCAGACGGCGTTTGCGTCGACGCCGTCGACGAGATAGGGGACAGTGACCAGCGGCAGCCCGCTCGCCTCGAGCACGGTGAGCTGCTCGTCCTCGAGCTCGACCCGCTCTGCGTGCTCGCGGACCTGGCTGACCAGGCCGTCGACGAGGGCCGGCGCCGGGTCGAGTCCGACCGCACGCAGGTCGGCGGCGACCCCCTCGGGATCCAGGTCGGTGGGCGTGACCAGGCCCTCGTCGGCGTCGGTGAGCAGCCCGGCGCGGGCCTGGTTGATGACGACCGCGCCGATCGGCATACCGAGGGAGCGGAGCTCGGCGACCGCGTCGACGGTCTCCTGGACCGGCATCTCCTCGAGCAGGGTGACGAGGTGCACGGCGGTCGCCTCGGACTGCAGCATCTCGGTGATCGAGTCGGCCTGGCTGTGGATCGGGCCCATCCGGGCCAGGTCGGCCACCTCGGCGCCGACCGAGAGGAAGCGCCCGATCCGGCCGGTCGGCGGTGCGTCGAGGACGACGGCGTCGAAGTCGTAGGGCGCGTCGCTGCGCCGGTGGTGGCGGGCATCCGCACGCCGGCGCATCGCCTCGTAGACCCGGCCGACGAGCAGCAGGTCGCGCACGCCCGGGGCGATGGTCGTCGCGAAGTCGATCGCCCCGAAGCGCTCGAGCACCCCGCCGGCCCGGCCGAGCTTGTAGAAGAGCTGGAGGTACTCCAGCAGCGCGGTCTTGGCATCGACGGAGAGGCCGACCACCTCGCCGCGCCCTGAGGTCGCCGCGACCTGGGTCTCGGTGTGCGGCAGCGGCGGCACGTCGAAGGTCTGGCTGATGCCCTGGCGCCCCTCGACCTCGGCGAGCAGCACCCTCTTGCCCCGCGCAGCGAGCGCCGCAGCGAGCGCCGCGGCCACCGTTGTCTTGCCGGTGCCACCCTTGCCGGTGACGATGTGCAGCCGGACCCGCTCGAAGCCGTCCGGCAGCGGTGCCTGGGAGCCGGCCGGCAGCGAGACGGTCGAGCTCGGCGGCGGCATACCGTCAGCGTATGCCGCGCGGCTGCGCGCCGGGGAATCGCGTTGCCAAGTGGGCGGGCGGCGGGAGGGCGCTCGCCGGGTGTTGGGGGAAGGGTGCGGCGGGGAGCCGGCGGGCGGGTAGGGAGGGTGGCGCGAGTATCGGTTGCTCCCGGCTCGTCGGATCCCTGGGGCAACCGTGGTTGCATCAGGAAGTGCCCGATCTTGGGGCAACCGTGGATGCATCACGAAGTGCGCCGATCTGGAGCAACCGATAGCTCCGAGAGGCACCCTCTCACGACCTCGGCCGGTGTCGACCGGCCAGCATTCCGGGGCGGCGCCGCGGATCGAGAGCCGGGGCTAGCGCCCGCACACTCACAGGGGCGGGTCCCGGAGCCCTAGAGTGACCGGCATGACTCAGTGGGAGTACCTCACCGCGCCCCTGCTCATCCACAACACCAAGGCGATCCTCGACAACTTCGGCCGCGACGGCTGGGAGCTCGTCCAGGTCGTCAACGGTCCCGACGGATCGAGCCTGGTCGCCTACTTCAAGCGCCCGATCGGAGCCGGCCAGTGAGCGCCGTCGAGGAGCGCCTCGCCGCGCTCGGCCTGACCGTGCCCGAGGTCGTGCCGCCGGTCGCGGCATACACGCCGGCGGTGCGGCACGAGCGCTACGTCTACGTCTCCGGCCAGCTGCCGATGCGCGGCGGCGCGATGCCGGCCACCGGCAAGGTCGGCGAGGGTGAGGGGCTGGTCAGTCCCGAGCAGGCCAAGGACCTCGCCTCGGCGTGCGCGCTCAACGTCATCGCCGCGGTGAAGTCGGTCGTCGGCGACCTCGACGAGGTCGAGCGGGTCGTCAAGGTCGTCGGCTTCGTCGCCGTCGACCCGTCCTTCAGCGCGGTTCCGGGCATCGTCAACGGCGCGAGCGAGCTCTTCGGCGCGGCCTTCGGCGACGCCGGCGTGCACGCCCGGTCGGCGGTCGGCGTGGCGGCCCTGCCGCTCGACGCGCCGGTCGAGGTCGAGGCCGTCTTCGCGCTGCGCGGCTGAGCGTCTGCCATGGAGCCCCGCGAGCGCGACTTCCCGCTACGTGACTATGCCGAGCTGCGCGAGCGCGCCGAGGCGTGGCGTGCGGGTCGGCTGCCCGAGCCGCCGGCGCCGCGGCTCGCCTCGACGGTGATGCTCGTGCGCGATGCCGAGGCGGCCGAGGGTGGCACCAGCGGCGTCGAGGTCTTCATGCTGCGCCGGGTGTCGACGATGGCCTTCGCGCCGAGCGTCATGGTCTTCCCCGGCGGCGGGGTCGACCCGCGGGACAGCCACGACGTGCCGTGGTCCGGCCCGAGCCCGACCGCGTGGGCCGCCCGGCTCGGAGTCCGCGACGACGACCAGGCCCGGATGCTCGTCGTCGCGGCGGTCCGCGAGGTCTACGAGGAGTGCGGCGTGCTGCTCGCCGCATCCGGCGACGACGGCGCGGCGCTGCACCGCGAGCTCGTCGACACGTCGGTCGAGCCATGGCCGGCGATCCGCGCGGGGCTCGAGGCGCGTGAGCTGTCGCTCGCCGAGGTGCTGCGCGAGCAGCAGCTGCGGCTGCGCACCGACCTGCTGCGCCTCGAGGCGCACTGGGTCACTCCGGTCATCGAGACCCGGCAGTACGACACCCGGATCTTCGCCGCGCTGATGCCCGCCGGCCGGCACGCCGACGGCGAGACGAGCGAGGCCGAGGTGGCCGAGTGGGTGCGCCCGCAGGCCGTCATCGACGGGTATGCCGCGGGGCAGGCCATGGTGCTGCCGCCCACGCTCACCGCGCTCGAGCACCTGGCGCGGCATACCAGCGCGGTGGAGTTCCTCGAGTGCGAGCCGGACGTCCGACGGATTCGGCCCGAGCCGGTGCTGCTCGACGACGGCCAGGTCGTGCTCCGCGCGGTGCACTGACGCCGATGGCCGACGCCGCGCCACGGCCGCCCGTCGTCCCGGCGACCTGGGCGTCGGGGCAGGTGACACCGCGGGCACACTGCGTGCTCGCCGGCAACCCGGGCCCGATGACCCTCGACGGCACGAACACTTGGGTGCTGCGTGAGCCGGGATCGGCCGAGTGCGTCGTCGTCGACCCAGGACCCCTCGACGAGCCGCACCTGCGGCGGGTGGGCGAGGTCGTCGCGCGGCAGCTGCCGGGGCCGGACGGCACGCCCGAGCCGGGCCGGGTCGCGCTGACCCTGCTCACCCACGACCATGCCGATCACGCGGAGGCCGCGGCCCGTTTCGCCGAGCTGACCGGGTCTCCGGTGCGGGCGGTCGGCCGGGGGCACGCGGATCTCGTCGAGGGCGACCGGCTCGTCGTCGGCGGCCTGGAGCTGCTCGTCGTGCCGACGCCGGGGCACACCGCCGACTCGGCGAGCTTCCTGCTGCTGGCTGACGGGTCGGTGCTCACCGGCGACACCGTGCTCGGGCGCGGCACGACGGTGGTGGCGTGGCCCGATGGTGAGCTCGCGGCATACCTGACGTCGTTGGAGCGGCTCGCGGCGCTGGCCGGCACCGGCGAGGTGACCCACATCCTGCCCGGGCACGGGCCGGACCTGCCCGACGCGCTGGGGGCGCTGCGCTACTACCTGCACCACCGGGCCGAGCGGCTCGAGCAGGTGCGCGGGGCCGTCGCGGCCGGCGCCCGCACCCCGCGCGAGGTCGTCGAGACGGTCTATGCCGACGTGCCCCGGTCCGTGTGGCATGCGGCGGAGTGGAGCGTGCAGGCCCAGCTGGCCTATCTGCGCGAGCGCGGCGAGCTGAGCTGAGGCTCCTCGGGGCGCTCGACCCGACCAAGGGTGCACTTCACCCCAGGAGCTTTCTCGGGTGAAGTGCACCTTTATCGGGTGACCCGATAAAGCTCAGTGGCGCAAGCGGCGGATCAGCGGGCGCGCTTGCGCAGCCGCTCGATGTCGAGCAGCAGGACCGCGCGGGCCTCGAGCTTGAGCCAGCCCCGGGTGGCGAAGTCGGCGAGCGCCTTGTTGACCGTCTCGCGGGAGGCGCCGACGAGCTGGGCCAGCTCCTCCTGGGTGAGGTCGTGGGCGACCATCACGCCCTCTTCGGTATGCCGCCCGAACCGGGCCGCGAGGTCGAGCAGCGCCTTCGCCACCCGGCCGGGGACGTCGGTGAAGACGAGGTCGGCGAGGTGGGCGTTGGTGCGGCGCAGCCGCTGGGCCAGCGCGGCGAGCAGCGCCTTGGCCACCTCGGGCCGCCCGGACAGCAGGGTGGACAGCGAGTCGTTGCCCAGCCCCATGAGTTGGGTCTCGGCGACCGCCGTCGCGGTCATCGTGCGCGGCCCCGGATCGAAGAGCGACAGCTCGCCGAACATCTCGCCCGGACCGAGGATCGCGACGAGGTTCTCGCGGCCGTCGGTGCTCGTGCGACCGAGCTTGACCTTGCCCTCGCCGATGACATAGAGCCGGTCGCCGGCCTCGCCCTCGCGGAACAGGATGTCGCCACGCTCGAGCCGCTCAGGGGTCATCTGCGCGAGCAGCGCCTCGGCCCCGTCGTCGTCGAGCGCAGCGAACAGCGGGGCGCGTCGCACCACGTCATGATCCATGCCGCTGAGTGTGCCAGAACACATGTGAGACCGGGCACTGGGGGGCACGAGGCATACCCTTGTCGGGTGCCCACAGCCGACTCCTCGACCCCCGTCGCCGCGCCCGGGTCGGAGTCTGCGCTCGCCCTGACCCGGCGGGCCCGCCGGACCTATCGGCTGCTGCACGAGCGCTATCCGTATGCCGCGTGCGAGCTGGACTTCCAGACCCCGCTGCAGCTGCTCGTCGCGACCGTGCTGTCGGCGCAGACGACCGACGTGCGGGTCAACCAGGTGACGCCCGTCCTCTTCGCGCGCTATCCCACCGCCGAGGCGTATGCCGCGGCCGACCGCGCCGAGCTCGAGGCCATCGTCGGGCCGCTGGGCTTCTTCCGCGCCAAGTCCGAGGCGCTCATCAAGCTCGGAGCCGCGCTGGTCGAGCGCTTCGACGGCCAGGTGCCGGGCCGGCTCGCCGACCTGGTGACCCTGCCAGGCGTCGGCCGCAAGACGGCGAATGTCGTGCTCGGCAACGCCTTCGGGGTGCCCGGCATCACCGTCGACACGCACTTCGGGAGGCTGGCCCGCCGGCTCGGCTGGACCGCCCAGGAGGACCCGGTCAAGGTCGAGCACGAGGTCGGTGCGCTCTTCCCCCGGGCCGACTGGACGATGCTCAGCCACGTCCTCATCTTCCACGGCCGCCGCACCTGCCACGCCCGCAAGCCGGCCTGTGGAGCCTGCCCGGTGGCCCGGCTCTGCCCGTCCTACGGCGTCGGCGAGACCGACCCCGACCGGGCCGCCGCGCTGCTCGCCTACGAGCTCGCGCCGGGCCGGGAGGCCGCCCGGTGACCGGCGTGGCCGACGGCGGCGGGCCCGCGGCATACCGGGGCGGGCTGGCCGGACCGCACGACGCGCCGCAGCCGGCGTGGGTCGGCGGCATCGTCGAGGCGGCGGCCCGGCTCGAGCCGACCTACTTCAGCCGCTACCTGCCCCCCGACGAGGGGTCGGTCGAGTCGGCGGTGCTCGTGCTCTTCGGGCCGGGCGCCGATGGCGAGCCGTCGCTGCTGCTCATCGAGCGGGCCCACACGCTGCGCTCGCACGCCGGTCAGATCGCCTTCCCGGGCGGCCGGGTCGACCCGGAGGACGTCGACGTCGTCGGGGCGGCGCTGCGCGAGGCGCACGAGGAGGTCGGGCTGGCACCCGAGTCGGTGACCGTCGTCGGCACCCTGCCGGCGCTGTTCATCCCGGTCTCCTCGTATGCCGTGACCCCGGTCGTCGCGTGGTGGCACGAGCCGGGGCCGGTCGCGGTCGGGCACCCCGACGAGGTCGCCCAGGTCCTCTCCGTGCCGGTGAGCTACCTCGTCGAGCCGGCCCACCGGCATACCGTGGTGCATCCGTCGGGCTATCGCGGACCGGCCTGGGAGCTCGGCCCGGACCTGCTGCTCTGGGGCTTCACCGGCGGCATCGTCGACAAGGTGCTCGAGCTCGCCGGGCTGGCACAGCCGTGGGACCGGCGGCGCGAGCAGGCGCTGCCCGAGCGCTTCCTGCGTGGACGGTCGTGACCGTGTCGTGAGCCTCGGAACAGTCATCGACGTGCTGCTCGCCGTCCTGCTCGGCTCGTATGCCGTGTCCGGCTGGCGGCAGGGACTGCTCATGTCGGTGGCCTCGCTCGTCGGCTTCCTCGGTGGCGGGGCGCTCGGGATGGCGCTGCTGCCACGCGTGCTCGGCTCGTGGACCTGGGCGCTGGACCGGCCGGCCATCTCGAAGGCCCTGCTCATCCTCGGCGTCTTCGCGCTCGCGACGAGCGGCCAGGTGCTGCTCGCGCTGCTGGCCAGGCGGGTGCGGGCCCGGATGACCGCGCGCCCGGTCGTGACCCTCGACTCGCTCCTGGGGGCGATCGCGACGATGGCCGCGGTGGCTGTGCTCGTGTGGTTCGTCGCGGGCGGTCTGCGCGGGGTGACGAGCGGGCCGGCGGCGCGCGCCATCGGCGAGTCCCGGGTGCTCCAGGCGATCGACTCGGTGGTGCCCCCGCAGACCGGGCAGCTCTTCGCGGGCTTCCGGCAGATGCTCGACCGGGGCGGCTTCCCCAAGGTCTTCGAGGGGCTGCAGGCCGAGCCGATCACGCCGGTGGCGCCACCGGACGGCACGATCACCAGTGCCCCGGCGGTGCAGGCCGCGCTGGGCTCGGTCGTCAAGATCACCGGGGTCGCCGCTGCCTGCCGACAGGGGCAGGAGGGGTCCGGCTTCGTCGTGGCGCCGGGGCGGGTCGTGACCAACGCGCACGTCGTCGCCGGCCTCGGCGAGGCGTCCGTGCGGGTGCGCGGCACCGGACCGGCCTTGCGTGGCCGGGTCGTCGTCTTCGACCCGCAGCGCGACCTGGCTGTGCTGGCGGTGACCGATCTCGCCGCGCCCGCGCTCACCCAGGGACCGCGGCTGGAGCGGGAGGCGCTCGCCGTGGTGGCCGGGTTCCCGCTCGATGGACCGTTGCGGGTCGACCCGGCGCGGGTGCGGCAGCGGCTCACCGCGACCGGGGCGGACATCTACGGCGCGCCGGGGGTCACCCGCGAGATCTACTCGCTCTATACCCATGTCGAGCCGGGCAACTCCGGCGGGCCGTTGCTCGACGCGCAGGGGCGCCTGGTGGGGGTGGTCTTCGCGAAGTCGCTCGACGACGACGCGACCGGCTATGCGCTGACCTTGCAGGAGGCCGGGCCGGTCCTCGACGCGGCCGCGAGCGCGTCGGTCCCGGTGCCGACCGGCAGCTGTCAGGTGGGGTAGCGGCCTTGCGCCCCTAGCGGGGCACGCCGGGGAGCCACTCGAGCAGCGCCGCACTGACCGCCTCGGGGGCCTCCTCGGCGAGGAAGTGCCCGGCGCCGGCGACCTCCCGCCACTCGTAGCAGCCCCCGACGTAGCGGCCCGAGCCGCGGGCCGTGTCGGGCAGCACGCAGCGGTCGGCCGCACCCTGCAGGTGCAGCACGCTGCGCTCGATCATCCGGCTGAGTCGGCTGGCCAGCAGCAGTCCGTCGAGTCGGATCTGGTTGCGCCCGACCCAGCGGTAGTACTCGGCGGCGGAGTGGGCGACGAACGGCAGCGCCATCGCGGCGGCATACCGGCTGACCTCCTCCTCGCTCGGGAAGGGGCCGCCGGGGGCGGACCAGTCGGTGAGGAAGCCGCGCACCTGCTCGTCGCTCTCGACGAGGGAGCGCTCGGCCCGGAACGGCCACTGCAGGTCGACGACGAAGCGGGAGGCGGCGCGCTGGGCCGGGTCGCGCCAGGACAATCGCTGCATGAGCACCGGGTGGGCCATCGAGAGCACCCCGATGCCGCGGACGACGGCCGGTTGGAGCGTCGGCATCGCCCACGCGGTCCAGCCGCCGAGGCCCTGGCCGACCACGACCGCCTGCTCCTCGCCGAGGCTGCGGACGATCGCGGCGGCGTCGCCGCACGCGGTGAAGGTGTCGTAGCCCTTGGGCGGCTTGTCCGAGGCGCCGAAGCCCCGCAGGTCGACCGCGACCGCGCGATAGCCAGCGTCGGCGAGCGCGACGAGCTGGTGGCGCCAGGCCCACCAGAACTGGGGGAAACCGTGCAGCAGCAGCACGAGCGGCCCGTTGCCGGCCTCCGCGACGTGGAAGCGCGCGCCGTTGGCGGAGACGAAGCGGTGCTCCCAGGGCCCCTCGAGGAGCACCGAGGATGCATCCGCAGACATGTCTTCGAGTATGCCGCGTTCGCGCGGCACGTGCGTGCAGCTGCCTGGCGGAGGGCCACGGAGCGGCGGTCCGCCGCGCGGCCTGTGGGCTCCTCGACCGGGGTCGCGCTCCGCCGCGGGGGCGGGTCATGGTCGAGCGCAAGTCGGATCTGGGCCGCCGCGCGCCCGTGGAAACGCATGCGTTTCCCGAATGTCGATGGGATCCCGTGACGAATCGGGAAACGCATGCGTTTCCATGGGCGGATCGGCCTCAGGAGCCGGCTGGCGGCGGCGGCCTGGTGCGGGTCGAGCGCGGGCAGCCGTCGGCCGGCGTCAACGCGGGCAGACGCCGCCTGGCGCTGAGCGCGGGCAGCCGCCGACGTGCGCGACCAGCGCGGGCAGCCGCCAAGTAGCGACGAGCTAGCCCTGGCCGGCCGCGCTCTTGAGGGTCGCCACGGTCTGCTCGGCCTGGGCGATCGCCCGCTCGGGCTTGGGGTTGCCCTGGGCCAGCGTCTTCTTGCCGACGAGCGCGAGGATCGCGGCGAGCAGCAGCAGCAGCAGGGTGACGATGCCGAAGCCGGCCCACACCGGCCAGGACAGCAGCGCGACGATGCCCCACGCGAGCGTCGTGAGCAGGAAGGCGAGCGCGAAGATGCCGACGACGCCGGCGGCGGCGAGCATGCCGCCGCCCTTGCCCTTGACGGTCAGACCCTGGGTGACCTCGGCCTTGGCCAGCGCGATCTCGCTGCGGACGATGGTCGACACGTCACGGCTGGCCGAGGCGACGAGCTGGCCGATGGTCGGCTCGGCGGCGTCGGTGAGCTCGAGATCGCGAGACATTGGGTTCCTCCCGGCTGGCGTCGCTACAACCGAAGCCTACGCGTGGTCGGCGAGCTCACGGGCTTCCACGGCTCGGAAGTGCCGGTTCCGGCGCACGAGGACGAGCGCGGCGAGCACGGCGGCGAGCAGCGAGCCGGTGAGGACGGCGATCTTCACGTGGTCGTCGGCGTCGGAGCCCACCCCGAAGGCCAGCTCGCCGATGAGCAGCGAGACGGTGAAGCCGATGCCGGAGAGCAGGGCGATGCCGAGGACGTCCGACCAGGCGAGGTCCTCGTCGAGCTCGGCCCGGGTGAAGCGGGCAACCAGGAAGGTGCCGCCGAAGACGCCGACGGCCTTGCCCAGCACGAGTCCGACGACGATGCCGAGGAGGATCGGGTCGGCGAGCGCCGCGCCGAAGCCACCGCCGACGACGGTGACGCCGGCCGCGAAGAAGGCGAAGACGGGGACCGCCACCCCCGCGGAGAAGGGGCGCAGTCGGTGCTCGAAGCGCTCGGCGAGGCTGTGCTCGTCGGACTGCTCGACGTGCTTGTCGACGGGGACGATGAGCCCGAGCAGCACGCCGGCGACGGTGGCGTGCACGCCGCCCTGGTAGACGAGATACCAGGTGAGCAGGGCGGGGATGGCGAGCAGCACCGGGTTGGTGTGGCCGCGGCGCAGCAGCCAGCCGAAGGCGAGTAGCGGGATGACGGCGAGGGCGAGCGGGAGCAGGGCGACCTTTGTCGAGTAGAAGAGGGCGATGATGGTGATCGCGATGAGGTCGTCGACGACGGCGAGGGTGAGCAGGAAGGCCCGCAGGGCCGGCGGCAGGTGGGTGCCGATGACGGCGAGCACCGCCAGGGCGAAGGCGATGTCGGTCGCGGTCGGGATGGCCCACCCGCGCAGCGCGCCCTGGTCGCCGCCGAGGCCGGCGACCACACCGACGTAGAGCAGCGCGGGCAGCACGACGCCGCCGATGGCCGCGGCGATCGGCACGATCGCCTTGGCCCGGTCGGAGAGGTCTCCGGTGACGAACTCGCGCTTGAGCTCGATTCCTGCGACGAGGAAGAAGATGGCGAGCAGGCCGTCGGCAGCCCAGTGGCCCAGGGTGAGGGAGAGGCCGATCGCGGGAATCCCGACCTTGGTGTCGCGCAGGCCGGCATAGGCCTCGCGCCAGGGGGAGTTGGCCCAGCCGATGGCGAGGATGGCCGCTCCGAGCAGCAGGGCGCCGCCGACGGTCTCGGTGCTCAAGG
>DAOTIG010000072.1:0-16610 GCA_035448065.1 Dermatophilaceae bacterium
CGTCACCTCCGAGCACGACATCCTCGACGGCATCGCGCTCTCGCTGACCCGGGGCTGAGCGACCGTCCCCCTCGATGCTCGAGGGAGTGGCACAGTGGCCGGGTGCCCGACCGCGCCGACCCGCCTGCCCTCCCGCACCCGATCACCGGGGAGCCCTTCGGATCGCCGGTGCCCGCGGGGTCGGGATGGCCGGGGGAGCCGGCCACGCGGCATACCCCGGTGGCGCACGACGCGGGCCAGGTCGCGGCGCTCGCCGCCGAGGTCGCCGACGTCGCGGCGCTCGACGCCCGCATCTCGGTATGCCGCGCCTGCCCGCGGCTCGTCGGGTGGCGCGAGCAGGTCGCGGTCGACAAGCGGGCTGCCTTCGCCGGGCAGCCCTACTGGGGTCGGCCGGGGCCGGGGTTCGGCGACCCGGCGCCCGCGGTGCTCGTCGTCGGGCTCGCGCCGGCTGCGCACGGCGCGAACCGGACCGGGCGGATGTTCACCGGCGACCGCTCCGGCGACTGGCTCTACGCCGCCCTCCATCGCGCCGGGTATGCCGCCCTGCCGACCTCGACGCACGCCGGCGACGGCCAGGCGCTCACCGGCATGCGGATCGTCGCGACGGTCCGCTGCGCACCCCCCGACAACAGCCCGACCGGCGCCGAGCGAGCGACCTGCGCGCCGTGGCTGGACCGCGACCTCGAGCTCGCGGCGCCCACCGTGCGCTCGGTGCTCGCGCTCGGCGGCCTTGCCTGGGATGCGACCCTCGCGGCCGCCCGGCGGGTGGGCTGGGTCGTGCCGACGCCCAAGCCGCGCTTCGGCCACGGCGCCGAGACGGCCCTCGGCCGGCCCGGCCCGGGTGGCGGCGAGCCGGTCCGGCTCGTCGGCAGCTATCACGTGAGCCAGCAGAACACCTTCACCGGGCGGCTCACCGAGGCGATGCTCGACGCCGTGATCGCGCGGCTGGCGAGCCCTACAGTGGAGACGCCCTCGTAGCCCAACTGGCAGAGGCAGGCGACTTAAAATCGCCCGAGTGCGAGTTCGAGTCTCGTCGGGGGCGCGAGCGGTCTCGTGACCTGATCGGGACGCGTGCAGCGCCGGGAACTCGGGCGGCCTCGCGTACGCTGGGACCTTCAGAACGGACCCCGCGTGGGGCCCGACCCCAGGGAGGACCAGATGGCCGGCGGAAACCCGGTGTTCGGCAGGATCGAGAAGCAGCTGCGCGAGGAGCGTCAGTACGCCGGCTTCGGTCAGCAGGGATACGAGCAGCAGCAGTACCCGCAGCAGGGCTACCCGCACCAGGACTACCCGCAGGGCTACCCCCAGCAGGGCTACCCCCAGCAGGGCCAGCCGCCGGTCTACGACCCGGCGTACGCGGCATACCAGCAGCAGCAGCTCGAGCAGTCCTACCAGCGCCCGAGCGCCGGCCCGCTCGAGACCGGCCGGGTGACGGTCGACGACGTCGTCATGAAGACGCTCGCGCTCTTCGGCATCCTCGTCGTGGCCGCCGCCGGCTCGTGGTTCACCGCCGCGCAGGCGCCGCGCCTCGGTCTCACCCTGTGGCTGGGCGGCATGATCGGCGGCCTGGTGATCGGGCTGGTCATCGCCTTCATGAAGAAGGTCAACGTCCCGCTCATCATCGGCTACGCGATCTTCGAGGGCGTCTTCGTCGGCGCCTTCAGCGAGTACATCAACTCGATCCGCCAGTACCACGGCATCGTCGCCACCGCGGTCATCGCGACCCTGTGCACCTTCGCCGGCATGTTCATCGGCTACAAGACCGGCGTCATCAAGGTGACCTCCACGTCGCGTCGGATCTTCGGCATGATGCTCATCGGCTACGTGCTCTTCAGCCTGGTCAACCTGGTCGGCCTGCTGGTCGGCTGGACCTCCGGCTGGGGCTTCGGCGGCAGCAGCATGCTCGGCATCGGGATCTCGCTGCTCGGTGTCGGCCTCGCCTCCTACTCACTGGCCGTCGACTTCGACTCGATCGACCAGGCGGTCCGGATGGGTGCGCCGGAGAAGTACTCCTGGCTGCTCGCGCACGGTCTCATCGTCAGCCTGGTCTGGCTCTACATCGAGATCGTCCGGCTGCTCGCGCGCCTGCGCGACTGAGCCTGCGTCGATGACCGTGGGCCGGGGCGGCAGCGTCGCGCCGGCCGCGGAGGAGCTTGAGCGCCTGGTCGGGCGGTGGCGTCAGCTGCCGCTCGACCAGGCGCTTCGCTATGCCGCGCGGGTGCGCGCCGTCGCCGAGCAGCTGCTCGCCAAGGCCGAGCCGGCCCGAGCGCCAGCGGCCGAGCCGGCGCCGGCGCCGGGCGTCGAGAGCACCGTCCGACTGGCCGACCTCGGCCCGGTCACCGCGCTCGACCAGCTGCGGGTCGCCGTGCACGACGCGCTCGCGGCCGGCGTGGCCGACGGCGAGATCGCTGGGCTCCTGACCCGGCTGCGCGCCGAGCTGCGCTGAGCGACGGGGGACGGCGCCGACCAGGCGGCACGGGAGAGGGGCGGCGCCCGCCCCGACTCCCCCTGACGGATGGAAGCGGGCGCCGCACCAGACCTGCGCCAAGGCCCCTCAGCGCAGGTGTCCCACGGCCTCCCAGGCCGGGTCGAAGGCGACGTCACAGACGATCGGCCCCTCGGCCCAGGAGTCCAGGTCCTTCTGCAGCACCGCCGACGCGGCGGTCGTGCCGTCGACGTAGAAGTGCAGCACCCGACGGCCCGGGCGGTTCTCGCTCGCCACGAGCTGGCCGGTCTCGCCGAGCCCGTCCTCCAAGCTCGTCTCGAGCTCGCCCAGCAGCCCGGCCTGCCGCACGTCGTAGAAGCCTCCGGAGGCCGCGGCATACGGCACGACGAGTCGCACGTGGGTGTCCAGGTCGGGACGGCCTGCGGCGACGAGCGGCTCCATGTGCCGCACGAAGTACTCGCCGTTGAGGTCGACCCCACGGGTGACCGTCCACACCCGGTTGGGGCCGGAGAGCGGATGCTTGGCGGCGACCCGCTCGACGAGCTCACGCAGCTCCTCGACCGAGGTCGGCCGCTCGGGCGCGGTCTCGACATGGTCGACGTCGCCGATCCAGGTGTCCGCCGCCGACTCGCCGAGCGCCGCGGTGAGCAGCTCTGCGGTGACCCGGCGGCGGCCGGCCCGGTCCAGCCCGAGCAGCCCCGGGTGATAGAGCTCGAGGTCGACCCGTGCCCCGCGGGCGGTCGCCCCGATGACGACCTGCTCGAGGTCGATGGCTGGGTCGGTCGCGTCCGGCGCGACGGGGGCGTCGTTGCTCACGGTGAGATGCTCGATGCGCTCGGTGCGCTCGGCCGGCTGGACCCCGATCGCGGCCGTGGGCTCGGTCGCGCGGGTCTGGGCGATCCGGCCGTCGGAGTAGCAGAACACCTCGTCAGCGGCCGGTGCGGCCAGCAGCCAGCGGCGGGCGATCGCGCGCAGCCTCGGGTCGTGCCCGGCGCTGACGACGAGGACGTGCTGGCTGCCGGCCTCGCCGGGTCCGAGCTCCCAGTGCAGCTCGCGGTGCATCGCCTCGACCGGGCCGCTGAGCAGGTCGACAATGCCGTGCACGTCGCGCGCGTCGATCGCGTGGGCCACGGCGGTCGCGCCCTCGGCGCACCACCAGCTCCAGAAGGCGCGCTCAGGGACGCTCGGGTCCAGGGCGGCACCCGACTCGGCCATGGGGGCGGCGTCGCTCTTCTTCCGCCGGAACCATGCCATGCCTGCCAGTCTCCCGGGCCGGTCGGCTCCGGCGCATCCACCGTCCGACCGACTTCATCCGGTATGCCGCGGGCGCACGCCCGCGCGGCGGGCTCCTCCCGCCTCAGCGCAGGCGCTCGTAGATGATCGCCATGCCCTGCCCGCCGCCGACGCACATCGTCTCCAGGCCGATGCTGCCGTCCCGCTCCGCGAGGCTGTGCAGCAGGGTGGTGGTGATCCGCGCGCCGGTCGAGCCGAAGGGGTGCCCGAGCGCGATCGCCCCGCCGTGCACGTTGAGCCGCTCGACGTCCATCCCGAGGTCGTCGGCGCTCGGCAGCACCTGGGCGGCGAAGGCCTCGTTGATCTCGTAGAGGTCGACGTCGCCGATGCTCATCCCGGCGCGGGACAGCGCGAGCCGGGACGCCTCGACCGGCCCGAGCCCCATGATCTCCGGCGAGAGCGCGGTCGCTGCGGTCGAGACGATTCGGGCCAGGGGAGTGAGCCCGAGCTCGGCGGCCTTGCGGTCGCTCATGACGAGCACGGCGGCGGCGCCGTCGTTGAGGGCACAGCAGTTGCCCGCGGTGACCGTGCCGTCGGTGCGGAAGACCGGGGTCAGTGCCTCGAGGGCCTCGATGGTGACGCCGGCCCGCGGGCCGTCGTCGCGGCATACCTCGGTGCCGTCATCGAGCGTGACCGGCGCGATCTCGTCGGCGAAGAAGCCGCTGGCGACGGCGGCCTCGGCACGGTTCTGCGAGATGACACCCCACTCGTCCTGCCGGCGTCGGCTGACCCCGCGCAGGGTGGCGACGTTCTCGGCGGTCTGCCCGACCGAGAGGTAGACGTCGGGGAGCCGGCCCTCCAGCCGCGGGTCGGTCCAGGTGACGTTGCCGGCCGCCATCCGCTCGGCATACTCCGCTGCCTCCGCGAAGCGTGGGTTGAGCAGCGCCGGGTCGATGCCGCCGGCGCCGAGGAAGGCGGTGTACTGCGAGACGCTCTCGACGCCGCCGCTGATGAAGATCTCGCCCTCGCCCGCCTTGATCGCGTGGTAGGCCATCCGGGTCGTCTGCACGCTCGTCGCGCAGTAGCGGTTGACCATCGCCGCCGGCAGGTGGTCGTAGCCGAGCAGCACGGCGATGATCCGGGCGAGGTTGCCGCCGTGCTTGCCGCCCTGCTCCGCCGAGCCCCAGTAGAGGTCGTCGATCTGCTCCGGCGGCAGCTCGGGCACCTTGGCGAGCAGCGCCTGGATGACCTGCACCGACAGGTCGTCGGGTCGCACATCCTTGAGCGAGCCCTTGAAGGCCCGCCCGATGGGGGTGCGGGCGGTGGCGACGACGACGGCCTCGGTCACGACGACTCCTCCACTGCTGCTGTGGTCGGTGGTAAGCGAGCGCTTAGTTCCCCCCGATGGTATGCCGTGTGCGCCCCGCCCGCGACCCCCGCGCCGCCGGCGTGAGCCGGGTCACGGGGTATGCGGCAGGCCGGTCGGCAGGAGAGGATGGCGCGGTGAGAACTCTCCGCTCGCTGCTCGGCCCCACCGTGGCCGCCGCCGCCCTCGCCGTGGCAGCCAGCGGCTGCGTCTATCCCGTGTTCGGCCAGCCGTCGACGGCACCGAGCTCGGCCGTGCCGACAGCCCAGCCTGCCGGCTCGGCGAGCTCGAGGTCCAGCTCGGCACCCAGCACCTCCCGCACGACGCCCACGAGCGCGGCCGCTCCGACGACGACGAGCGGCACCCTCACCGTCGCCGACCTGCGGCCCAAGGTCGAGGCGGCCCGAGCCACGGCCAAGAGCGTGCGGATCAAGGGCACCGCGCCCAACCAGGGCTCGCAGATGGACGTCGAGGTGGCGGGGACCATTGACGGGACAAACGCCACCATCGTCATCGGCGAGACCGGTGGGTCCGTGCTCATGCTGCGCATCGTCGCCGGCACGGTCTACATGCAGGGCAACGAGGCCTATTACAAGAAGTACGCGCCGACAGCCTCGCCGGCGCGGTTGAAGGGCAAGTGGATCAAGGTGCCGGCGGCGCAGGCCAGCGCTCTCACGAAGGACCTCCTCGGCCTGCTCAAGCTCGACTTCCTCGACGAGCTGAGCAAGTACCGCGCGTCGAGCGTCGCCCGGCCGGTGACCGAGGACGGCCGCAGCCTGCTGCGCCTCGACGACGAGGTCGGCTCCGGCGCGGCCTTCTTCGACCCGACGACCTACCTGCCGGCCAAGATCGTCTCCACGGACTCCACCCTCAGCTTCACCGAGTGGAACAACGTGCCGCCGACCGCGGCGCCGCCGGCCGGCTCGGTCATCACCATCTGAGCCGCCTCGCGATGCGGCGGTATGCCGCGCGCGGACTCGCGCGGGCGGCATACCGGATTGAGGTCTGACACGATGGCCCGATGCGATACGCCGAGCACATCGCCGACCTCGTGGGCAACACCCCACTGGTCCGGCTCTCCCGCGTGACCGAGGGCATCAGCGCCACCGTGCTGGCCAAGGTCGAGTACCTCAACCCCGGCGGCTCGGTGAAGGACCGGATCGCGCTGCGGATGGTCGAGGCGGCCGAGCGCTCCGGCGCGCTGCGCCCCGGCGGCACCATCGTCGAGCCGACGAGCGGCAACACCGGCGTCGGGCTCGCGCTCGTCGCGCAGCGCAAGGGCTATCGCTGCGTCTTCGTCTGCCCCGACAAGGTGAGCGAGGACAAGCGCAACGTGCTCAAGGCCTACGGCGCTGACGTCGTCGTGTGCCCGACCGCGGTCGCCCCCGAGCACCCCGAGTCCTACTACAACGTCTCGGACCGGCTGGTGCGCGAGATCGAGGGCGCCTGGAAGCCCGACCAGTACTCCAACCCCGAGGGCCCGGCCAGCCACTACGCGACGACCGGGCCGGAGATCTGGGCCGACACCGACGGCCGGGTGACCCACTTCGTCGCCGGGGTCGGCACCGGCGGGACGATCACCGGCACGGGTCGCTATCTCAAGGAGCAGGCGGAGGCCGCGGGTCGGGCCGTGCAGATCGTCGGTGCCGACCCGGAGGGCTCGGTCTACAGCGGCGGCACCGGTCGGCCCTACCTCGTCGAGGGGGTCGGCGAGGACTTCTGGCCGCGCGCCTACGACCCGAGCGTCGTCGACCGGATCGTCGCCGTGTCCGACGCCGAATCCTTCGACATGACAAGGCGATTGGCGCGCGAGGAGGGTCTGCTCGTCGGCGGGTCGTGCGGCATGGCGGTGGTCGCCGCGCTCGAGGTGGCCCGTGACCTGCCGGCCGACGCGGTCGTCGTCGTGCTGCTGCCCGACGGCGGCCGTGGCTATCTCTCCAAGGTGTTCTCCGACCCGTGGATGAGCTCCTACGGCTTCCTGCGAGCCGACTCGGAGCGCACCGTGGGCGCCGTGCTGCAGGCGAAGTCGGGCGACCTGCCGGCGCTCGTGCACACCCACCCGAGCGAGACGATCCGCGAGGCCATCGACATCCTGCGCGAGTACGGCGTCTCGCAGATGCCGGTCGTCAACGCCGAGCCGCCGGTGATGTCCGGCGAGGTCGCCGGCTCGGTGAGCGAGCGGCACCTGCTCGAGCTGCTCTTCACCGGCAAGGCGCACCTCACCGATCCGGTCGAGCGGCACCTCGAGCCGGGTCTGCCCCTCGTCGGGTCGGGTGAGCCGGTCGGGACCGCCCGGCACGAGCTCAAGGTCGCCGACGCCGTCCTCGTCGTCGACGACGGCAAGCCGGTCGGGGTGCTCACCCGGGCCGACCTGCTCGGCTTCCTCACCGACTGACGCTCACCGGCTGACCGACATGAGAGCCGCGCCCGCGAGGGTGGACAGCCCGTTGACGAGCACGGCTGTGACCCAGAGCCAGGCCGACTGCACCGGCACTCGCCAGAGCCGGGTCAGCACCAGCGCCTCGACGACGACGACGGCCTCGGCCGCGAGGAACGCGCCGGGTGCGTCGGTGGCGAGCAGCGCGGCATACAGAGCGCGGCATACAGGACGGGATGAGTGAGGGCGTTGACGACGAGACTCCCGACGAGCGCGCACCCGAGTGGCACGGACCCGAAAAGCCTTGCGAGAGTGACGTATCCGGGCACCTCGACGAACAGCGTGACTGCGAATGCCGTGAGCCAGGGCAGCGTCGCCGCGCTCGTGCTCGCGTCGGCGGCCGTCGTCGCGCTCGCGATCGCGGTGACGGCGCCGCTGGCGACGACGGTCATCGGGCTCATCGGCTTCGGCCTCCTGCACAACGTCCTCGAGCTGCGCTACGTGCTGGGCCGCTACGGCTGGGTGCTCGGCGGGCGGGTCGGCGGACTGCTGCTCGTGCTCATCACCGGTGTCGTCGGCACCCGGCTCCTCGCAGGCTATCTCGGGTCGTGGGGGCGCGCCGGCGAGATCGTCCTCGGGTATGCCGTGCTCGCCGCCGGCGCGTGGCTCGGCCTGACCACTTCGTCGTCCTCGCGCACCTGCACAACGTCGTCCCGCTGGTCTTCCTCTGGGCCTGGTCGCAGCGCCTGACCGGCTTGTCGCGCAAGGCTTTTCGCGCGGTGCAGGTCGGCTGGGTCCTCGTCGTGCCGGCGCTGGTGCTCGCCGGTGCGGTCGACGGCTGGGTGCGCGCGGACCCCGGCCTGGTCGAGGGGCTCGTCGGCGACGGCTCGGGGGTGGTGGCGAGCTATGCCTGGCCGGGGGTGGCGCAGGTGGGGCTGCGCTTCCTCGTCGTCTTCGCCTTCCTTCAGACGATGCACGACGTCGTCTGGGTGGGCTTCCTGCCGCGGGCCGCGCCCGAGGCGACGGCGACGTTCGAGGCGCGCTGGCCGGCGCTCACGGCGCGCCGGGTCTGGGCCGTCGGGCTCGGCCTCGGGGCGCTGCTTGCCGTGCTGCTGCTCGCCGACTACCGCGAGGGCCGGGCCGTGTATGCCGCCCTGGCCACCTATCACGCCTATCTCGAGTTCCCGATCCTGCTCGTCCTGCTCACTCGCGCCAAGGAGACCCTCAGATGACCCTCGCCCTGTCGCTCGCCGCGCTGCTCCGGCCCAGCCAGCTCGGTCTGGCCCTGCCCGCCGACTCCGGCCCGCGCCCCCCCTCCGGGCCCACCGTGCTGCTCGTCGGAGTCCTCGTGCTCGCCGCGATCGTGGGGCTGGTGGTCCTGCGGCGGCGCCGTGGCGGGCCGCGCTGACACCCTGGGCCTGCGCGACGAGCGGGCCTGCCGTGCTGAGGGGACTGTGCCATCCGTCATGCCCGCAAGACATGACGCTCGGCACGCGCGGGCGGTGGCCTCGGCGCGCGATCATTGAGGTACGGCAAGGACCGGACGGTATTCGGGGGAACACAGTCCAGGTCCAGCACCCGCCCACCTAGGGGGACGGTGGGTGAGCCGGGTCGGTAGCCCATCGGGGGTGCTGCAGACCACCTGACCGGTTGCGGGACCGGCCGGAGCAGGAGACGCGAGATCGCCTCGGCGAGCGCGATGGCGGGGGCCATCGGCGAGCCGGGGCGATCGGCGTTCGTGGCAACTGGGGCCGCTCGCGACGGGCTCGGCCGCCGGGCTACCGCCGCCACCCCAGCGCGGTCACCGCGAGCGTGACCAGGCAGCAGACGAGGCCCGCCATGCTGACCACGATGAAGGCGGCGTAGGCATCGAGGACATAGCCCCACGGCCAGGACCACTTCTTCGGGTCGATGATCACGTCGATGGCCACCGCAGTGGCGAAGAGGCCCACCATCAGCTGCGCGCAGACGGCCGCCATCGAGCGCCAGGCCCCGACCGCGCCCACCACCGGCTGTCGTCGCCGCCAGGTCTGCAGCAGCAGGCCGCTGAGGAGCACCACGGCACTCGCCCACATGAGCGGCCGGACGTCGGTCACCGGGTCGCCCTCGAGGTGCAGTCGCCACAGGTCCAGGGCGTAGCCGGCCAAGCCGGCGCCGATGAGCACCCGCGCGAGCCAGTCGAGCAAGCGCAGTCGCACGCCGCCGACCATGAGCATCGGTGAGCCGGGCGGCATACGGCCGTCGCTCAGGACTGGCCGGTCGCCTTCAGCACACCCTGGAACCAGTCGACGCTGGTGTCGAAGGCCTTGTGGCCGGCGATCCGCGGGAACTCGATGACCCGCAGCTCGTCGCCGCGCTCCTCGTCGTGGCCGACGACGCCGGGCGTGCCGGCCCGGGCACCCTCGACGGCCTTGTCGCACATCGCCGCGATGAGCTCGAGGTCCTCGGCGTTGGCCTTGGCCGACCGGCTGAAGTATCCGGACTTCTGGACCATCGTCTTCTCGGCGCCGAGCTTGGCGGCGAACTGCTTGGCGAAGTACTGGCCCGGGTTGATCATGTCGAGCTTGACGTGCCCGAACGGGTCGCGCGGCACCTCCTCGCCGCTCGCCTCGAGCTGGGCGACGATGTCGGACACGCCGGCGCCCTCGGAGAGGAAGATGTTGACGCAGCCGATGTCGTCCATGACCGCCTTGAGCCGGGTCGCCTCGGCCTCGATCTCGACGTGGATCTCCGGCACGTAGACGCCGTGGATCGCCCAGCGCTCCGGGGTCAGCCCGATGCTCGGCACCCACTGCTGCGCTGCGTGCCACTCCTGATAGCGCCGCGCCGCCGCCCCGGTGAGCCAGCCACAGCCGCGCCCCATCACCTCGTGGATGATGAGCATCCGCGGGTTGGAGCCGTGCTCGGCCAGCACGTTCTGCGCGAAGATCGACGCCTGCTCGGCGGCCGAGTGCGCGCCCAGGCTCTGCCGGATCGGGACGACGTCGTTGTCGATGGTCTTGGGCAGGCCGACGACGGTGAGCTCGTAGCCGCCCTGGTGGAGGTATGCCGCGAGGTCGGCGGCCGTCGTGTTCGTGTCGTCGCCGCCGATGGTGTGCAGGACGTCGACACCGTCGGCCTTGAGCCGCTCAGCGGCGACCTCGAGCGGGTTCTGACCCTCGGCGACCAGCCCGCGCTTGACCAGGTCCTTGGCGTTGGTGAGCTTGACCCGGCTGTTGCCGATCGGGCTGCCGCCGAAGCCGAGCAGCCGGTGGGCGTTGTCGCGGGCGGCCTGGTCGACGGTGACATAGCTGCCGCTGAGCACGCCGTGATAGCCGTGCCGGTAGCCGATGATCTCGGCATCGGGCAGCTGCTCGGTGTAGCGCTGGATGAGGCCACCGACGGCGGCGGACAGGCACGGGGCATACCCTCCGGCGGTCAGCAGGGCGACGCGGCGGATCTCGCGGGACATGGGCGGTGACCTCTCGGACGGGGACGGGCCGACTCTCGCGTCCAACCCTATTCCGGTATGCCGCGCGTGCGCCGCGGGGCCTAGGTCACGCCGAGTGGACCACCGCGCGCCGAGTGGACCACCGCGCGCCGAGTGGACCACCGCGCGCCGAGCGGACCACCGCGGCATAGCGAAGGGCCGCGTCGACCTCGGGGGTTGTCGACGCGGCCCTTCGTTGGAGTCCGTCGGCCGGTGGCGAGCTCGGGGGTTCTCGTCACCGTCCGAAGGGGGTGATGCTGGTGGTGGTGCTGTCCTGCTCGGCTCGCTGGTCACGGGGTCGGCTCGGGGGTTCCGATCCGTTCGCAGCTGCCGATGGTGCGTGCCCTGGGTGACCGGGCCTTCCTGCGGGTCAGGGCGATCCCGTTCGGCGCGCCTCGGTCGACTATGAGACGCCGACCCCCACGGTTCATGACACGGTCTTTGAAAATTCTTCTTACGGCGGGAGGGTCAGCCCCGGATCCGACCCGGGTCGGCGTCCGGGCCGGCCAGGTCGCGGTACATGACGTGCAGCCCCACCGTGCCGTTGCGCTTGCTGCGGAAGGCACCCGGGACCGTCCCGACGATCCGGAAGCCGAGCTGCTGCCACAGCGCCACCGCACCCATGTTCGTCTCGACGACGGCGTTGAACTGCATCGCGGCATACCCCTGCTCGGTCGCCCAGGTGAGGACCTCCTCGGCGAGCGCTCGACCGACCCCGTGCCCCTGCGCCGCCGGCGCGACCATGAACGACGCGGTCGCGATGTGGTCGCCACGCCCCGGCCGGTTGGGGCCGGTCTTCGCGGTGCCGAGGAAGGTGCCGTCCGCGGCATACGCGACGATGCACCGGCCGGGCGGCCCCTCCATCCACAGCTGCCCGATCTGCGCGTCGGTGAGGTCCTCGGGATAGGCAAAGGTCTCGCCCTCGGCGACGATGGCGCGGAAGACCGGCGCGATCGCGGCCAGGTCGTCGGCAGTGGCGTCACGGATCTCCATCCGCGCAGTATGCCGCCCCCTTCCGTCCCCGGGCGAGGGTCGGAGTAACCGCCTCCCTGGGCATCTTTGTGGGTGTCCTCGGCGTGTCGGGGTCGCACGGATGCCCGGGTAAGCGGTTACTCCAGGGCCGACGGACGGTGGGGGTGTGGGTGGGGGAGTGGGTGGGGCGGCCTAGCCTGGGGTGGGTGATCACCACGCTGGCCGTCCACGGGTATCGCTCGCTGCGCGACGTGGTGCTGCCGCTGGCGCCAATCACCGTCGTCACCGGCGCCAACGGCGTCGGGAAGTCGTCGCTCTACCAGGCGTTTCGGCTGATGGCAGGCATCGCCGAGGGCCAGCTCATCGGCGCGCTGGCCCGCGCGGGCGGGCTGTCGTCGGTGCTCTGGGCCGGCCCGGAGCGGATCAGCCGGCAGATGCGCAGCGGCGAGCATGCCGTGCAGGGCACGCGTCGACAGGGCCCGGTCAGCCTCATGCTCGGGTATGCCGCGGACGAGCTCGGCTATCTCGTCGACGTCGGCCTGCCACAGCCCCGCACGACGCTCTTCGTCCGCGACCCGCTCATCAAGCGCGAGGAGATCTTCGCCGGTCCGGTGCTGCGCCCGGGCTCCCGGCTGGTCTCCCGGCCCCGGGAGCTGCCCGGGCGGGCCAGCCTGCTCGACGAGCCGGTCGACGCCGACACCCTGCCCGAGATCTCCCGGGTCCGCCGCACACTGCGCTCGTGGCGCTTCTACGACTCCTTCCGGGTCGACGCCGACGCGCCGGCCCGGGCACCGCAGGTCGGCACCCACACCCCGGTGCTCGCTCACGACGGCCGGGACCTGCCCGGCGCCCTCGCGACGATCGCCGATGGACCCCGGGCCGGCGAGCTCGACCGGCTGATCGCCGACGCCTTCGACGGGGCGCGGGTCGAGGTAGCCGAGCAGGACGGGCTTTTCTCGGTGCGCTGGCAGCAGCCCGGCCTGCTGCGGCCGATGTCGGCCGCCGAGCTGTCCGACGGCACGCTGCGCTATCTCCTGCTCGCGACCGCCCTGCTCGCTGAGCGGCCGCCCAGCCTGCTCGTCGTCAACGAGCCCGAGACGAGCCTGCACCCCGCGCTCGTGCCCGCCCTCGCCCGCCTCGTCGTCGCGGCGGCGGGCCGCAGCCAGGTCGTCGTCGTCACCCACTCGAGCGCGCTGACCGACGACCTCGAGCAGGCCGGAGCCATGCGTCATGAGCTCGTCAAGCGAGTCGGGGAGACCGAGGTCGACGGGCAGGGCCTGCTCACCCGGCCGGCCTGGGAGTGGGGTCGGCGCTAGATTCAGCCCATGCCCGACGACCCGATCGTCCTCACGCCGGCCGAGCAGCGCGTGGTCGGTGCGCTGCTTGAGAAGCAGATCACCGTCCCAGGCAGCTATCCGTTGTCGCTCAACGGTCTTCGCACCGCGTGCAACCAGACGAGCAGCCGCGAGCCGGTCACGGCATACACCGAGGAAGAGCTCCGCGAGATCCTCAAGCCACTGCGCCTGCGCGACCTGGTCCGGGTCGTCCACGGTGATCGCACTCTCAAGTACCACCAGCTCGTCGTCGACCGGCTTGCCCTCGAGCCCGACGAGCGCGCTCTCGTCACCGTCCTGCTGCTGCGCGGTCCGCAGTCCGCCGGCGAGCTCAAGACGCGCGCCGAGCGCCTGCACCCCTTCGCCGACCGCGCCGAGGTCGAGTCCTGCCTCAGCCGCCTCGCCTCAGCCGACCCACCCCTCGTCGAGGAGCTGCCCCGACAGCCCGGCCAGCACGACACCCGATGGGTCCATCTGCTCGGCCCCGTCGAGCGCCCCCAAAGCGCCTCTCCCACAACGCTGCTCGATCGCGACGTGGTCCTCGCCGATGGTGCCGAGGCGCGGGACGCCAAGGTCCGAGCGGCCTACGACGCGGTGGCCGCGGCATACCTCGAGCAGCTGGGTGACGAGCTCGACGGCAAGCCCTTCGACCGGTGGCTGCTCACCCGGGTCGCCGAGCTCGCGGGCGCCGACCCGGTCGTCGACGCGGGCTGCGGGCCGGGGCAGGTCACCGCCTTCCTCGCCGCGCAGGGCGCCCAGGTGACCGGTGTCGACCTCTCGCCGCGAATGATCGAGGTCGCGCGAGAGCGCTTCTCGGGCAACGACTTCGAGGTCGGCGACCTGCGCACGCTGATGCGGCCGCGCGCCGCGTCGGGGTGGGGCGCCGTCGTCTGCTGGTATGCCGTGGTGCACCTGGCCGGGTCCGAGCTGGCCGGCGCGGTGGCCGGCCTGACGCGGACCTTGCAGCCCGGCGGCTGGCTCGCGCTCGCGACCCACGTCGGCGAGGCCATCCACCACGCCGACGAGCTCATGGGCCAGCCGGTCGACCTCGACGTCGTGCTGCATGACCCCGAGCAGGTGCGGACGGCGGTGACGAGCGCGGGGCTGGAGCTGGTCGAGTGGTACCTGCGCGGCCCGCTCGAGGGGGTCGAGGTTGCCACCGAGCGCCTCTACCTCCTCGCCCGCCGATCCTCCTGACTCAGGCGGCGCTCGCTGACCCGCTCAGCGCCGCGGCGGCTCGACGTCGGTCTGCGCCGGGGTGGCCGGATCGCCGAGCAGCCCGACGGGGCAGGTCATCCCGTTCGGCCCGTGGTTGCAGTAGCCGCCGGGGTTCTTGTGCAGATAGCCCTGGTGGTAGTCCTCGGCGAGGTAGAACTCGCCGGCGTCGGCGGCCGATCGGATCTCGGTCGTGATGGCTCCGTAGCCGTTGTCCCGCAGCACCTGCTGGAAGGCGTCGCGGGTGGCGAGGGCGACGCGCTCCTGCTCGGGTGTGGTCCAGAAGATCGCCGACCGGTATGCCGTGCCGATGTCGTTGCCCTGACGGTTGCCCTGGGTGGGGTCGTGGTTCTCCCAGAAGACCTTGAGCAGCTCGGCAGCCGAGGTCGCCGCCGGGTCGTAGACGACCCGCACCGTCTCGGCGTGCCCGGTCCGACCCGTGCAGGTCTCCTCGTAGGTCGGGTGCGGGGTGTAGCCCCCCATGTACCCCGCCGCGGTGACGACGACGCCCGGGAGCCGCCAGAAGATCCGCTCGACGCCCCAGAAGCAGCCCATCGCGAGGTGGATGACCTGCGCCCCCGACGGCCAGGGACCCTCGAGCGGGGCGCCGAGAACGACGTGCCGCGGGGCGACCGCGAAGGGTCGCGCGGCCCGGCCCGGCAAGGCCTCGTCCTTTCGGACGACTTGCGCTCGCCCCATCCGTTCAGGGAACATGGGTCCAGTATCCACCCACGGATGCGCGTGGATCGTCGACCTGCGGGTCGGCGGTCCCGCGCCCGGGGCCGGATTCCACCGTCTGGGGAGACGGTGTGACACTCGGGGCAGCGCCATCTGGCGCTGCCCTTCGTTGTGTCGCAACGACGTTAGCTCGGGGACCACAGCCAGACGGCTCGACCGTGTCGAGCCGACTCTCCCGGAGGTCTCTCGTGCCGTTCCGCCGTCTCGGCACCACATTCGTCGTCGTGAGCTGCTTCGCCGCCGGCTGCTTGCCCGCGCTCGTGACGCCCGCACACGCCCGGCCCAGCGTCGTCGACGCCTCGGCCGCCGTCGGCTTCACGCCGACGCTGCCGGTCGATGTGCACGGGTGGGACCGCGACGGGTATGCCGCTCGCTTCGTGGCCGCGCCGGTCGCCGCCGCGGAGGCCGCGCCAGCTGCGGCGCCCGCAACTCCGGCCGCTGCCGCGCCTGTCGTGCCGGCCGCCGCTCCCGCCCGCCCGGCACCTGTGACCGTGGCCAAAGCCCCGGCAGCGGCATCGACCCGCCCGGCGACCAAGCCCGCTCCCGTTCCGGCCGCCGCCAAGCCGGACCCGGCGGCTGCTCCCCCGCCGGCTCGCACCACGACTGCCGCTCCGGCCGCCGCCCCGGCTCCTGCCCCCGCGGCCGCGCCGGCTCCCGCCGCCAGCCCGTCGATCAGCGCCTCCAACGTCACCGGCGCGATCCTCAGCCGGGTCAACGCCGAGCGCGCCAAGGCCGGCCTCGCCCCGCTCTCGGCCGACAGCTGCCTCGTCGGCAAGGTGGCCATGCCGTGGGCCGGCCGGCTCGCGACCGAGGACCGTCTCTACCACTCCGACCTCAGCAAGGCTGCCGCGGCGTGTTCCGGGCGCGCGATCTACGCGGAGAACATCGCCAACGGCTTCTCCAGCGCCGACGGGGTCGTCGCCGCGTGGATGGCATCGCCCGGACACCGCGCCAACATCCTCAACCCGAAGCTCACCCGGCTCGGCGTCGCCTATGCCGTGGCCGCCGACGGCACCCCCTACTGGGTCCAGGAGTTCTCGTCCTGATCCCGCGCGTCGGCGACACGCCACGGCTCCGACCGACGCGGCATACCGAATCGGGCGCCTGCGGCGCCGAGTTGGTAGACTGAGCGCTTCCCCGGGCCCCACCCCGGATCCCAGGCCGGAGACCATCGCCGCCCCGGGGCCGTGTGGCCCGCTCAGCAACCGCATCACCTCCGGCCGCCGCGCGGGCGTGCCCGGACGAGCAAGGAGCAGTGACGTGACCGAGACCGCCAAGGGTGCCTACCTGACCCCGGAGGCCTACGACCGGCTCAAGGCCGAGCTCGAGCAGCTGTCCACCGAGGGCCGAGCCGACCTGTCCAAGCGCATCGAGGCCGCGCGCCTCGAGGGTGACCTGCGCGAGAACGGCGGCTACCACGCGGCCAAGGAGGAGCAGGGCAAGATGGAGGCCCGGATCCG
>DAOTIG010000073.1:0-16593 GCA_035448065.1 Dermatophilaceae bacterium
GGGGCCCGTCTTCACCAACCTGCTGCTCGCCGACGAGATCAACCGGACCCCGCCGAAGACCCAGGCGGCGCTGCTGGAGGCGATGGAGGAGCGGCAGGTCTCGGTCGAGGGCACCCCCCGAAAGCTGCCGGTGCCGTTCCTCGTCGCGGCCACCCAGAACCCCGTGGAGTATGAGGGCACCTACCCGCTGCCCGAGGCCCAGCTCGACCGATTCCTGCTCAAGGTCGTGCTGCCCGTGCCGCCGCGCGACGACGAGATCGAGGTCGTCAGCCGGCACGCCCTGGGCTTCGACCCGCGCAACCTCGACGCAGCCGGCATCCGGGCGGTCGCCTCGCCGGCCGACCTCGCGGCCGGCTCCGAGGCGGTCCGGCGGGTGACGGTGAGCCGCGAGGTGGCGGCATACATCGTCGACATCGCCCGCGCGACCCGCCAATCTCCTTCTCTCGCACTGGGGGTCAGTCCGCGTGGCGCGACGGCGCTGCTCGCGACGGCGCGCGCGTGGGCATGGATGAACGGGCGCGGCTTCGTCACCCCCGACGACGTCAAGGCGCTGGCCCACGCCACCCTCGCGCACCGCCTGCAGCTGCGGCCGGAGGCCGAGCTCGAGGGCGTCGGCGTCGCGTCGGTGCTGCAGAGCGCCATCGCCTCGGTCCCGGTGCCGCGGTAGGTCGGCGCATCATGGCGGTGAGCGGGCTGTTCCCCGTGCTCGTGCTGCTCGGTGGCTTCGCCATCGCGGCCGACCCGAGCCGGCGCACCGTCGTGCTGTGGGCCCTCGTGTGCGTCGTCGTCGCGGGGGTGGACGCGCTGCTCGCGCTGTCGCCGAAGCGCCTGGTCATCGAGCGTGAGCCGGTGGCCCAGCTGCGCCTCGGTGAGCCGGGGCGGACCAGCCTGCTCGTCACCAACCCCACCCGCCGCACCCTGCACGGCCAGCTGCGCGACGCCTGGCAGCCCTCGGCCGGCGCCCGCGGCGAGCGGCATCCGGTGCGGCTGAAGGGCGGCGAGCGGCGGCGCTACGCGACCTCGCTGCGCCCGACCCGGCGCGGCGACCGGCGGGCCGACCGGGTCACCGTGCGCTCCTTCGGCCCGCTGCGGCTCGCCGCGCGACAGCGCTCCTTCGACGTCGGCGGGGCGGTGCGGGCGCTGCCGCCCTTCGAGTCCCGCAAGCACCTGCCCAGCCGGCTCGCCTCGTTGCGTCAGCTCGACGGACGCTCGGCGGTGCGGATCCGCGGGCAGGGCACCGAGTTCGACTCGCTGCGCGACTACGTCGAGGGCGACGACGTCCGCTCGATCGACTGGCGGGCCACCGCCCGGCGCCGCAACGTCGTCGTGCGCACCTGGCAGCCCGAGCGGGACCGGCGGGTCATCCTCGTCCTCGACACGTCGCGGACCTCGGCGGCCCGGATCGGCGACCAGCCCCGCCTCGACGCCGCGATGGATGCCGCCCTGCTGCTCGCCGCGCTCGCGTCGCGGGCCGGTGACCGGGTCGACTTCCTCGCCGGCGACCGGTGGGTGCGCACCCGGGTCTCGGCGGCGGCCAACCGGACCACGCTGCTCGGCGAGCTCGTCCAGGCGATGGCGCCGCTCGAGCCGGCACTGCTCGAGGCCTCCTGGCCGACGCTGGCCTCGGCGATCGCCGACACGAGCCGGCGACGGGCGCTGGTCGTGCTGCTCACGCCGCTAGAGCCGGCGGCGATCCACGAGTCGCTGCTGCCGACGATCGCCACCCTCACCCACCACCACCGGGTCGTGCTCGCCTCGGTCGCCGATCCGGCGCTGGCCGCGATGGCGACCACGCGGCATACGACGGCGGAGGTGTATGCCGCGGCGGCCGCCGAGCGCACGCTCGCCCTGCACGAGCGCACCGCGTCGGTGCTGCGCAAGCTGGGGGTGCACGTCATCGACGCGCCCCCCGAGGAGCTGCCGCCCAAGCTCGCCGACCACTACCTGTGGCTCAAGGCCGAGGGCCTGCTCTAGATCACCATTGATCCATCGTCCGCGCTTGGCCGGGCACGAGGGGGAGGCAAGGTCGTGCGAGGACTCGACGTGCGAGCGATCGGTCGGCAGATCCGGGACATGGACGGCGAAGGTTTCATCCTGCTGGAGTTCTTCCCCGACACCGACGCACCGGGCATGCAGGCCACGGTGAACGCCGCCATCGATCGGGCCAACGAGGTCGCTGAGGCTGCCGGTCAGGACAACGGCATCGCAGGATTCAGGTGCTCCGACTGTCTGCCCAGCCCACACGGCTACTTCTTCACCACCGAGCGGGCGAGCATCCCGGCCGCCGTCCCGGTCTGGGTCGATGGCTTCGAACAGGCGCTCGCTTCGGATGGAGTCACGGGCACCCTGCGGCAGGTCCGAGAGCAGCGTCCACCGGGCGATAGCGACACCCGGCGGGCGACGGTTGCCGTTGTCACCGTCTCCGGATGGCAACCGCGTGACCGCCAGGAGGGGCGCGGTGTCGTCCGGCCAGCGTGGGAGTCCAGTGCCGAGCGAGGCGAAGCGCTCAGCGCCTGGGCCAGGGACTGGACCAGCCAGGGTCAACCTGTCGACCTCTACCTCATGCGGAATGGCTCGGTGCTGATCCCTGCGTCCTTCGCAGCTCGCGCGATGACCCCCCTCACCTACTGCACGCTCGCCTGGTGGCCTGACCCCGAGCACTACCGGTGGGTGTCCTTCTGGAGCAGCGGCCGCATCGTCATCGCCTGCCGCGACACCACCAGCGGATGGGCCACGGAGCTCGCCGGGATCACCACCGCCCTGCGCGAGCTGGCTCCCGTCACCGAGCACGCCATCGTCCGCCGCGCCTACACCGTGTCCAGCGACCAAAGTGTGGTGTATTCGATGCCCGGCGCACATCCGAACCCGCAGTGGCAGCGAGACGTGATCCTCTACCTCGGCGCACATCTTCCCGACCAGGACGCTGACCACATCCTCGACGCCGCCCCCGTCATGCTGCTCACCGACACCCACCTGGCCCGCGCGGCCGTCCCACCCCGATGGACCGACACCGACCTCGGCAACGGACGCCACCTGTTCACCATCGACGACCCCGCCCCCTGGCTCACCGACCCCGGCCCCGACCCCGACACCCTCGCCGCCGCCCGCGCAGACCTCGCCCCACTGCTCTGGCAGCCGCCAGCCTCGGCGCCCTAGCACCACCGCTCGACGAGCGCCCGCAGCACCGTGATGGTGCGCGCGGTGCCCTGCCCGAGCGAGGCGAGCTCCCGTGAGCCCAGCAGCCTCGAGGTGTGCACGTCGCCGTCGAGGACCGCGTAGGCCGCCCGCCCGGCGACGACGCACCGCTCCCCCGGCAGCTCCAGCGCCTGCACCGCGTGCGCCGCGACGGCCGGGGGCGGGGCGGCATAGAGGGTCACGTAGTGACGCGCACCCGCGACGTGCCGGTCCCGCAGCTCACTGCCCCGCTCGGTCAGCTCGCGCAGCTCCGCGGTGGTGAACACGACGACCGGCACGTCGAAGCCGCGGTCCGCGGCATACGCCCGCTCGAGCGCCTCCTGCACCCGACCGGCCGAGCGCGCCGACGAGGTGAGCCGCACGTTGCCGGTGCCGCCGTAGGTCGCCACGTCCGTGGCGCCGGTGGCCTCGGTCGCCGCGCGGATCTCGGCATTGCCGAACCGCCGGGCCGACCCGAGGTTGATCGCCCGCAGGAAGGCGACATAGCGCGCCATGGCCGCCCCGGTATGCCGCTCAGCCGGCGATCGGGGCCACGTCGCCCCGGTCCGCGGCATCGACGTCGCCGGTGTCGCCGCGCAGCACGGCATACCGACCGAGGGTGAAGACATAGGTCATGAAGCCCGCCCAGGCGATGAAGCCGACGGTGATCCGCGCCCAGGTCGGCAGCGGCGAGGGCGTGACGAAGGCCTCGATGATCCCGGAGATGAACAGCACGACGACCAGCCCCAGCGCCACCGACATCGCCGCCCGCGCCTCGGCCGCCAGCCCGGCCATCCGGGACCGTGGACCGGGGTCGACCCAGGCCCAGAAGATCCGCAGGCCCACCCCGGCGGCGACGAACACCGCGGTGAGCTCGAGCATCCCGTGCGGCAGGATCAGCCCGAAGAACAGCGACCCGCGGTCATAGCGGATCATCAGCGCCCCGATGAACGCGACGTTGGCGATGTTCTGCCAGAGTAGGTAGATCACCGGCAGCCCGAAGACGCCGAAGGCGATGCACAGCGCCGCCACCCACGCATTGTTCGTCCACACCTTGAAGGCGAACGAGCCGGCGGCATACTGCGAGTAGTAGTCCTCGAAGTCGTGCTCGACCATCTGGCGGATCTCGGCCGGCGAGGCGAGCGAGCTCTCGAACTGCGGGTTGACGTAGAACCACCAGCCGACGAGCACGGCGACCACGATGTTGACGAGCATCGTCGTGATCCACCAGCGTCGAGTGCGATAGAGCGCCGCGGGGAAGGTCCGCACGAAGAAGCGGACGACATCGGACCAGGACGCCGTGCGGGTGCCGACCGAGCGGGCCCGCGCCTGGGCCAGCAGCGAGGACAGGTGGGCGACCATGGACGGCTCGGGGCTGGTCGAGCGCACCTCGGACAGGTGGGTCGCCACCCGTTGGTAGAGATCGAGCAGCTCGTCGGCCTCGGCCCCGCTCAGCGTGCCGCGTCGACGCACCAAGGCGTCGAGGCGGGCCCACTCGTGGGCGTGCGCAGCGACGAAGGCGTCCAGATCCACACCCAGACTGTATGCCGCCGCCCGCCGGTTCGCCGCCGCACGCGCGCCCGGCGGGCTGGCGGCATACCATCGGGGGATGAGCGATCAGGCCTTCGCGACCGTCGGGGTCGGTGAGGACGACCTGGTCACCGGCGAGGCCGTCGCGCTCGACCTGCCCGCCGCGTCGGTCGGGATGCGGATCCTCGCCGGCCTCCTCGACTACATCATCGTCCAGGCGCTGCTCACCGGGGTGATGTTCCTGCTCATCTGGCTGATCGCCGGGATCCACGACAACGCGATCACCACCGGGGTCATGCTCGTCGGCACCCTGCTCGTCCTCGTCGGCTACCCGACGATCATGGAGACGATGACCCGGGGCCGCACGGTCGGCAAGCTCGCGGCAGGGTTACGGACCCTGCGCGACGACGCCGGGCCGATCACCTTCCGGCACGCCTTCACCCGAGCGCTCATCAAGGTGCCCGAGGTCTACCTCTTCCTCGGCATCCCGGCGATCGTCGCCTGCGTCATCAGCCCGCGCGGGAAGCGGCTCGGCGACATGGCAGCCGGCACCTTCGTCGTCCGCGAGCGGGTGAGCACCCGGATGCCGCCCGCCGTGCCGATGCCGCCGCACCTCGCCTCGTGGGCGGTGAGCGCCGACATCGCGCGGCTGCCCGACGGGCTGGCGATGGCGGTGCGGACCTTCCTGCCGGCGGCCTTCTCGATGACACCAGCCGTGCGCGAGCAGATGGGTCGGCAGCTCTACGACGAGGTGATGGCCTACGTCTCGCCGCCGCCACCGCCGGGCAACCACCCCGAATACGTGCTCGCGGCCGTGCTCGCCGATCGCCGGCGGCGCGACCTGGACCGGCTGGTCCGCGACGCGATGCTGCGCGACCGGGTCATCCCGATGGATCCGCCCGAGCTGCAGCAGAGCGCCTCATGACGGCGACCGAGGGGACGGCGGGGTCGCAGCGGACGGCGACCGAGCGGTCGGCGGGGTCGGCTGCGTCTGCGGGGTCGGCCGGGACGCTGCGGGTCGCCGCGGTCCAGCTCAGCTCGGGGCCCGACCCGGTGGCCAACCTCGCCCAGGCCGCCGAGCTGGTCGCCCGGGCGGCCGACGACGGGGCCCGGCTCGTCGTGCTCCCCGAGGCCGCGATGGCCTGCTTCGGCACCCGGCTGCGTGAGATCGCCGAGCCGGTCGACGGCGCGTTCGGCACCGGGCTGCGCGAGCTGGCCGCGCGGCATACCGTCACGATCGTCGCGGGGATGTTCGAGCCGGCCGACGACGGGCGGGTGCACAACACCCTGCTGCTCACCGGTCCGGACGGCGAGGCGACCTACCGCAAGATCCACCTCTACGACGCCTTCGGCTCGCGGGAGTCGGCGGTCGTCAACCCCGGCACCGAGCACGTCGTCGTCGACGCGTGCGGCACCCGCATCGGCCTCGCGACGTGCTACGACGTGCGCTTCGCCGACCAGTTCACCGCCCTCGGTCGGGCCGGCGCGCAGGTCGTCGCGCTGCCGGCGTCGTGGGGGGACGGGCCGGGCAAGGCCGAGCAGTGGGACCTGCTCGTGCGCGCCCGGGCGATGGATGCGCAGGCCTACCTCGTCGCCGCCGGGCAGGCGTGGGTCGCCGGACAGGAGCGCGAGCCGCTCGGCATCGGCCGCAGCGCGGTGACCGATCCGCTGGGGCGGGTCGTCGCGCGGCTCGGCCACGAGCCGGGCGTCCTCGTCACGACGATCGACCTCGGGCTGGTGCCGGACGTCCGCGAGCGGGTGCCGATCCTCTAGTCGCGTGGGCCGCCCTCAGGCCGGGCCGGACGACGGGCAGCCGAGCGCGGCATACCCCGGCTTGATCTGCCGGTCGATGATCGCGAGCCGCTCGTCGAAGGGCAGGAAGGCCGACTTCATCGCGTTGATGGTGACCCAGCGCAGATCGGGCAGCGACCACTCGGCCTGATCGACGAGCAGGTCGGCCTCGCGAGCCAGCGTCGTGCCGCTCATCAGCCGGTTGTCGGTGTTGAGCGTGACCCGGAAGCGCAGCCGCTTGAGCAGGGTGATCGGGTGCAGCCCGATGGTCGGCGCCGCACCGGTCTGCAGGTTGCTGCTCGGGCACATCTCCAGCGGGATCCGGGCATCGCGCACGTATGCCGCGAGCCGGCCCAGGCGCACGGTGTCCAGGTCGACGTCGGCGAAGGAGGTCAAGCCGGCCTCGAGGGCGCGCGTCAGCCAGTCGGCGTAGGGCAGGCCGGCGATGGTGAGGTCGTCGACGATCCGCACGCCGTGCCCGAGCCGGTCGGCGCCGCACCACTGGATGGCCTCCCAGATGGAGGGCAGGCCGAAGGCCTCGCCGGCGTGGATGGTGAAGTGCGCGTTCTCGCGCTGCAGGAACTCGAAGGCGTCGAGGTGGCGGGTCGGCGGGTGGCCCTCCTCGGCGCCGGCGATGTCGAAGCCGGCCACCCCGTCGTCGCGGTAGCGGACGGCGAGCTGGGCGATCTCGGTGCTCTTGGCGGCGTGCCGCATCGCGGTGAGCAGGCTCGTCACCCGGATCTGGCCGCCGGCCTCGGCGACGAGGCCCTCGCCCTCGCGGAGGCCGGCGTTGACCGCCTCGACGACCTGCTCGAGGGAGAGGCCGCCCTCGAGGTGCTGCTCCGGCGCGTAGCGGCTCTCGGCGTAGACGACCCCGTCGGCCGCGAGGTCGAGGACGCACTCGCGGGCGACGCGAGCCAGCGACTCCTCGGTCTGCATCACCGCCACGGTGTGGGCGAAGGTCTCGAGATAGCGCACGAGCGAGCCGGAGTCGGCCGCCGCGACGAACCAGCGGTCCAGCTCGACCGGGTCGGTGGTCGGCAGGGCGGCATACCCGATCTGGTCGGCGATCTCGGCGACGGTGGCGGCGCGCAGTCCCCCGTCGAGGTGGTCGTGCAGCAGCACCTTGGGTGCACGCAGCACCGTCTCGCTGTCCGGGTGCGCGATGGCGGCCGCGGGCGAGGGCATCAGTCCTCCCGGTGCGCCGCGTCGGGCGTGAACGCCGGCAGGCAGACGGCGACATACTCCGCGCCCTGCGGGCCGACCGAGTAGCGCACCCGCTCGCCGGCCTTGGTGATGACCGACTGGCCGGCGCGCACCTCGTGCCGGACGCCGTCGCTGTCGACATGCACCGTGCCCTTGACGACGACCGTGATCTCGTCGAACTCCGGTGTCTGGTAGGGCTCCTCCCAGCCAGGGGGCGCCACCATGTGGGCCACCGACACCTCGGCGGTCTGGGTGGAGGCGAGGCCGACGTGCTCGTCGATGAGCTTGCCGCCGGGCACGGGGATGCGGATGGGGTCGGTGATGACGTGAGGCACGAGCGCAGTCTAGGGACCCGTGCGCTCCGGCGACACGGGCAGCGGCTCCGGCGCGGTGCCGTCGATGAGCGGCGTGAGGTGCCGGCGGAGCCGGGCGAAGAGCGCGGCGCCCAGGGCGGTGCCGGTGACGACCGTGACGGCCCAGACGCCGGCGTGCCCCGACCCGATGAGCAGCCCGGCCAGCGCCGGCCCGATGATCGACGCGACCGTCCAGGTCATGGCTTGGAGCGCGTTGTATCGGCCGCGCAGCTCCTCACGGGCCAGGGCGTTGACGAGCGCCGGCATGACCGGGGCCCACAGCGTCTCGCCGAGACCGAAGATGCCCAGGCCGATGACGACGGACCACACCGCAGCGGCCCCGTCGACCCGCCCGGAGGCGGCGATGACAACCCAGGCCACCGACCAGGTCAGCGCGGCCAGCGCCAGCAGTCGCGAGCGGGACCGCCCGCCGATGTGTCGGAGCGCGATGAGCTGGCCGAAGACGATGACGGCGGTGTTCGCGCCGAAGGCCCAGCCGAGGCGGTTCTCGGGCACGCCGCCGGCCTCGGTCGCGAAGGCGGTGAAGCCGGCCTCCATCTGGGCGTAGCCGAAGGTGATGACGATGCCGGCCACCGCGACGACGCGCAGCAGGGTGCGGTCGGCGAGCACCTCGCGCCAGCCGCCGGGCGGCTCGACCTCGGCCTCGCTGTCCGCCACGGGCACCCGGCCGGTGCCGCGGGGCAGCGTGGCGACGACGACGATGTATGCCGCGTAGGTGGCGGCGTCGATGAGGTAGAGCCGCTGGAAGGATGCGACCGAGGTGGTGTCGACGACGAAGGAGGAGACCAGGCCGCCGATGCCCAGCCCGGCGTTCATGAGCATGAACTGGATGCCGTAGACCCGCTCCCGCTCGGCCTCGGGCACCAGTCGGGTGAGCATGGCGGTCGCGGCGGGATAGAGCCCGACGGTGCCGAGACAGACGACGGTGGCGACAACGAAGGCATGGGGGACGGTCTCGATGAAGCCGATCGAGGCGACCGCGCAGGCCTCGACGACGAGGCCGACGACCATGACGACCCGTGGGCCGAAGCGGTCGATGAGGGTGCCCCCCAGCGGCGCGCCGGCGAAGGAGACGACGCCCATCCAGGCGAAGACCAGGCCGACGAGCTGGCCGGGGAAGCCGCGGGCGTGCGCGAAGTAGACGTAGAGGAAGGGCATCGTGAGCCCGCTGCCGAGCGCGGAGAAGGCGTTGCCGAGGAGCAGTCGGCGCACGAGCGGGTGACGCACGCGGGCCACTCTCGCAGCCGCTGGCTCGCCTGTGCAAAGCGATTGCGAACGCCGATGGGGGCGGCGGCGCGGCGACGCGGCATACCCCTGCGCGCGAGTATCGGATGAGTCGGGCTACGCCGATTCCTGACGCAACTACGGTTGCCCCGGGATCGCGCTCATCGTGAAGCAACCGTGGATGCACCAGGGATCGGGCGGACGTGAAGCAACCGTGGATGCACCACGAATCAGGCCGATGTCAAGCAACCGTTGGTTGCATCAGGAAATGCCGTTGGCTGGAGCATCCAATACTTCCGACACCACCACTGCCCTCCCCAGCCCGCCCCGGCCCCTGCCGCCCCTCACGGCTCCCGCGGTCAGGAGATCCGGTCGATGACGAGGGGTAGCAGCTGCGGCGCGCTCCCGGCGGGCTCGATGCTCCACGCCCCGTCGAGCGCGTCGAGGGCTCGCTCGAAGCGCTCGGGCGTGTCTGTGTGCAGGGTGAGCAGGGGCTCGCCGGCCCGCACCTCGTCGCCCGGCTTGGCGTGCATGACGACACCCGCGCCGGCCTGCACCGGATCCTCCTTGCGCGCCCGGCCGGCGCCGAGCCGCCACGCCGCGACGCCGACCTGCAGCGCGTCCAGCCGGGTGAGGACGCCGTCCTTCGCCGCCGACACGGTATGCCGCTCGCGCGCCTGCGGCAGCGGCGCATCCGGGTCGCCGCCCTGGGCGGCGATCATCCGCCGCCACACGTCCATGGCCCGGCCGTCGGCCAGCGCATCGGCAGGATCGACGTCCCCGCGCCCAACCGCAGCGAGCATCTCCCGAGCCAGCAGCACGGTGAGCTCGACGACGTCGGCCGGGCCGCCACCGGCGAGCACCTCGACCGACTCGGCGACCTCCAGGGCGTTCCCGGCCGTCCGACCGAGCGGAGTGTCCATCGCGGTGAGCAGCGCGACCGTCCGCACGCCGGCCTCCGTGCCGAGCCCCACCATCGTGCGGGCCAGCTCGCCGGCGCGCTCGACGTCCTTCATGAAGGCCCCGGAGCCGACCTTGACGTCCAGGACCAGCGCCCCCGTACCCTCGGCGATCTTCTTGCTCATGATCGAGCTGGCGATGAGCGGGATCGCCTCGACCGTGCCGGTGACGTCCCGCAGGGCATAGAGCCGCTTGTCTGCCGGCGCCAGACCCGACCCGGCCGCGCAGATCACCGCGCCCACGTCCTCGAGCTGCGCGAGCATCTCCGCGTTGGACAGCCCCGCCCGCCACCCAGGGATCGACTCGAGCTTGTCCAGCGTGCCGCCGGTGTGGCCGAGCCCGCGCCCGGACAGCTGGGGCACCGCCACACCGCACGCTGCGACGAGCGGCGCGAGCGGCAGGGTGATCTTGTCGCCGACCCCGCCGGTCGAGTGCTTGTCGGCGGTCGGTCGGGACAGCCCGGAGAAGTCGAGCCGCTCCCCCGAGGCGATCATCGCCGCGGTCCACCGGGCGATCTCTCGGGGCGTCATCCCGTTGAGCAGGATCGCCATCGCCAGCGCCGACATCTGCTCGTCGGCCACGACTCCCCGGGTGTAGGCGTCGATGACCCAGTCGATCCGGGCGCCGTCGAGCTCACCCCGGTCCCGCTTGGTGACGATGACCTCGACCGCGTCGAAGGGCTCGGTGGCGGGACGCTCGGTGCTGGCGCCGGTCGGAATGATCGAACTGCTCATCCGCCCATGATGGCGCACCGGGCTGCGGGATACTGCGATCCCGACCTGCGAGGAGACCCGATGTCCGCCAGCCCAGCCCGCACCCCCGACCGCACCTGGCTGGTCGCGCTCGCCGCGTCGCTCTGGGGACTGTCGGCGCTGTGGCGCGGGCCGCTGGCCAAGGAGCTGCCCGCCCTCGCCATCGTCTTCTGGGAGCACTCGCTGCTCACCGTGCTGGTCAGCCCGTGGCTCGTGCCGGCGGTGCGTCGCCTCCGTGCGGCGACCCGGCGCACCCAGCTGTCGGTGCTCGTCATCGGCGCCGGCTCGTCGGCGCTCGCGACGACGCTGTTCACCGCCGCCTTCCGGCTCGGCGACCCGATCACCCCGCAGGTGCTGCAGAAGCTGCAGCCGCTCATCGCGGCCACGCTCGCCGCCGTGCTCCTCGGCGAGCGACTGCGCCCGTCGTATGCCGCGTTCCTGCTCCCCGCGCTCGCCGGCGCCTGGCTGCTCGCCTTCGCCAATCCGCTCGGCGTGAGCGTGGCCAGCCTCCAGGCGGCCCTGCTCGCGGTCGGCGCCGCCGCGCTGTGGGCGGCCGGCACGGTGCTCGGCCGCGGGGCCAGCGCCGAGCTGTCCTTCCGCGACCTCACCGCCCTGCGCTTCGGAGTGGGTCTGGCCGCGCTCGCGGTCATCGCCACCGTCACCGGCACCTCGCTCATCGTGCCCCTGCAGGCCGCCCCGTCGATCGTGCTGCTCGCCCTGCTGCCCGGCCTGCTCGCGCTCACCCTCTACTACCTCGCGCTCGGGCGCACCCCGGCCTCCCGGGCCACCCTGGCCGAGCTCACCTTCCCGCTCACCGCCGCTCTCGTCGGGGTGCTCGCCTTCGGCGCCCGGCCCACGGCGACCCAGTGGCTCGGCGTCGCCATCGTCACCGCGACCGTCGTCGCCCTAGCCCTGCACGAGCAGCGCGCCCGCACCCCTGCCGTCGTCGTGCCCGAGCCGGTGCCCAGCGGGGCGGCGCAGCACCGGGCCTGACGACGCCGGACCCGGCGGCTCAGCGGGGCTCGGCCAGCCGGGTCAGGTCGTCCGGACCGAAGGCCTGCGGCAGCACCTCGCGCAGCGGCAGCACGCCCTGCGGGGTCTCGAGCAGGCAGTCGGGTCCGCCGTGCTCCCACAGCAGCTGGCGGCAGCGTCCGCACGGCATGAGCGGGCCGCCGTCGCGCCCCACGCAGACGACTGCGCGCAGCCGACCGCCGCCGGTGGCGACGAGGTCGCTCACCAGACCGCACTCGGCGCACAGCGCCACGCCGTATGCCGCGTTCTCGACGTTGCAGCCCGCGACGATCCGCCCGTCGTCGACGAGGCCGGCCGCCCCGACCGGGAAGCGCGAGTAGGGACAGTAGGCCCGCTCGAGCATCGCCCGCGCCGCCCGTCGCAGCGTCTCCCACTCGACCCGGTATGCCGCGGGCTCCCCGCCCGCAGCATGCTCGCCACCGGCGGTGGTCACCGGCCCCGACCTCGGGTCACTTGGCCTCGCCCTTGCGATAGACCTGTCCGTCGGCGGCGGGCATCCGCAGCTTCTGGCTGGCGAAGGCGAGCACGAGCAGGGTCGCGACGTAGGGCAGCATCCGGGTGAACTCGTCCGGCACCCGGTCGATGAGCGAGAACCACACGAGGACGAGCACCCCGAGGGCGACCTGCAGCGCCCCGATGACCGGCTTGCCCTGCCGCTTGCGCCACAGCGACCAGACCGCCCAGGCCACCAGGCCGAGGCCGATCGGCAGCAGATAGGCACGCACGACGTCGCCGCCACCGCGCAGCTGGATCGCGTCGGTGTAGCCGAACAGGGCCGCGCCGCCGGCCAGTCCGCCGGGACGCCAGTTGCCGAAGAGCATGGCCGCCAGACCGATGTAGCCTCGCCCGCCGGTCTGCCCCTCGCGGTAGAGGTTGGACGCGACGAGGACGAGGAAGCCGCCGGCGAGGCCGGCCAGACCCCCGGAGATGAGCACGGCGATGAGCTTGTGCCGGTAGACGTCGACACCCAGGGTCTCGGCCGCCTGCGGCTTCTCACCACAGGCGCGCACGCGCAGGCCGAAGGGGGTGCGCCACAGCACCCACCAGGTGAGCACGAAGAGCCCGATGCCGATGACGGTGAGGATGTTGAGGTTGGTGGTCAGCGCGCGCAGGATCGCGGCGAGGTCGGCGGCCAGCCAGATCCGCGACTCCTCGATCGACTTCAGCGCGTCGCCCACCCCGGGGATGCTGATGAACGGCAGCTGCGCCAGCGGCGGCGACTGGGTCGGCCCACCGCTGGGCAGACCGGAGAAGGTGCGCACCGCGAGATAGGAGGCCGCACCGGCACCGAGCAGGTTGACCGCGACACCGGAGACGATGTGGTCGACGCCGAAGACGACCGTGGCGAGCGCATGCACGGCGCCGCCGACGATGCCCATGCCGATGGCGCCGAGGATGCCGGCCCACGGCCCGTAGTAGCAGCCGAAGAAAGCGGCGCCCCAGGTGCCGAGGATCATCATGCCCTCGAGGCCGATGTTGACGACGCCGGCCCGCTCGGACCACAGACCGCCGAGACCGGCCAGGCCGATCGGCATGGCGAGCGCGGTGGCCGCCATGAGCGCACCGGAGGAGTCGATGTCGTGGGCTCCGGTGAGCACCCGGATCGTCGAGACGACGACGAGCGCGGCGCCGACCACGGCATACCAGAACCACGTCGGTCGACGGCGGGCTGCGCCGTCGGCCTCGGTCTCGACGGTCGAGCCGACCTGCAGTCCGCTGCTCATGCGGTCACCCCCTCGGGCTGACGCTCGCGCGCTCGCTGCGCGGCCAGCTGGGCGGCGACCCGGCGCTGCTCCATCGCGATGCCGCCGCGGCGGACCAGCTCGTAGGCGACGACCACGGACAGCACCATGACTCCTTGGATGACGTCGACGAGCTTCTCCGAGACGCCGGCGTTGATCGGCAGGCCGACCGCCTGTTGGCCGAGGTAGCCCCAGAGCAGCGCGGCGGCGGCCATGCCCATCGGGTGGTTGCGCCCGAGCAGCGCGATGGCGATGCCGGCGAAGCCGAGCCCGGGCTGGAAGGTGTCGCCGTAGGCGTAGTCCTGACCGAAGAGCAGCGGCATCCCGACCAGGCCGGCGGCAGCTCCGGAGAGCAGCATGGCGACGAGGACCATCCGCTTGACCTTGACGCCGCTGGCCAGGGCCGCGGTCTCGGAGGCGCCGGTGGCCCGCAGGTCGAAGCCGAAGCGGGTCTTGCCGAGGAGGAACCAGTTGGCGACGCCGACGAGGATCGCGAGGACGATCAGGCCGTAGACCTTCTCCGGCGTCGCGATGATGCCGTCCAGGCTGATGCCGGGCACCCACGCGCTCTCGGCGATCGGCTGGGTGGTGCGGACGTTGCTGCCGGTGGCCTGGTGGGCGACCTTGGCCAACAGGAAGGCGACGAGGTTTGTTGCGATCGCGTTGAGCATGATCGTCGAGATGACCTCGGAGACCCCGCGCCCGACCTTGAGCAGGCCGGCGATGCCCGACCACAGCGCCCCGCTGAGCATCGCGACGACGAGCGCGATGACGACGACGAGCGGGCCCGGAAGGCCGTTGTTCGAGCCCCAGCCGGCGACCAGCGCCGCGCAGAAGGCGGCCACCCGGTACTGCCCGTCGACGCCGATGTTGAAGAGGTTCATCTTGAAGCCGATCGCGGCGGCGACGGCCGAGAGGTAGAAGACGACCGCGGCGTTGATCATCGCGATGACCTGTCGCGGCTTGGGCGCCTGGAAGAACTGTCGCCACACCGCTCCGACGTCGTCCTTGGCGAGCAGCAGGATGAGCGAGGTGATCGTCAGGGCCACGACGAGCGCCAGGATGGGCGCCGCTGCGCCCATCCCGAGCCGTCGCAGATCGATGCGCCTCATGCCGGGTTCTCCTCATCCTGGGGGCGGTCGTGCGGGGGTGGCGCATCCGCGCCCTTGGCCCCGGTCATGGCGGCACCGAGCTCCTCGCGGGTGACCGTGGCCGGGTCGTAGGGCTCGGAGAGCCCACCGCGGAGGATCACCCGGATCGTGTCGGAGAGCCCGACGAGCTCCTCGAGGTCGGCGCTGATGAGCAGCACGGCCATGCCGCCGCGGCGGGCGTCCTTGATGAGGTCCCAGATGACGGCCTGGGCGCCGACGTCGACGCCGCGGGTGGGGTGGGCGGCGAGCAGCACCTTGGGGTGATGGCTCATCTCGCGCCCGACGATGAGCTTCTGCTGGTTGCCGCCGGAGAGCGATCCCGCGGTGACCATGATCGAGGGGGTGCGGACGTCGTAGGCCTTGACGATGTCGCGGGTCTGCTCCTGGACGGCCTTGGCGTCGATGAGCGCGCCCCTGGCGGCCGGGCGTTGGGTCTGGTGGCCGAGCACGACGTTCTCCCACAGCGGCGACTCCAGCAGCAGCCCGTGCCGGTGCCGGTCCTCGGGGATGTAGCCCACTCCGGCCTCGCGGATCTCGCGGACCTGCCAGTCGCTGATGTCGGTCTGCTCGAGCAGCACGGTGCCGGCGCTGGGCTCGCGGATCCCCATGACGACCTCGACGAGCTCGGCCTGGCCGTTGCCCTCGACCCCGGCGATGCCGAGGATCTCACCGGCGTGGATGACCAGGTCGATGTGGTCGAGGGCCTTGCGCTGCCCGGGCGGGCCGGCCAGGTCGATGCCCTGCAGGGTGAGCACCGGGCGGTCGGTGACCGTCGACTCCTCGGTCTGCGGCGAGGGCAGCTCCGAGCCGACCATGAGCTCGGCGAGCTTGCGGGGCGTGACGCCCTTGGGGTCGACGGCGGCGACCGTCGTGCCGCGCCGGATCACCGTGATGTCGTCGGCGACCTTGAGCACCTCGTCGAGCTTGTGCGAGATGAAGATGACGGTGAGTCCCTCGGCCTTGAGCTCGCGCAGGTTGCCGAAGAGCTCGTCGACCTCCTGCGGCACGAGCACCGCGGTCGGCTCGTCGAGGATGAGGATCTTCGCCCCGCGATAGAGCACCTTGAGGATCTCGACCCGCTGGCGCGCACCGACCCCGAGGTCGGCGACCAGGTCGTCGGGCCGCACCCCGAGACCGTAGGCCTTGGCGATCCGGGTGATCTCGGCGCGGGCGGCGTCGCCGATGCCGTGCATCCGCTCGGCGCCGAGCACGACGTTCTCGAGGACGGTGAGGTTGTCGGCGAGCATGAAGTGCTGGAAGACCATGCCGATGCCGGCGTTGATCGCGTCGGTCGGGCTCTTGAGGGCGATCTGCTGGCCGTTGACCGAGATGGTGCCCTCGTCGGGGGCCTGCACGCCGTAGAGGATCTTCATCAGCGTCGACTTGCCCGCGCCGTTCTCGCCGACGATGGCGTGCACCGTGCCCCGGCGCACCACGAGCTCGATGTCCTTGTTGGCGACGACGCCTGGGAAGCGCTTGGTGATGCCGTGCAGCTCGACGGCGTTGGCGGAGCCCGCGGCGGCGGGCGGTGCGGCAGGAGCGGCGGCAGTCACGGGCACAACCTACTCGCGCGTATGCCGCGCGGACAGGGATTCCTCCGCGGCTCGCCGCCCCACCCCTCCGCGGCTCGCCGCCCCACCCCTCCGCGGCTCGCCGC
>DAOTIG010000074.1:0-16425 GCA_035448065.1 Dermatophilaceae bacterium
GCCGGTTCGGGACGCCGGCGTTGTGACAGCGTCCCAGGCCGCGCCGGCGAGTGAGGAACGAACGAGTCGGCCGAAAGCGGCCGGTTCGGGACGCCGGCGTTGTGACAGCGTCCCAGGCCGCGCCGGCGAGTGAGAAACGAACGAGTCGGCCGAGAAGGCGGCCGGTTCGGGACGCTGTCGTTCGTGAGTCGCTCAGCCCGGGGGAGCCCCCGGGTCAGCCACGCCGGCCGAGCCGCCGGATCCCCGCGGCGACCGGCGCCATCCGCCGGCTGACGGCGGCGCCCAGGCGGGCCAGGCGGGTTCGCCACCAGGCACGGGCATCGCCGGGGAACAGGACTGCTCGGGCCCGCTGCTGCCAGGACCGGGTGCGAAAGACCGCGTGCAGCACGACCTTGGCCTGGTCATCGATCGCGTCGACGTCCAGATCGCTGCCCGGCCGCGCGTAGCGGGCCCGCTCGACGGTGCGCAGCAGCGCGCCCAGGGCCTCCCGCGAGGGCTCACCGAGATAGCCGACCCGGCTGTAGTGGCCCTGCCAGTCCCGCAGCGTCCCGCTCGGTGGCGGGGGCAGGCCGAGGTCGGTCAGCCGGATCGACAGCTCGCCGAAGGTCGCCTCGGCCCGCTCGGCGGGGGCGCCGCCGGCCCGCCGCAGCCGGCGCAGCAACAGCGCCGTCGCCGGCAGCACGAGCAGCCCCAGCAGGCCCAGTGCCACGGTGAGCCAGGCCAGGTGAACCGGATCGGCGAGCCACGCCTGCAGCTTGTCGAGGAGGGGCTGGTCCAGCTCGGTGAGACCGCCGGCCGGCGTGTCGGTGCCGTCCAGCGGCGCGCGATCCGGCCGGTCGAGCGGATCGATGCTCGACCGGGGTGCGCTGGTGACCGGTGCGGTGGGCGTGACGACCCGCTCGGTCCACGCCGGGGCCGTACCCGTCCGGGTCGCGGGGGTCGGCTCGAAGCGCACCCAGCCGGCCCCGGGGAAGTACAGCTCGGGCCAGGAGTGGGCATCGCTGCCGACCACGGTGTACCGGCCGTCCTGCAGCGACCCGGGGAGGAACCCGATCGCCATCCGGGCGGGTATCCCCGCCGCCCTCGCCATGAGCACCATGGCGGTCGAGAACTGCACGCAGTAGCCGCGCTTGGAGGCGAAGAAGGCCGACACCGGATCGAGTGGGGCGTCACCTGGTCCACGCACGTCGGGCAGGGTGAGCGTGTAGCTGAAGCCGCCGGTCGAGCGCAGCCATTCCTGGATGGCCAGCGCCGCGTCGTATCGGGTTGGGGCCGAGCCGGCCACGGTCGACGTGAGCTGCCGGACCAGAGCCTCGGATCGCGGGTCGAGCTGCAGGGCGACGGCAAGCTCGCGGGTGGGGCGGATCGGGTCCTCGCCGGCCACTCCGTCGGTGCCATCGCGCAAGAGGTCGGGGGTGAGACCGAGCTCGTAGTACGTCGTCGAGTACGACGCCGGCCGGGTCTGCACGTAGACGTCGCTCGTCGCCTGGTCGACCTGCCACGACACCCCGTTGAAGTCGCCGGCAGCCAGGGGCTGCGGCGTGGCCAGCGCCGGCGGGTCGAGCCGGTAGTCGTCGACCGCGATGATCCGCTCGACTCGCGGCAGGCCGGGCGCGATGTCGAGCCGCGCTGCTCGGCCGAGCTGCGGAGCGGGCCGGGTCCACGTCGTGCCGTCGAAGCTCGAGGCCGCGAGCACCCGTAGTGGCGTGCCGGCGGGAGCCGTCGTCGAGTAGCGGAAGACGACGGTGGCGTCGCCTCCCGTCAGGCTCCGGCTGACATCGAGGGTCGAGGAGTAGCCCACCCGCGCGTTGCCGCGGCCCTCTGCGTTGCGGGCCAGGCCGTCCAGGACGAACCGGGTGGGCAGGTGCGGCATCACCGTGGGGACGGCCAGGGCGAGCAGCAGCACCCCTATCCCCGCCCGTCGGGCGATCGTGCCGAAGCGATGCACCGGATCCTCGTCGCGGAACGGCGTGAGAGGGGTCGCGACCGTCGAGGCCCATCCGCGCATCGAGAGCTGGGCCGCCCGGGCGAGCAGCACCAGCCAGGCGACCGCGGGAATGAGGAAATAGGGCGCGGCGAGCGTGGTGCCGTTGTTGGCTGCGGCAGCGACGTAGGCCGCCAGCAGCGGCAGCCCGGCGGCCGCCGGTGCCTCTCGGGTCACCGCGATGTGATCGACCAGGATGGCGACCAGGACTCCGATGAGCGCGAAGGTGAGATCGACCCCGGGATTGCTGGGCACCGGTGCGGCCGCGTAGTAGACGGTCTGCGCGAACTGCCCCAGCAGCCGGCTCACCTCACGGGCCGTGTCCAGCGTCGGCAGGCCGTACCACGTGGTGGCGCGGGCATCCTGCCAGGTCACCGCGAGCAGCACCGCAAGCAGCTGGACTGCGACGATCACCACGCCGCGGGTGGTGAGGCGAGCCCGCACGGCCATCCCCACGCCGACGACGATGACGACGAGCCAGAAGCACCGCGCGAACCAGCTCATCGTCGTCACGAGGGTGGTGAGCGGCAGCACCGCGGCCAGCGACGCCACGGCCGCCAGCGGCGCCGGGACCACTCCTCGGCCGCTCATCGCAGCACTCCCTCGCCGACCCGAGCGGTGGCTCCGCCGACGCGCGCCCACGCGTCGCCCACCTGCTCGCCAAAGCCCACCGTCGTCGCCCGCCACCCCGCGCCGCGCAACAGGTCGACCGCGGCGCGGGCGCCGACGCCGATCTCCTCCCGCTGCCGGCCGAAGGACACCGGGTCGAGGACCAGCCCGATAGCGGCCGACCCCGGCTGTCTCAGGGCCCCCATGGCGCGCAGGGTCGCCTCGTCCTGGGCGGCCACCACGGCGACGAGCAGGCCACCGCCGGCGAGCAGCCCCTGACCGGCCCGGATCAGGTCGCGCAGCACGAGCGCCGGCGCGGTCTCGGTGAGCGCCAGGCCCTCGACGGCACGGTCCGGCTCGACCGGCAGGTCGGCGTGGCCGTCCTGAACTGTCTCCGGGGTGAGCAGGTGCACGGCATACCCCTGGCTCGCGACGTGCACGACCACCGAGGCGACCGCGCTCACCGCCCACTCGAAGGAGCTCGCCGGACCCGACCCGGCGTGCGCCTCGACGCGCGGATCGAGCAGCACGACCGCGCGCCGCCGCGCCGGTCGATCCTCCTGGCGGACCATGAGCTCGCCGACCCGCGCCGTCGCCGGCCAGTGGATGCGGCGCAGGTCGTCGCCGTCGCGATACTCGCGGATCGACTGGTCGTCCTCACCGTGCAGGGCGACCATGAACGGGATCTCGCCCTCGGCGCCGACCCCGGTGCCCCGCGGCCGAGCCCCGCCGAGCGGCCACACCCGGGGCAGCACGACGAGCTCGGTCGGGTCGCCGACGTCGACGAACCGGGTGGTGAGGCCGAAGGGGTCACGCAGCTGGACGGTGAGCGGCCCGAGCAGCCATCGGCCACGAGCCGGCGGCCGCACGGCATACCGCAGCCGTCTGGTCTCGCCCCGCCCGAGCGAGCCGAGCAGGACGCGTGGCCGCTCGCCGAGCTGGTAGTCCAGTCGCTCCTCGGCCACCATGAGCGGCGTCCCGCGGCCGCCCTCGTTGGTGACGGTGACCGACACGACGGCCGTGTCGTCGGCGCTCACCCGACGGGGATCGCTCTCGCGGGTGACGACCAGGTCACGCGGACGCTGCCTGGCCAGCAGCGAGGTGAGCAGGACGAGCGCCAGCAGGAGCACCCCGATCCGGCTCAGATCCCGGAAGCCGAGCAGGTAGCCGCTGAGCACGAGCGTGAGGCCCGCGGAGACGAAGGCGCGACCGCGGGTGGTCAGCGCCTCGAGCATCCGGCGCACAGGCTCCCCTCTCTGACGGCGTGGTGTCGTGGCCCGCGGGTCAGCGCCGGGCCACCGGGACCGGCGTCGAGCGCAGGATGTCGGCGAGCACCTCGACCGGCGTCCGGTGCGCGAGTGCCGCCTCGCCGGAGAGCATCAGGCGGTGGCCGAGCACGGCCGGCGCGACCCGCTGGACGTCGTCGGGCAGGACGTGGTCGCGGGCCTCGAGGGCGGCGTGCGCCCGCGCGGCACGCAGCACATGCAGGGCCGCGCGCGGCGACGCCCCGAGCCGGACGGCGGGCGAGGTGCGGGTGGCATTCGCGAGGTCAACGACGTACTGCCGGACGGCCGGGGAGGCGTAGACGTCGCGCACGACGCGGACCCGCCGAGCGATCGTCGCCGCGTCGGTCACCGGGTCGAGGGTGTCCAGCGGCGAGGCGCCCCCATGGCTGTCGAGCATCTCGACCTCGGCGGCCGCCGACGGATAGCCCATCGAGATCCGGGCCATGAAGCGGTCGCGCTGCGCCTCGGGCAGCGGGTAGGTGCCCTCCATCTCGATGGGGTTCTGGGTGGCCATCACCATGAACGGCTGCTGCAGCCCGTAGGTCTGACCGTCGACGGTGACCTGGCCCTCCTCCATGCACTCGAGCAGTGCGGACTGGGTCTTCGGGCTGGCCCGGTTGATCTCGTCGCCGACGACGATGTTGGCGAAGATCGCCCCGGGCCGGAACTCGAAGTCGCGGACGTCCTGGTTGAAGACGCTCACCCCGGTGATGTCGGAGGGCAGCAGGTCAGGGGTGAACTGGATCCGGCGCACCGAGCAGTCGATCGACCGGGCCAGCGCCTTGGCGAGCATCGTCTTGCCGACGCCGGGGACGTCCTCGACGAGCAGATGCCCGCCGGCGAGCAGCACGGTGATCGACGTGCGCACGACCGAGCTCTTGCCCTCGATGACCTGCTCGACGGCTCCGGCGACGCGAGAGCACACCGCTCTCAGCTCGGCCAATGCCTCGGGGGTGGAGCGGTCCTGCCGCGGGGCATCGGGGTCGAGCACCCCGGACATCTCGGATCGTCGTGCCGCTTGACGCTGCCGGTCCTCGCTCACCGATCGCCCTCCACTTCGCTCCACCGCGCCCGCCCGCCGGGCGCGGCCGGGGCCGCTGGCCGTCCGAACACGGTACGTGCCGTGCTCGCCAGAGCCAATCACGATCACATCACGACTCGGTATGCCGCGTGGCGAGCCGAGTCGGGACGGCCGGCCGGACCGGCGGGCGGCTCGGGCCCTCCACTTCGCCCCACCACGCTGACCAGCAACGTTGCTCCGGTCCGGGGGGATCGCTGGGGTGAAGGTGGGGAGAATGCATAGGAAAGTGGAGGGAAGTGGAGTATGGTGGGGCGCCAAGGAGAGCTGTGGCGAGTGGCGGTCGCGGCTCGGGTCGAGACGGCAGGGGAGGAGGTGCGCCGTGGCGGGCTTCATCGGCTTCCTCGGCACCTACACCCCCCGGCTGGACGAGAAGGGGCGGCTGATCCTGCCGGCGAAGTTCCGCGAGGGCCTGGCCGACGGGCTGGTCATGGCCAAGGGCCAGGAGCGCTGCGTCGTCATCTATCCGGTGGCCGAGTTCGCCAAGCTCGCGGTCGCGGTCCAGCAGGCGCCCAGCTCGGTCGCCGGTGTGCGCGACTACAGCCGGGTGCTCGCCTCGAGCGCCACCGACGACGTCCTGGACAAGCAGGGTCGGGTCACCATCCCGCCGCTGCTGCGCGACTACGCCGGACTGGATCGCGAGCTCGCCGTCATCGGCAACTTCAACCGGGTCGAGGTCTGGGAGCAGGGCGCCTGGGCGGCCTACCTGCAGGCCAAGGAGCCGGGCTTCGCCGAGCAGTCCCAGGAGGTCGCCCCTGGCCTGTTCTGACCGGACACGACGGTGCTCATCTCTTGAGTGCCTGTCCTTCGGTCTCCAGCCGCTTCCGGCCCCGACGGGACTTCCCCCCCGCCGGGCCCGCCAGCAGCCACACCAGATCAGCACGATCACCCGCTCGAACCGGACCACCGGATCGGCGCGGACATCGAAGCGGATGGAGACCCGAGCGCAGGAGTCGAGCGAGCGGCATACCGACAGCGCATCCGCACCACCGCACGACCGCCACACCCACCAGCAGGCCTGATCGATCCGGGAGGAGGACCGATGAGCGAGCCGACCGCCGCCGACCGGCACGTGCCGGTGTTGCGTGACCGGGTCATCGACCTCCTCGCGCCCGCGCTCCTCGAGCCGGGCGCGGTCTATGTCGACGGCACCCTCGGCATGGGCGGGCATGCCGCCGCCGTGCTCGAGCGCTTCCCCGAGGCGCGGGTCGTCGGCATCGACCGCGACGAGCAGGCCCTCGAGCTCGCCGGGCTGCGCCTGGCCCCGTATGCCGCGCGGCTCGAGCTCGTGCATGCGGTCTACGACCAGCTCGACCGGGCGCTCGACGCCCTCGACCTGCCGACCGTCGACGCCGCGCTCTTCGACCTCGGGGTGTCCTCGCTGCAGCTCGACGAGACCGACCGAGGCTTCGCCTATCGCGTCGACGCCGCCCTGGACATGCGGATGGACCCGGGGTCGGCCGGGCCGACGGCGGCCGACGTCCTCAACGGCTACGAGCCGGCCCGCCTCGAGCGAGTGCTGCGCGACTACGGCGAGGAGCGCTACGCGCGGGGCATCGTGCGGGCTGTCGTCGCCGAGCGCGAGCGCGAGCCGTTCACCCACTCGGGCCGGCTCGTCGAGCTGCTCCGCCGAGTCATCCCGGGGGCCTCGCAGCGCTCCGGGGGACACCCGGCCAAGCGGACCTTCCAGGCGCTGCGCATCGAGGTCAACGGCGAGCTCGACGCCTGGCGCCGGGCGCTGCCCGCGGCCATCGCCCGGCTGCGGGTCGGCGGCCGGATCGCCGTGCTGTCGTATCACTCGCTCGAGGACCGGATCACCAAGCAGGGCCTCGCCGAGGGTGCCACCTCGCGAGCGCCCGCCGGGATGCCGGTCGAGCGCCCGCAGGACGCGCCCTATCTGCGCTTGCTCACCCGCGGCGCCGAGACCCCGGACGCCACCGAGGTCGAGGCCAACCCGCGCGCCGCCTCGGCCCGACTGCGCGCCGCCGAACGCACCCGCCCCACGCCCGCCCACGGCAAGGAGTCCCGATGAGCCAGGCCACCGCCCTGACCGGACCGGCCCGGGTGGCCGGCCTGCGCCCGGATCCGCGCGCGCGGACGACCCGCCGGGGCGGCTTGCGGGTCGTGCCCGCGGCCATCGAGCACTCCCGCACCGGCGTCTTCGCCGGTGCCTGCATCGCGCTGCTCGTCGCGGGGCTGGTCACCCTGCTGCTGCTGCACACCCAGCTCACCCAGGGCGCCTACACCCTGCACGACCTGGAGAGCCGCACCGGCCTGCTGGCCGACCAGCAGCACGCCCTCACCCAGGCCCTGGACGCCGAGCGCAACCCCACCGTGCTGGCCCAGAAGGCCGTCGCGCAGGGCATGGTGCCGGCCGGGTCGATGGCCTTCATCCGGCTCTCCGACGGCACGATCATCGGCGAGGCCAAGCCGGCCAAGGCCGACAAGGCCGTGACCATCGTCGTCGCCCCGAAGCCGGGCGGGTGAGCCGATGACCCGCCCGACGAGGACGACACCGCCGACGCCGCGCTCGGCGCGGACCGCGCCGACCCGGACCGCGCCGACCCGGACCGCCGCGCCGCGGACCGCGCCCGGCCGGACCGTCACGAAGCCGGCCGCGGCGAAGCCGGCGGTGTCGAGGCAGACCACGGCGAGGCCCTCCGGTCCGGCCGGCGCCCCGGCCCGGCGACCCGCCCCGAACCGTGGCGCCGCCCCCCGAGGGCGGGAGGGCGGCATACCGGCGGGATCGGCGCACCGGCGAGCCGGGAGGCCAGTCGCGCCGCCGCGCGCTCGCCGCCCGCGGCCGGCCGCACCGCCGCCCGCGCCCCGAGTCCGCCGACCGGTCCGCCTCGGCAATCCGCTGGGTCGGGCGCGGGTGCTCTACGGCATCACCGTGTTCGTGCTCACCGTCTTCGCCGCCCAGCTCGTGCGGGTGCAGGTCTTCGACGCCTCGGCGGTGCAGCAGGCCGCGCTGACCAAGCGGCAGGCGACCGTCGTGCTGCCGGCCGTCCGCGGTCAGATCGTCGACAGCCGGGGCACGGTCCTCGCGACGAGCGTCGAGCGGCGCACCATCACGGTCAACCAGCTCGCCATCGCGAAGTACGAGCGGGTCATCGACGGCAAGCGGGTGCAGGTGGGCGCCGTCGGCGCGGCCCAGCGGCTCGCGCCGCTGCTCGGCACCACCCCAGAGGCGCTGGTCTCCGAGCTCGTCGGCACCAAGCCGTACACGATCATCGCCAAGGGCGTCACCCCGCTGGTGTGGCGGGACATCAACGCGATGGGCATCCCCGGCGTGCTCAGCGAGGTGACCTTCGAGCGCGAGTACCCCGCGGGCATGTCGACGGCGCCGCTCGTCGGCTTCGTCGGCTCTGACGGGGCCGGTGGCGGTGGCCTCGAGTACCAGTACCAGCGTCAGCTGGCCGGCACCCCCGGCGAGGAGGTCTACGAGCGCACCAAGGACGGCCGGGTCATCCCGTGGGGCAGCCAGTCCACCGTGCCCGCGACCGACGGCTCGACCGTCCGGCTCACCATCGACGCCGACCTGCAGTGGTATGCCCAGAACGCGCTGGCCGCCCAGGTCGCGCACGTCGGTGCCAAGTCGGGCTACGTCGTCGTCATGGAGGCCAAGACGGGCAAGCTGCGTGCGGTCGCGAGCTATCCGAGCTTCGACCCCGGCAACGTCGGGCGCACCCGGATGGGCGACCTCGCCAATCCGGCCTTCGTCGACGCCTACGAGCCCGGCTCCACCGGCAAGGTGATGAGCCTCTCGGCGGCCATCGAGGAGAAGGTCGTCACCCCGACGACCGGGGTCATCGTGCCCAACCGGATCAAGCGCTCGGACAAGACCTTCAAGGACCACATCGACCACGAGACCCAGCAGCTCACAGTCGCCGGCGTGCTCGCCAAGTCGAGCAACATCGGCACCATCCTGGCCACTGAGGGCGTGCCCGCGAGCACCCTTGACCGCTACTTCCGCAGCTTCGGCATCGGCGCCAAGACGAGCGTGGACTTCCCCGGCGAGTCGGCCGGTCTGCTCGCCACTCCCGACAAGCTGTCGGGGTCGCAGCGCTACACCGTCATGTTCGGCCAGGGCTACTCGCTGACCTCGGTGCAGGCGGCGGGGGTCTTCCAGACCATCGCCAACGGCGGGGTCCGGGTGCCGCCGACGCTCGTCGAGAGCACGACCGCCGCGGACGGCACGGTCACCCCGACCCCCGCCCGTGAGGGCATCCGGGTGGTCTCGGAGCCGACGGCCAAGCAGGTCTCGCAGATGCTCGAGGAGGTCACCCTGCCCGGTGGCACGGCGCCGATGGTCGCCATCGACGGCTATCGGGTCGCCGGCAAGACCGGCACCGCCAACCGCTACGAGGACGCCGCCGGCGGCTACAGCGGCTACACCGTCTCGTTCATCGGCTACGCCCCGGCCGACGACCCGCAGTTCGTCGTCGCGGTCACCGTGCAGAAGCCGGCCCTGGACAGCCCCGGCTCCGGTGCGATCTGCGGACCGGTCTTCAAGAGCGTGATGACCTACGCGCTGCAGGCCTACCAGATCCCGCCGAACGGCGCCCCGTCGCCGACGATCCCGCTCACGACGACGCTTGGCCCCGGCGACCCCGGCGTCATCTCGGACCACCGGCCCAACGGCTAGCCTTTCCCCTCGTGCGCACGCCCCGTCCGGCCGTCCGGCCCGTCCCGCTCGCTGCCCTCGTGGCACGACTGGGTGCGGCCGCCGACCCGGTCATCGGGCCGGCCGACCTCGAGGTCACCGGCGTGAGCCTGGACTCGCGGACCGTGCGCCCCGGTGACCTGTATGCCGCCCTCCCGGGCTCGCGCGCGCACGGCGCCGCGTTCGTGCGCCAGGCCGTCGACGCGGGTGCGGTCGCGATCCTCACCGACGCGGCGGGGGCGGAGCTGGCGAAGGACCACCTCGGCGGTGGCGTCGAAGCCGTTGCGGTGGTCGTCACCCGAGAGCCCCGGGCGGTGCTCGGCGAACTCGCCGCGCTCATCTACGGAGAGCCGGCCCGCGACCTGCGCCTCGTCGGCATCACCGGCACCAACGGCAAGACGACGACGGCCTACCTCGTCGAGTCCGGCCTGCGCGGGCTCGGCCTGACCACCGGTCTCATCGGCACCGTCGAGACCCGGGTCGGCTCGGACCGGATCGACTCGGTGCGCACCACCCCCGAGGCCACCGATCTGCACGCCATCCTCGCGGTCATGCGCGAGCGTGGCACGGACGCGTGCGTCATGGAGGTGAGCAGCCACGCCCTGGTCCAGCACCGGGTCGACGGTGTCGTCTACGACGTCGCGCTGTTCACCAACCTCAGCCAGGACCATCTCGACTACCACCGCGACATGGACGACTACTTCACGGCCAAGGCCGGCCTCTTCACGTCAGCCAGGGCTCGCTCCGGCGTCGTCTGTGTCGACGATGAGTGGGGCCGAAAGCTGTTGTCCCGCAGCGAGATCGACGTCTGGACCCTCTCGTCGTCGAGCGCCGACGCCGACTGGCGGGTCACCGTGCGCGAGTGGCCGCACGCCGAGCTCGTCGGGCCGGGCGGCACGCTGCGCCTCACCTGCCACCTGCCGGGGACCTTCAACGTCGTCAACACCGCGATGGCCGCGCTCGCCCTGCTCCGGCTCGGGTATGCCGCGGTCGACGTCGAGCGCGCGATGGCGACCGAGCCGGTCGTGCCCGGGCGGATGGAGGTCGTGCCGGGCGGTCCGCAAGACCCGCGCTGCATCGTCGACTATGCGCACACCCCGGAGGCGGTCGAGGCGGCCCTGGCCGCTCTGCGCCCCTCGACGGCCGGGCGGCTGGTCGTCGTCATCGGTGCCGGCGGCGACCGCGACCGCGGCAAGCGGCGCGGCATGGGCGCGGCCGCCCGACGCTGGGCCGACGACGTCGTCGTCACCGACGACAACCCCCGCTCCGAGGACCCGGTCGCGATCCGCGCCGAGGTGCTCGCCGGGGCCACGAGCGGCGAGCCGGTGCGCCGGGTCAGCGAGATCGGTCATCGCGACGAGGCGATCGCCCACGCGGTCTCGCTCGCCACCGGCCCGCAGGACACCGTCGTCGTCCTCGGCAAGGGCCACGAGACCGGGCAGGACGTCGGGGGAGTGGTCCACCCCTTCGACGACCGGGCCGCCGTCGTCGCCGCCCTGCACGGCATTCCCTACCGACCCGAGGACGCCCCGTGATCGCGCTGACCCTCGGCGAGATCGTCGCCGCCACCACCGGCCGTCTGTATGCCGCGGACGGCCGGGTCGTGCCAGCAGGCGCACCGGCGTGGACTGACCTCGCCGATCGGGTCGTCGACGGCCCGGTGACGACCGACTCGCGGGCCTGCGAGGTCGGCAGCCTCTATGTCGCCCGGGTCGGCGAGCACGCCGACGGGCACGCCTATGTGCCGGCCGCGGCGTCCCGCGGTGCGATCGCCGCACTCACCGCCCGGCCCGTCGACGGGCTGCCGTGCGTCGTCGTCGAGGACACCCAGATCGCCTTCGGCCAGGTGGCCCGGGCGGTCGTCGACGCCGCCCAGCGCGGTGCCGGGCTGACCATCGTCGGCGTGACCGGCTCGTCGGGCAAGACCTCGACCAAGGACCTCCTCGCCCACGTCCTCGCGGGCCTCGGCGAGACGGTCGCGCCGGTCGAGTCGCTCAACGGCGAGATCGGGGTGCCGCTCACGGTCTGCCGGATCACCGCGCAGACCCGCATCCTCGTCGCCGAGATGGGCGCGCGTGGCATCGGGCACATCGCCTACCTCACCGACATCGCCCCGCCCCGGATCGGCGTCGTGCTCAACGTCGGCACCGCGCACGTGGGGGAGTTCGGCGGCCGCGACCAGATCGCGCTCGCCAAGGGTGAGCTCGTCGAATCCCTGCCCGACAACGGAATCGCCGTCCTCAACGCCGACGATCCCACTGTCGCAGCGATGTCCGCTCGAACAAAAGCCAAAGTCGTTCTCGTCGGCGAGGATCCGAGCGCCGATGTCCGCGCCACCGACGTCGTCCTCGACGCCCTCGGCCGCCCGTCCTTCATGGTGCACACGCCGGCGGGCACGAGCCGCGTGCAGCTCGGCCTGCACGGCCGGCACCACGTCGGCAATGCGCTCGGCGTGCTCGCCGTGGCCCTCGAGCTCGGTCAGCCCCTGGGCGAGGCCGTCGCTCGGCTGGCGACCGCCCGGCCGGTGTCCCGGTGGCGGATGGAGGTCTTCGAGCGGGCCGACGGCATCACCATCGTCAACGACGCCTACAACGCCAACCCCGACTCGATGGCGGCCCTGCTGCGTGCGCTCGCCGCGATCGGCCACCCCGAGTCCGGCGCGGGACGACGCACCTGGGCGGTTCTCGGCGAGATGCTCGAGCTCGGGCCGGACTCGGTGGCCGAGCACGAGGGCGTGGGCCGGCTGGCCGCCCAGCTCGGGGTCGACCGGCTGCTGGCCGTCGGCGCCGGTGCTGCGGCGATCGCCGACGGCGCACGAGCCGGCGGCCTCGGCGCCGACGCGGTCGCGACGGCGGCCGACGTCGACGCGGCATACGACCTGCTCGTCGGTCAGGTCCGCCCCGGTGACGTCGTGGCGTTCAAGTCCAGCCGCGACTCGGGGCTACGGTGGCTCGGAGACCGATTCGCGCAGGACAGCGGGCGATCCGCCGGCCGGGAGGAGCAGCAGTGAAGGGCGTGCTCGTCGCCGCTGCGGCCTCGCTGCTGCTGGCCCTGCTCGGCACGCCGTGGTTCATCAAGTGGCTCGTCCGGCGCCAGTACGGCCAGTTCATCCGCGACGACGGCCCCACCTCGCACCACACCAAGCGCGGCACGCCGACGATGGGCGGCGCGGTCATCGTCGGGGCGACTCTCGCTGCCTACTTCCTCTCGCACCTGCTCACCTGGACCCCGCCGACGACGAGCGGGCTGCTCGTGCTCTTCCTCATGGCCGGGCTGGGTCTGGTCGGCTTCCTCGACGACTTCATCAAGATCTCGCGGCAGCGCTCGCTCGGCCTGCGCAGCCGGCAGAAGCTGCTCGGTCAGGGCGCGGTCGCCATCGTCTTCGCCCTCGCCGCGCTGTCCTTCCCCAACGAGCGCACCCGCACTCCCGCGACGATGGCGGTGTCCTTCGTCCGCGACATCTCGTGGCTCAACCTCCCGACGTGGGGCACCGCGGTCGGTGTCGTCCTCTTCCTCATCTGGGCCAACGTCATCATCGCGGGCATGTCCAACGGAGCCAACCTCACCGACGGCCTCGACGGACTGGCCGCCGGGGCCTCGACGATGATCTTCGGCGCCTACCTGCTCATCGGGATCTGGACGAACAACCAGAACTGCCAGGTGAATCCGGGCCTCAAGTGCTACGAGGTCCGCGACAGCCTCGACCTGGCCATCGTCGCCGCCGCGGCGATGGGCGCCTGCTTCGGCTTCCTGTGGTGGAACGCCTCGCCGGCCCGGATCTTCATGGGCGACACCGGGTCGCTCGGCCTCGGCGGTGCCATCGCGGGGCTGGCCATCCTCACCCACACCGAGCTGCTGTCGATGATCATCGCCGGCCTGTTCCTGCTCGAGTCGCTGTCGGTGATGATCCAGGTCGGCGTCTTCAAGTCGACCCGCAAACGGGTCTTCAAGATGGCGCCGCTGCACCACCACTTCGAGATGCTCGGCTGGGAGCAGATCACCGTCGTCATCCGCTTCTGGATCATCGCCGGGCTGTTCGCTGCGCTCGGCCTGGGCATCTTCTACGCCGAATGGGTGGTGGGCACGACATGAGCCACGACGACCGCGAGGACGCCGGCCTGGCCCGCGAGCTCGACGAGATCGCCGGCGCGGCGCCCTACGAACCGCGCCCCGGCCTCACCCATCGCGACGCCGACTGGTCCGGGCTGCAGGTGCTCGTCACCGGGCTGGGCATCTCCGGCTTCGCGGCGGCCGACGCGCTGCTCGAGCGTGGGGCGCGGGTCACCGTCGTCGACGCGGTCACGCCCGGGTCGGCCCGCGCCGTCGACGAGCGCGCCCAGATCCTCGCCATCCTCGGTGCCGACGTCCGCCTGGGTCCGGAGCACACGTCCGGTATGCCGCTCGCGGCCGACGGCGCGCCGGTGCCGGTCGAGCTCATCGTCACCTCACCCGGCTGGCGCCCGGACCAGCCGCTGCTCGCCGCTGCCGCGGCGCGCGGCATACCGGTGTGGGGAGAGGTCGAGCTGGCCTGGCGGATGCGCGCCAAGGAGGGCGCGGCGGCCTGGCTCACCGTCACCGGCACCAACGGCAAGACGACGACCGTCAACATGCTCGCGACGATCCTGCGCGCCTCCGGCCTGCGCGCGACAAGCGCGGGCAACGTCGGCACCCCGCTGCTCGAGGCGGTCCTCCACCCCGAGCCCTACGACGTGCTCGCCGTCGAGCTGAGCAGCTTCCAGCTGCATTGGCAGCGCTCGGTCTCGCCGGTGGCCTCCGCCTGCCTCAACGTCGCCGCCGACCACATCGACTGGCACGGATCCTTCGAGGACTACCTGCGCGCCAAGGGGCGGGTCTACGCCAACACCCACCTCGCCTGCGTCTACAACGTCGCCGACCCGCTGACCGAGCAGCTCGTCATCGACGCCGAGGTCATCGAGGGCTGCCGCGCGATCGGCTTCACCCTCGGCGTCCCGGCCCCGTCGATGGTAGGGCTCGTCGACGACGTCCTCGCCGACCGGGCCTTCGTCGAGCAGCGGCAACACTCGGCTGCCGAGCTCGGCACCCTGGCCGACCTGCAGGCCGGCTCGCCCAGCCTCGCCCCGCACTACGTCGCCAACGCCCTCGCCGCCGCCGCCCTCGCGCGGGCCTACGGCGTGGGCCCGATCTCGGTCCGCGACGGGCTGCGCGCCTTCCGCCCCGACCCGCACCGGATCGCCGAGGTGGCGACCATCGACGGGGTGCGCTACATCAACGACTCCAAGGCGACCAACCCGCACGCCGCCCAGGCCGCGCTGACCTCCTTCGAGCACGTCGTCTGGGTCGCCGGCGGGCTGCTCAAGGGCGCCGACATCGACCCGCTCGTCGAGCAGGTGACCGGCCGGCTGCGCGGCGTCGTGCTCATCGGGGCCGATCGGGCCGAGATCGCGCAGGCGCTGGCCCGACACGCGCCCGAGGTCCCCGTCGTCGACCTCGGCAGCGCCGACACTGAGGGCATGTCCAGCCCCGACTCCGCCATGGACCGCGTCGTCGCCGCCGCGGCGGGCCTGGCGACCCCCGGCGACGTCGTCCTGCTCGCCCCGGCCGCCGCCTCGATGGACATGTTCGCCAACTACGGCGAGCGCGGCCACAGCTTCGAGGCCGCCGTGCACCGATGGGCCGCTCGCGGCGGAGCCACCGGATGACCGCCACGACGACCCGCGGGCAGGACCGATCAGCAGCCGGCGCGGCCCGCCCGACGAGCGCCACCGCGCGCAACCGGGCCGACCGCCGGGCCGACGGCCCGCTGTCCGGCCTGCGCGCCCTGGCTCGCCGGGCCGACTCGCCGGTGACCTCCTACTACCTGCTCGTCGGGGCGACCACGGCGCTGGTGCTCACCGGTCTGGTGATGGTGCTCTCCGCGTCGATGGTCACGGCATACAAGAGCCGAGGCTCGGTCTTCTCGGTCTTCGGCAACCAGGCGCTCTTCGCCGTACTGGGTTTGATCGCCGCGGTCATCGCCGCACGCATCCCGGTGCGCTGGTGGCGCCGCTTCGCGGTGCCCTCGCTCGCGCTGGCCGTCGTGCTGCAAGCCCTCGTGCTGTTCACCCCGCTCGGCGACACGGTCAACGGCAACCGCAACTGGCTGCGCCTCGGGCCGGTCGGCGGACAGCCCTCCGAGCTCACCAAGGTGGGGCTGGTGCTCGTCGGCGCGCTCGTGCTGGCCAACAAGCGGCACCTGCTCGCTCGGGCCGGCCAGGTGCTCGTCCCCTACCTCGTGCCGGTCGCGGCGATCACCATCGGCCTGGTCCTGCTCGGCCATGACCTCGGCACGGCCCTCGTGCTCTTCGGCATCGTCGGAGCGGTGCTCTTCGTCGCCGGCGTGCCGGGGCGGATGTTCACGGCGGCCGGGCTCGGGGCGGTGGCGGTCGCGGCGGTGCTGGTCGTCACCAGCCCCAACCGGATGGGCCGGATCGTCAACTGGCTCGACGGCTCGTGCACCGACCCCGACGGCACCTGCGGTCAGTCCGTGCACGGCAGCTACGCCCTTGCCGACGGCGGCTGGTGGGGCGTCGGCCTCGGCCAGAGCAAGGAGAAGGCCGGCTGGCTGCCGGAGGCGCACAACGACTTCATCTTCGCGATCATCGGCGAGGAGCTCGGGCTGCCGGGCACCCTGACGATCCTGCTGCTCTTCGCGCTGCTCGGCTACGCCTGCTATCGGATCGTCGCGCGCAGCGACGACCACTTCGTCCGGATCGCCACGGGTGGCGTGATGGCCTGGGTGCTGTTGCAGGCCACCGTCAACATCGGTGCCGTCATCGGGCTG
>DAOTIG010000075.1:0-16137 GCA_035448065.1 Dermatophilaceae bacterium
CGCTCAAGGTGGCCGACTCGCCGGTCGTGCCGTTGACGACGATGCCGTCGTGCCGGTGGGCGACGAGATGCTCGGCGACCGCGACCACGCCGTCCTCGTCGACCGCTCCGTCCGGGGTCATCGGGGTGACCATCGCGGTCAGGACGCGGCCGAAGACCGGCTCGGGTGATGGGGAGGCGCTCACCGCCCCAGGCTATCGTGCGGACATGCGGCAGTATCTCGACCTGCTCGACCACGTGCTCACCCACGGGGTGCGCAAGGGCGACCGCACCGGCACCGGCACGCTGAGCGTCTTCGGCCACCAGCTGCGGATCGACCTCGGCGAGGGCTTCCCACTGCTGACCACCAAGCGGGTGCACCGCAAGAGCGTCGTCGGCGAGCTGCTGTGGTTCCTGCGCGGCGACACCAACGTCCGCTGGCTGCAGGAGCGCGGCATCACGATCTGGGACGAGTGGGCCGACGAGCACGGCGACCTCGGGCCGGTCTACGGCTACCAGTGGCGCAGCTGGCCCACCCCCGACGGGCGCACCGTCGACCAGATCGCCGCCGTCGTCGAGTCGATCCGCACCAACCCGGACAGCCGGCGACACATCGTCTCGGCGTGGAACGTCGCCGATGTCGACTCGATGGCCCTGCCGCCCTGTCACACGATGTTCCAGTTCTACGTCCGTCCGGCGCTCGACCCGGCGACCGGCGAGCCGGCCGACCCGGCGGCATACCCGGCCTTCCTCGACTGCCAGCTCTACCAGCGCTCGGCCGACGTCTTCCTCGGCGTGCCCTTCAACATCGCCTCCTACGCCCTGCTCACGAGCATGGTCGCCCAGGTCACCGGCCTGCGCCCGGGGCACTTCGTGCACACCTTCGGCGACGCACACCTCTACCTCAACCACGTCGACCAGGCGCGGCTGCAGCTGTCCCGCACGCCGGGGCAGCTGCCGACCCTGCACCTCACGCCCGGGCTGGCGCTGGACGAGTTCGACCTCGACGACGTCGTCGTCACCGGCTACGACCCGCAGCCGTCGATCCCGGCCCCGATCGCCGTCTGAAGGAGGCCCGATGACCCAGATCACGCTCATCGCCGCGGTCGCCCGCAACGGCGTCATCGGCGACGGCGAGCGGATGCCGTGGCACCTGCCCGAGGACTTCGCCTTCTTCAAGCGCACGACGATGGGTCACCCGCTGCTCATGGGACGGGGCACCTTCGAGTCGATCGGCCGGGTGCTGCTGGGTCGGCGGACCATCGTGCTCACCCGTCGGCCGGACTGGCACCACCCCGGCGTCGAGACCGCGCACTCGCTGGCCGAGGGGCTGGCGCTCGCCGGGCCGGCCGACGAGGTCTTCGTCGCCGGAGGTGGGCAGGTCTATGCCGAGGCGATGCCCTTCGCGCACCGGCTGCTCGTCACCGAGGTGCCGCTCGAGCCCGAGGGCAGCGTCCACTTCCCCGAGATCGTCCAGAGCCAGTGGGTCGAGACGGCCCGGGTGCCCGGCGAGTCGTGCACCTGGGTGACCTACGAACGCCGCTAGCCCTCCTTGCCCGGCTAGCCTCGTTGCACCGCAACGCTATTCGGGCGTGTCGACATACCACGTGCCGTCGACGCGGACCAGCGTGATGTCCACCTGGTATGCCGCGGGCACGCCGGTCACGTCGCCGCCCGCGACGGTCGCGCGGTCACCGGTGACCGTCGCGCGGGTCACGGTCGCCGACCGCAGCTTGGTCAGATCGTCGGGGCTCGCGGCATCGCGGACGACGGCGTCCAGACCCGATCGGCACAGGGTGAGATCGCTGCCCTTGAGCGGGACGCCGGCGAAGGACGTGAGCTCGCACGCGGCGGCGGTGTCCTTGCCACCGATGGCCCGGTAGTAGGCCTGCAGGGTCGCCTCCGGGGTCTGCGGCCGGCCGCCCCGGCCGACGAGCAGGAAGGCCAGCGCGACGAGCAGGCCGATCGTCATCCCCGCGAGCAGCAGCCGGACCCGGCGGCGGTGCGCGCCGTCGTCGACGGGCTGCGGGCGGGAGCGAGGTCGCGACGAGCGGTTCACCCGCCCAATGCAACCACGCGGCATACCCTGGGCAGAACCGGGCGACCCGCCCGACCCCGTCAACCGACCGACCCGACCCGCCCGAGGAGCGAGCATGCCCGAGCACTCCCCCACGACCCTGGCGGTCGTCGGAGCCGGCGCCGTCGGCGCGACCATCGCCTATGCCGCGTTGATGCGCGGGGCCGCCCGCCGGGTCGTCCTGCACGACATCAACGCCGCGAAGGTGCGCGCCGAGGTCCTCGACATCGCGCACGGCATCCAGTTCATGCCGATGGGCGAGATCGACGGCTCCGACGACGTCGAGGTATGCCGCGGCGCCGACCTCGTCGTCGTCACCGCCGGCGCCAAGCAGCAACCGGGTCAGTCCCGAATCGAGCTGGCCGGCAAGACGATCGGGCTGATGCGCTCGATCATGCCGCGGCTCGTCGAGGTCGCCCCGGATGCGACCTACGTCATGGTCACCAACCCGGTCGACGTCGTCACGTATGCCGCGCTGCAGCTCTCCGGCCTGCCGCCCACCCGGCTCTTCGGGTCGGGCACGGTGCTCGACTCGTCGCGGTTGCGCTGGCTGGTCGCCCAGGAGATCGGGGTGTCCGTGCACAACGTGCACGCCTACATCGCGGGTGAGCACGGCGACACCGAGATCCCGCTATGGAGCTCTGCGAGCGTCGGCGGCGTGCCGCTGCTCGAGTGGGAGACCCGCACCGGTCGACTGGGCGCTGAGGCGCGGGACCGGATCGCGAACGAGGTCGTGCACGCGGCATACCAGATCATCGAAGGCAAGGGCGCGACGAACTACGCTGTCGCGCTTGCGGTCTCGCGGATCATCGAGTCCATCGTGCGCGACGAGCGCCGGGTCATGCCGGTGTCGACCCTCCTCGACGACTGGCAGGGCATCGGCGATGTCTGTCTGTCGGTGCCGACCGTCGTGAGTCGTGAGGGGCCCGGCGAGCGGCTCGAGGTGCCGCTCAGCGACGCCGAGCGAGCCGCGCTGCAGGCGAGTGCCGACAAGATCCGTTCCGTGGCAAGGGAGTTCGGCTTCTGATGAGTGCTCTCGCATCTGTTCGCGCGGCTCGGGCAACCGACGCGCCGGCCATCGGCGTCGTCCAGGCGGCGGTCTTCGAAGCCGCCTACGGCGACGTGGCGCCGGCGGCCGCCCAGGTCGCCCCGGGCGAGCTCGCCAGCGTCTGGCGGCGCTCGCTCCAGGCACCGCCGGCCGGGGCGATCGCGCTCGTCGCCTGCGCCGGCGAGCAGGTCGTCGGGTATGCCGCGCTCGCGCCGAGCACCGACCCCGACGCGCCGTCAGGATCGCTCGAGCTGCTCTCCGGCGGCGTGCACCCGTCGGCGCGCGAGGCCGGTCACGGCTCGCGGCTGCTGCAGGCGTGCGTCGACACGGCCCGCGAGACCGGGGCGCCGCTGCTGCTCACCTGGGTGCTCACGGTCCACGAGCCGGTGCGGGCCTTCCTGCAGTCGGCCGGATTCGGACCGGACTCCGCGCGGCGCGAGCGGTCGCTCGGCGAGGGCGAGCCGTCGGTGCGTGAGGTCCGGTTGGTGACCTCGCTCGCCGAGCCGGCCGGCTGAGTCCGTAGGATCTCGGGGTCGATTCCGCGCGCCGGTCGCGCGGGGCAGGAGGCATGTGATGTCGAGCGCACGATTCCCCATCGAGGGGCACGCGGGCAAGCTCGCGGCATACCGCTGGGACGGCGGACAGGCGCGCTATGTCGCGCTCATCGTGCACGGCTACGGCGAGCACATGGGCCGCTATGAGCACGTCGTCTCGCGGCTCGTCGAGGACGGTGCGGTGGTCTACGGCATCGACCACGTCGGCCACGGTCGCAGCGAGGGCGAGCGAGTGCTCATCGAGGACTTCGAGCCGGTCGTCGCCGATCTGCGGCTGCTGCGCGACCGGGCGGTCGAGGAGCACCCCGGGCTGCCGGTCGTCATGATCGGGCACTCGATGGGCGGGCTGATCACCGCGCGGTACTGCCAGCTGCACTCCGACGACCTCGCCTGCGCGGTGCTCTCGGCACCCGTGCTCGGCGAGTGGGCAGCGCTCGGCGCATTGCTCGGGATGGACCCCATCCCCGACGTCCCCATTGACCCGGACACCCTCTCGCGGGACCCGAAGGTCGGGGCGGCCTATGCCGCCGACCCGCTCGTGTGGCACGGGCCGTTCAAGCGGGCCACCCTCGAGGGGCTGCAGCGAGCCATCGAGACGGTCAACGCCGGGCCCGCCCTCGACCGGCTGCCCGTCCTCTGGCTGCACGGCACCGACGACCAGCTCGTCCCGTATGCCGGCACCGCCCAGGGATGGCGGGCGATCGCCGGTGCCGGTGACGAGTCAGGCACCTATCCGGGCGCACGGCACGAGATCTTCAACGAGACGAACCGGCGCGAGGTGCTGCAGGACGTCGTCACCTTCGTCAACCGGCACCTGACCCGGCGCCCCAGCGCGCCACGGTGACCTCGGCGAGCACCCAGGTTCGTCGACAGAGCCTCTCCGTCGGCATCGCGACCGGCGCCTACGGCGTGTCCTTCGGGGCGCTCGGCGTGGCGTCCGGGCTCGACGTCTGGCAGACCTGTGCCCTGTCGGCGCTGATGTTCACCGGCGGCTCCCAGTTCGCCTTCGTCGGGGTGATCGGCGCCGGCGGGGCGGGGCTGTCCGCGATCGCCACCGCCACCCTGCTTGGGGTGCGCAACGGGCTCTATGCGCTGCAGGTGCGGGAGCTCCTCGGGGTGCGGGGCTGGCGGCGGGCCGTGGCGGCCCAGCTCACCATCGACGAGTCGACCGCGGTCGGCATCGCGCAGGAGACCGATCCGCTTGCCCGGCAAGGCTTCTGGCAGACCGGGCTGGCGGTGTTCGTCTTCTGGAACGCCTTCACCCTGCTCGGCGCAGTGCTCGGCAATGCGCTCGGCGACCCACGCCGCTGGGGCCTGGATGCCGCAGCGGCGGCTGCCTTCTGCGCCCTGCTCTGGCCGCGGCTGCACAGCCGGCCGACGGCGGTGACGGCCGCCGTCGCGGTCGTGCTCACGGTGCTCGTCGTGCCGCGCGCGCCGGCCGGGATCCCGGTGCTCGTCGCCGGCCTGGCCGCCGTGCTCGTCGGCTGGAGCCGGCCGGCCGCACCTGACGACGATCCGGGGGTGGCACCGGAGCCTGGTCCGGCCCCCCGGGATGGTGAGCGATGAGCCTCTGGCTGGCCGTCCTCGTCGCGTGCGCGCTCGCCTTCGGCACCAAGCTCGCCGGCTTCCTCGTGCCGCACCACTGGCTCGAGGGCGAGCGGATGCGCCGGGTCACCGGGTTGCTGCCGGTCGCCCTGCTCAGCTCGCTCGTCGTCGTCCAGGCCATCGGCGGGCCGGGCGGCTCGCTCGTCGCGGATGCCCGGATCGTCGCGGTCGCGGTGGCCGTCGTCGCGTTGCTGTTGCGGGCTCCGTTCATCCTCGTCGTCGCCCTCGGCGCGGCGACCGCCGCCCTCCTGCGCTCCCTCGGCTGGCCCTGATCGTCGTCAACCAGGCCGGTCAGGCACCGCCGTGCCGGGCCAAGAAGTCGGTCACCGACGGCGGCACCGGGCCGCTCGACCACGGCGCCTCCTGGACTGCGCCCGCGGTGAGGGTCAGCGGCACCACGCCGCACCACACGCCCACCGGCCCGCTCGGCTCGCTCGGCGGCCCCGACCGGGTCTTCATCAGCCAGCCCCCCTCGACGATCGGCAGCGCGAGCGCCATCGTCGCGGCCAGCTCCTTCGTCGTCGAGGGTGGCACCTCGGCATTGCGACCTGGCAAGAGCCGCTCCGAGATCGCCTGCAGTGCAGCCGCTTTCGTCGTGTCCGGGGCCAGCTCCAACTGACCGCGGATCACCGCGGAGCGATAGTTCGCCGAGGACTCGAAGGTCGACTCGGCCACGACCGGCCCGTCGATCGCCGTCACGCAGAGTGCCGCGGGCGCACCGGCCGCGACATGCCGCAAGGCACCCGCGCCGGTGGACCCGTGCAGCAGGATCCGGTCGCCGTCCCGGCCGAAGAGCAGCGGCACGGCCCAGGGCTGCCCGTCGAGCACGGTCGCGAGCACTCCGACGAGCTGACTGTCGAGGAAGGCGTCGAGCTCCTCGCGCGCCGTCGCCTGCCGCTCCGCCTTGCGACTCAGCCGATCCAGGGCCATGTCAATCCAGCCCGAGGTAGTGCTCGAGCCCGACGGTCACCCCGGGGTGCCCGGCGACGGCCCGCACCGCCGTCACCACCCCGGTCATGAAGGACTCGCGGTCGAGGCTGTCGTGCCGGATGGTCAGCGTCTCGCCGACGTTGCCGAAGACGACCTCCTGGTGCGCCACCAGACCGCGCACCCGCAGCGAGTGCACCGGTATGCCGCCCACCCGGGCACCGCGCGCGCCGTCCGGGTCGTCGGTGGTCGCGTCCGGGACGTCGCCGAGGCCGGCCTCCTGGCGCGCGTCGGAGACCAGGGCGGCGGTTCGGGCAGCCGTGCCCGACGGGGCGTCGACCTTGTTGGGGTGGTGCAGCTCGACGATCTCGACCGACTCGAAGAAGCGTGCCGCCTGCGCCGCGAAGCGCATCATGAGCACCGCGCCGAGGGCGAAGTTCGGCGCGATGAGCACGCCGAGCGGCCGCCCGTCGCGGGCCGGCGCCGCCGCAGCCACCTGCTCGCGCAGCGTGGCCAGCCGCGCCTCGTCCCACCCGGTCGTCCCGACGACGACGTGGGCCCCTCGCTCGAGGCACGCCGCGACATTCCCGGGCGAGGCCGAGGGCACCGAGAACTCGACGACGACGTCGGCCCCGCCCAGGTCGCCCAGGTCGTCGCCGACGTCGTAGGCGCCGACCAGCCGCAGCCCGTCCGCGGCCTCGACGGCGCGGCATACGGTCGATCCCATCCGGCCCTTGGCGCCGATGACGGCGACCGCGATCTCGCTCATGGCGGCAGCCTAGGGGGTGGCACGATGGCCGGCATGGACCTCGAAGCGGCCGTGGACGAGCTCTACGGTATGCCGCTCGACGGCTTCCTCCCCCGCCGCACCGCGCTGGTCGCCGAGGCCAAAGCGGCAGGTGCCAAGGAGGACGCGAAAACCGTTGCGGCACTGCGCAAGCCGACGGTCGCAGCCTGGGCGGTGAACCTCGCGGTCCGCGAGCATCCGGAGTCGGTCGACCGGCTCACCGACCTCGCGACGAGGATGCGGCGGGCCACCGAGCGGCTCGACGGCGCGGCCATCCAGGCGCTCGGCCGCGAGCGCACGACGGTCATCGACGGCCTGGTGGCGGCGACCGCCGAGTCGGCGGCCCAGGCCGGTCAGCCGCTCTCCCCGGCGGTCGTCCGCGAGGTCGGCGCGACCTTCGTCGCCGCGCTCGCCTCGACCGAGGCGACCGACGCGGTGGTCTCGGGCCGGCTCACCCGAGCGCTGGAGTATGCCGGCTTCGGCGACGTCGACCTCACCGAGGCGATCGCCCGACCGCTGCGCCTGGTGCGCACTCCCGCGCCTGCCCGACCGGTGACGATCCGGACGCCGCCCCACCGCGCGACCCCGGCCGCGCCGTCCCGCGGCACCCGCGCCGACGACCAGGCCGACCCGGCCGATCCCGACGACGCCGACGCGGCGGACGACCGACCGCCCACCCCCGAGCCGGAGCCGGAGGACCCGTCCGTCGTCGCGGCCCGGGCGGCGGCCGAGGCCCGGCTGGCCCAGGCGATGGCCACCGCCACCGCAGCCACCGGCCGGCACGGCACGCTCGCCGCCGCGCTCGAGCTCGCCGAGAACCGGGTGGCTCAGCTGCAGCAGGATCTCGCTCGAGCCCGTCGGCAGCGCGACCAGGCTGCGGACGCGCTCGCCGACGCCGCCGTCGACCGCGACACCGCCCAGGCCGACCTCGAGCAGGCCCGCGCCGAGGCCGAGTCACTGCGCTGACCGTGCGCCGCGCCGCCCGCGCGACGCAACGCGCCTCCCCCGTGCGGTCAGGGTCGCAGCCGCGCCCGCAGATCCTCCGGCAGCAGCCGCGCCGCCTCGATGAGCCGGTGCGCGACGGTGACCGTGACGGCCTGCCCAGCGAGGATGCCGACGAGGACGAGCACCTGTGCCGCCCCCGCCTGGATCGGGCTGCCACCGCCGAGGAGCACCCCGATGAAGGCACCGGGCAGGGTGACCAGCCCCACGGTGCGGGTCTGGTCGTTGGTCGGGATGGTCGCCTCGCGCGCGCTGTCGGGGTCGACGAGAGCAATCGCCTGCGCCCGGGTCAGCCCGATCGCGAGCGCCGCCTCGTACTCGCCGATCCGCTCCCGCAGCATGGCGAAGGAGGTCCGGCCGACGAGGGTGTGCGCGGTCATCATGTTGCCGACGACGATCCCGGCGATCGGCACGAGCGCGGCCCCGGTGAGCGGTGCCGTGCCGGTGCCGAAGACGATGAGCAGCACCGGCGCCACCCCGGCGGCCATCGCCGTCGCGGCATACGGCCAGGCTCGGCGCGCCCCGACCCGCCCGGTCGTCGTCCACACCCCGATCGCGAACATCCCGAGCACGAAGAGCGCCGCCAGCGCGAGGTGGCTGATCGCGGCGACGACGATGAGCGAGACGAGCGCGAGCTGCACGACTGCCCGCACCGCGGCGACGACGGTCTCCCGACCGATCCGCAGCCGTCCCACCCGCGAGGCGAGCAGCGCCACGCCGACGAGCAGCACGAGCGCCAGCCCCAGCTGCCAGCTCGGCTCGATCGTCACGGCGCCATCCTCCCACTCGACACGGCCGACCTCATTCACGGACCGATTCGACCTGGTATGCCGCGACTGCGGCGCTAGAGTGCGTCTGTGACCGCATACCGGATCAAGGAGGCGGCCCGCCTGCTCGGCGTGAGCGACGACACCGTCCGGCGCTGGGTCGACGGCGGGCGGCTGCCGATCGCGACCGACGACGCCGGCAGGCAGGTCGTCGACGGCGTGGCGCTGGCCGGCCTGGCCCAGGACCTCGCCGCCGCCACCGAGCGGCCGCAGCCGCGGCCCGTCGTCTCCGAGTCGGCCCGCAACCGCTTCGTCGGGCTGGTCACCCGAGTGGTGCGCGACACGGTGATGGCCCAGGTCGAGATCCAGGCGGGGCCGCACCGGATCGTCTCGCTCATCTCGCGCGAGGCCGCCGACGAGCTGGGCCTCGAGCCGGGCGTGCTCGCCATCGCCGCGGTGAAGTCGACGAACGTCGTCGTCGAGGTGCCGACTCCGTGACGGCCGTCCCCGGCCACCAGACCCTGCTGCGCTTCGACCGGGCCGAGCTCGCCGGCGCCTTCGCCGACCTCGGGGTCTTCGTGCCGATCGCGGTCGGGCTGGTCGTGCAGAACGGACTCTCCGCCACGGCCGTGCTCGTCCCGGCCGGACTGCTCTACGTCGTCGTCGGCCTGGTCTTCCGGCTGCCGGTGCCGGTGCAGCCGCTCAAGGCCTTCGGCGCGATCGCGCTCGCCCAGGGGCTCGGTCCTCCGGTCGTCGCAGCCGGCGCGCTGCTCATGGGGGCGCTGTTCCTGCTGCTCGGGGCGACCGGCCTCGTCGACCGCGCGGCCCGGCTCTTCCCGCGCGCCCTGGTGCGCGGCATCCAGCTCTCGGTGGGGCTCATCTTCGGCCGGCTCGCGCTCGACCTGGTGACCCGCCCACCGGCATCCTTCGCCGACCGCGGCCTGTCGACGACGACGCTGGCGATCGCGACGATCGCCACCACCGTCCTGCTCGTCGTGCTGCGCCGCCGCTCGGGCACCCTGCTGCTCGTCGCCATCGCCGCCGCGGTCATGGTGGCGCGGCACGAGGGTCCGTGGCAGCTCGGCCCGGCACCGATCACGCTCGGGCTGCCCGACGGCGCCGCCTTCGCGTCCGCCGCCGTGGCTCTCGTCCTGCCCCAGCTGCCCCTGACCTTCGCGAACTCGTGCGTCGCGACGGCCGACGTGGCCCGCCGCTACTTCGGCGCGGCCGGTGCGCGGGTCACGCCGGGCCGACTGTCGATGTCCCTCGGTGCGGCCAACACCGTCGTCGGCCTGCTCGCCGGTATGCCGGTGTGTCACGGCGCCGGGGGGATGACCGCCCACCGCTCGTTCGGCGCGCGCACCGGCGGGGCGCCAGTTGTCATCGGCAGCCTGCTCGTCGCCCTCGGGTTGCTGGGCGGCGCGTCGGTCGCCGCCCTGTTCGCGGCCTTCCCGTTGCCCGCGCTGGCCGCGCTGCTGCTCGTCGCCGGGTGGCTGCACGTGCTGCTGCTGCGCGACCTGCGCGGCTGGCCGGAGTGGAGCGTGGCGGTCGTCGTCGGGCTGGTCGGCCTGCTCGTCAACCTCGCCGTCGCGCTCGCCGTCGGTGCCCTGCTGTGGCTGGTCGTGCGCCGGTGGCAGCCGAGTGGAGGTATTGCGCTCGGCACCGAAGGCTCCCGAATACCTCCACCGCGGTGATCGGTCAGGCGGGGGCCTCAGCAGTGACCGCGCACACCCCCGCGGGGTTGATCGCGGAGTACCCGCCGAGCACGTCGGACACGTCATCGAAGCCCTGGTGCCGCAGCAGCGACGCCGCGACCGAGGATCGCCAGCCGCCGGCGCAGTAGACGGCCACCGGCCGGTCACGGTCCAGCTCGCCCATCCGTCGGCCGAGCTGGGCGAGCGGGATGCTCGTCGAGCCGTCGACCACGCCCACCCCGAGCTCGCCGACGTTGCGCACGTCGAGCACCTGCAGCCCGGGCACCTCGTCGATCGCCCGCTCGAGCTGGGCCGGCGTGAGGCGACTGGCTTGAACGACGTCATCGGCGTGCCCGACGAAGTAGCCCTCGACGTCGGCGACGTAGCCGACCACCCGGTCGAAGCCGATCCGGGCCAGCCGCACCGCGGCCTCCTGCTCGCGGCCGCCGTCGGCGACGACGACGATCGGCTGGTCGGGCTTGACGACCATCCCGACCGTCTCGGCCATCCGCCCGTCGGCGCCGACGTTGACCGACCCGCGCAGGTGGCCGGCGGCGAAGTCGACCGGCCCGCGGGTGTCGAGCACCACCGCGCCGTCGGCGAGTGCTGCGGTGACCGCGGCGTCGTCGAGCGCCGGCGCCTCGGCCTGCAGCTCGCGGACCCCTCGCTCCTGCTTGTTGAGGGTGGCGTTGTAGAGGAAGTACTCGGGCGCGCTGGGCTGACCCTCGGTGACGACGGCGACGAACTGCTCCTTGGTCATCGGCGCGCAGGCGTAGTTCGTCGCCCGCTGCGCACCGATCGTCGACTGCCGCTCGGTCGAGAGGTTCTTGCCGCAGGCCGAGCCCGCGCCGTGGGCCGGGAAGACCCGCACCGGGTCGGGCAGCCCCATGAGCTTGTGCTGGATCGAGTCGTAGAGCATCCCACCGAGCTCCTCCTGGCTCACCCCGACCGAGGCGAGCAGGTCCGGGCGGCCGACATCGCCGATGAAGAGCGCGTCGCCGGTGAGCACGCCGTAGGCAATGGGGTCGTCGGCGTGCTCGTAGACGAGCACCGAGATCGACTCAGGGGTGTGCCCCGGGGTCGCCATGATCTCCAGGGTGACCTCGCCGAGGCTGATCCGCTCGCCGTCGGCGAGGGCGCGGAACTCGAACTCCGGCTGCGCCGCATCGCCATAGCCGATCCACGCGCCGGTCGCCTCGGCCAGCTCGAGGTGTCCGGAGACGAAGTCGGCGTGGAAGTGCGTATTGATGACGCCGACGATCTGCAGGCCGGCCTCGCGGGCGTCGGCGAGGTACTCCTCGACATCGCGGCGCGGGTCGACGACGACCGCCTGGCCGGTGCTCTCGTCGCCGATGAGGTATGCCGCCTGGCTCAGGCACTCGAGGTAGTACTGGGTGAAGATCATCGCGCTGCCTCCTGGGTCGCCGGTTCGTCCAGTATACCCCTAGGGGTATGTCGCGTGGTGCTACCGTCTAGTCGTCGGCGTGGGCCTGGTCGAGGAACACCGGGCTGAGCCGACCGATATCCTCCAGCGTCGCGCCCAGGTTCGCCCAGGTCAGCCGACCGACGAGATCTGCGATCCGGATCGCTTGTTCGGCGTCCATCGGACGCACGCTGAAGTGGACCTCAGCACCCACCGACTCCAGCCACACCAGCATGTGCTCGAGTTCGAAGCCGATGGTCCGCTCGACCGCATCGGTCGCGTGGATGTGTTCGAGCTTGCGGCGCATCACCCGCGCCGTTTCGGTGCGGACCACCCCTCGGCCTCAAGATGTGCTCGGAGCGACTCCTTGATGTCCATCGACGGCATCGTAGTGAGACGCTCGCTGCCACGGAACGATCAGGTGAACGAGCGCGGGGCTACTGCAGCTCGAGGGTGGCCCGCAGTCGGCTCACCCGCTCGACGCGGCGCAGCGCGAGCAGGCCGAGCGCGGCATACCCGAGTCCGATGGCGAGCTCGCGAGCGAGCACGGGCAGCACCGCACCCAGGCTCGCGCCGGCGAGCACCTCCCGGCAGGCCTCGATGCCATGGGTGAGTGGCATCCACCGGCCGACCGCGGCCATCCAGCCGGGCATCGCGTCGAGCGCGACGTTGGTGCCGGTGAAGATGAGCAGCACCCCGAAGACGATGTTGCCCAACACCGCCGTGCTGCGCACCCGCAGCCCGACCGCCGCCTGCAGCAGCCCGAGGCCGGTGCACGAGATCGAGGCGATCGCGACGCACAGCACGATGCCGGCCCAGGTCTGCGGTGGCAGGGGCACGCCGAGCACCCAGGCTCCCACGACGAGCCCGAAGAGCGCGACGAACCAGCCGTTGGCGATGACCGGGATCGAGCGGCCGAGGAAGAGCGCCACCCGATTCGCCGGAGTCGACAGCACGATGCCGAGCGTCTGGGTCCAGCGCTCCCCCGCGATCGTGTTCGCCATGGCGAACAGGCACGGGATGGAGGCGTATTGGATGGCGTTGCCGACGAGGTAGAAGGAGTCCGACTCGGCACCGGCGGCGCGCCCGACATAGGCGAAGAGCAGGATCTGGAAGATCGGCGCGATGAGCAACGACGGGATGTAGATATAGGGGTTGAGCCAGTTGAACAGCCCGCGGAAGGACAGCACGCCACCGACGGTGAGCAGTCGCCAGGCAGCCGGTATGCCGCGCAGGGTCGCCGTCGCGCCCACGGTGTCGCTCATGTCAGGGCCAGGGTTGCGTGCCGGCGGGCCGAGTCGATGAGCCGCTCGGACAGCACGGTGGCCAGCACGGCATAGCCGAGCCCGACGAGAGCGCAGATCGCGATGTCGCGCCACGGATCGCCCCCGGCCGCAGCCGCGCGGATCGCGTCCATGCCCCAGGTCGGCGGCAGCAGGTAGGCGATCCAGCGGACCCACTCGGGGAACAGCTGCAGCGGCACGAGGAAGCCGCACAGCAGCCAGCCGGGGTACTCCAGCGCGTTGCCGAGCGCCCATCCGGTGCGATAGCGCACGACGGTGACCGACAGCAGGAAGCCGAAGGTCGCCAGCGAGGCGAGCGTGACGAGCATCGCGACGATCAGCCCGAGCGGGCTGGCCACGCTCACCTCGATGCCGAAGAGGACGCGCGACCAGACGAGGGTCGCGACGAAGGAGTAGAGGGCGACGGTCGCCAGCGCCCCGGTGATCGGCAGAATGGCCAGCCCGACCCGGGTCGGCGCGCAGACGAGCAGCTCGAGGACGCCCTGCCAGCGCAACCCCTGCAGGGCGCCACTGGCCGAGGTGGCCATCGCCGACCAGGTGCCCATGACCGCCGAGCCCAGCGCGGCATACACGAGGGCCTGCGGGTCACCGGACTGGCTGAACATGAGCAGCGCGCAGGTGGCGAAGAAGAGCGGGTAGATGACGTTGAGGACGCCGTCGAAGGCGTTGACGGCGAGGATCTTCAGCTGCAGCAGGTAGCCGACCCACAGCACCCGCAGCGCCCTGGTCGCGCCGGCGGTCACGAGGACACCAGCTCGACGTAGGCGTCCTCGAGCGTGGGGGCGCGGGTGACCACCCGGCCCACCCGCGTGTCCGCGCCGGCGAGCGCCCCGAGCACGCCGGCGGTGGCGTCGACGCCCGGCTCGACCTGCACGAGCAGGACCGCCCCCTGCGGCTGCTCGTCGACGGTGCCCGAGCGGACGCCGGCGACGCGGCATACGGCATCGGCGTGCGCCTGGGCCGCGGCGCCGGCGACGCCGAGCAGCTCGACCTCGAGGACCGAGCCCGCACTCACCCGGGCCTTGAGCTGCTCGGGCGTGCCCTCGGCGACCAGCTCGCCGTGACGGATCACCGCGATCCGGTCGCACAGCTCGTCGGCCTCGAACATGTAGTGGGTCGTCAGCAGGATCGTCTTGCCCTCGCTGCGCAGGTCGGCGATGGTCCGCCGCAGCTCGCGCGCGCCGACCGGGTCGATGCCGATGCTCGGCTCGTCGAGGAAGAGCAGCGCCGGGTCGTGCAGCAGGCCGCGGGCGATGTGCAGCCGCTGGCGCATGCCACGGCTGAAGCCCTCGACCCGCTCACGCTCGCGGCCGGCGAGACCGACGAGCTCGAGCAGGCTGCCGATGCGGGCCCGTTGCTCGCGCGGCGGCACGCCGTAGAGCTCGGCGAAGTAGCGCAGGTTGTCGATGGCCGAGAGCCGCTCGTAGAGCCCCCGATCGCCGCCGAAGACATAGCCGATCCGGCGACGCACCTCGCGCGCATCGGCGACGACGTCGAGGCCGAGGATGCTCGCCGAGCCGGCCGTGGGCAGCAGCAGGGTGATGAGCATCTTGATCGTCGTCGTCTTGCCCGCGCCGTTGGGGCCGAGCAGGCCGAAGAGCTCGCCCTCGGCGATGTCGAAGGACACCCCGCGGACCGCCTCGACCTCCTTGCGCTGCCGCCGCAGCACGCCGGTCGTCGTCGTGAAGGTGCGGCGCAGCTCGCGCGCCTCGAGGATGCTCACCGGTGCACCCTAGGGCCGAGGTCTGACGAAGCGCGTCTCGCCCTCGTCGTTGCGCTCGTCGGTCGGGCGGAGACCGGCCCGCAGCAACGCCTTCCGGCTCGGCTCGTTGTCGTATGCCGCGTGCGCCGTCACCGTCGCCCCGCTCGCCTCTGCAGCGGGCACCGCCAACCGGAGGGCGTCGGTGATGAGGCCCTGCCCGCGGGCGGACTCGACGAGCCCATAGCCGATCTCGAACGTCCGTGCTGGGTCGGCCGGGTCGGGCGGCCCGACGAAGCCGAGGGTGCCGACGACCTGGTCGTCGCTGCGCCGCACGATCAGCCGGTTGCCCCACGCCCGGTCGGGCTGGCGGTCCGGGTCGTCGAGCGAGGCGCCGTCGAGGTCGTCCTGCCGCGGGAAGCCCTCGGCCCAGTCGGCGAGCCGAGCGGCTGGGTCGGTCCGCCCGTCCGGCCCGGCCGCGTGCATCGCCTGCCGCTCGGCCGTCGTCATGAGGCGCAGCAGCACGTGCACGCCGAACAGCGGGCGCTCGGAGAGCGGGAACGCGGCATACCCCATCGGCAGGTCCGGCATGGTGACCCAATAGCGCCGGGTGCCGTCCCGGACGTCCTCCAGCACCCCACCGGCGTTCTCGATGGTGCGCGCCGAGCCGGCGTTGTCGTCGTCGCACGTGATGAGCAGCGGGTTGATGCCGAGCCCGGCGGCCTCGGCCATCATCAGCCGCAGCGCCTCGGTGGCCACTCCCTGGCGGCGGGCGTGCGGGGCGACGGCATAGCCGATGTGGCCTCCCTCGACCTTGAGCAGGTGGTCGTCGAGCTGCATCCGCAGGTTGATCGTGCCGATGATCTCCGTGCTGCCCTCATCGTCGCGGACGATCCAGCGGCTTGCGCAGGGCACCCGGTTGTCCGGGACCCGTCGGCCGTGTTCTTGATCGAGCATGAGCTCCACCCAGGAGCGGAATGCCTCCGGGTCGGCGAGCGTCGCGAGGTGCTCGGGGTTGCTGCTCGACCCGGGGATGTCAGCACCGTCGAACGACGATGCCAGGTCGAGGAACTCTCGGTGCAACGAGACGTCCGGGGCGATGAGGCGGATCGCGGCGGTCACTTGGCCACCCTAGGCGGGCGTGCCGACCGGTCACGACCGATTTACCGGCTGGCGGCCGGTCAGGCCAGGATGTCCCCTCGTGACTCTCACGCCGGTGTTCGACGAGCTCGCTCGGGTGCTGCCCGTCGCGGTGTTCGTCATCGCGATCAC
>DAOTIG010000076.1:0-16120 GCA_035448065.1 Dermatophilaceae bacterium
CGATCCCCCGCTGCTCGGCGATGACCGGCGCATTCACGTAGGACACCTGGTCCTCGACGATGTCGGTGAACAAGCCCTTGAGCGCGGAGAGCTTCCACACGCTGACGTCGTGCTCGGTGATCTCGCCGCTGACGTCGAGGTCGAGGTGCAAGGGCACGCTGCCGGCGACCGCGGTGAAGATCCGCCCGAGCTTCTCGACCAGGGCCAAGCCGGGCCGGACCTCCTCGACGATGACGCCGCCGGAGACGTTGACCGCGTCGGGCACGATGTCGCCGCCGAGCGCCAGGCGCACCGACTTCGCGACCGCGACGCCCGCCTTCTCCTGGGCCTCGTCGGTCGACGCGCCGAGGTGTGGGGTGACGACGACCTCCTCGAGGTCGAACAGCGGCGAGGATGTGCACGGCTCGGTCGCGAAGACGTCCAGTCCCGCGCCGGCGACCCGGCCCTCGCGGATCGCCTCGGCGAGGGCCTCCTCGTCGACGATCCCGCCACGGGCCGCGTTGATGATGTGGACGCCCGACTTGACCTTGGCGAGGGCCTCCTTGCCGATGAGACCGAGCGTCTCCTTGGTCTTGGGCAGGTGGATCGTGATGAAGTCCGAGCTGGCCAGCAGCTCGTCGAGCTCGACGAGCCGGGCCCCGAGCTGGCCCGCGGTCGCCGGGGTCGTGTAGGGGTCGTAGGCGATGATCTCCATGCCGAAGCCCTTGAGCCGCTGGGCCACGAGGGCGCCGATCCGGCCGAGACCGACCACGCCCACGGTCTTGTCGAGCAGCTCGACCCCGCCGTAGCGGCTGCGGGCCCAGGTGCCGCCCTTGAGCGCCTGGTTCGCCGGCGCGATGTGCCGGGCGCTGGCGAGCAACAGCCCGACCGCCAGCTCGGCGGCCGACGTGATGTTCGAGGTCGGCGCGTTGACGACCATGACGCCGGCCTGGGTGGCTGCCGGCACGTCGACGTTGTCCAGGCCCACGCCAGCGCGGGCGATGACCGTGAGCCGCTTGCCGGCCGCGATCGCCTCGGCGTCCATCCGGGTCGCGGAGCGGATAAGCACCGCGTCCGCGTCGCCGAGCGCCGGCAGCAGCTGCGCGCGATCGGCGCCGTCGCAGTAGCGGATGTCGAAGTCCGGGCCGAGGGCGTCGATGGTGGCGGGCGAGAGCTCTTCGGCGATGAGCACGACGGGCTTGGTCACGTCAGGTCCTTCGAGGAGGGTGGTGGCAGGCCCCGTGCGGTCGTGACGGGGTCAGGGCCGGCACCGCGCTGTGCCGCGCACGAGTCTAGGCGCGCGGCATACCGTGCGACTCGCGGGCAGCTTCAAGGGCGGCGTGAGTTCCGCCTCACCCGGCCCGTTCGTAGTCTCAGTAAACGGTCGGCTATCTCACCATGTGGTCGCGTGGACCTGGTCAGGCGACGATCGGGCCGCCCCTCTCGGCGCCGCCCACGCCACGCCCGGAGCAGACCATCTCGACCGCCGCGGCGAGCCGGTCGACGGCCTCGACGAGGACCTCCGGCGGCACGACGTAGGGCAGCCGCAGCCACTCGGCATGACCGTGGCTCACCGCGAAGCGCGGCCCGGCGGCGACGAGCAACCCGCTGTCCGCCGCGGCGAGCGCGACCTCGCTCGCGCTCAGCCCCGGCAGCTGCACCCACAGCGACAGCCCTCCCGTCGGCGTCGTCCAGCGGGCCTGCGGCAGCCGGTCCCGCAGCGCGGCGGCCACTGCGTCACGGGCCGACACCAGCTGGGTGCGCCGGTCGATGGGATCCGGGCGTCCGGTGGCGAGCAGTCGGGTGAGGACGAGCTGCTCGAGCACGGCCGCGCCAGAGTCGGCAGCGACCCGGGCCGCGACGAGGCCCTCGTCGACCGGCGTCGGAGTCCGCACCCAGCCCACGCGCAGGCCGCCCCAGTGCGACTTCGACGCGCCACCGACGAGGACGGCCTGCCGTGCGTATGCCGCGAAGGGCCGTGGCCGCTCGGCCGCCGGGTCGAGAGCCAGCTCGCACACCGTCTCGTCGACGACCGCCACCGTCCCGGACGCCCGCAGCAGCCCGGCGAGCCGCTCGCGATCGGAGTCCGACAGCAGGGCACCGGTGGGGTTGTGGAAGTCCGGGATGAGCACGGCGACCTCCGGCCGTACCCCGCGCACGAGGTCGCCCATGGCGTCGAGGTCCCAGCCGGAGCTGTCGACGGGGACGGGGAGCAGCCGAAAGCCACTGCGGGACAACGCAGCCCGGGTGTTCGGGAAGGATGGGTCCTCGAGCGCGACGGGGCGTGAGCGGCTGGCGTGGTGCTCGACCATCATCCGGACGCCGCTCACCGCGCTGCTCGTCACGAGGATCTGCTCGGGGTGCGTGGGCAGGCCCCGCGCGGCATAGCGCTGGGCGATCGCCTCGCGCAGCGCCGGCAGGCCGAGGGGCGGATAGCCGACCCCGGCCAGGTGGGCGGGCAGCTCGGCCAGCGCCTCGGCATAGGCCTCGGCCATCCCCTCCGGGGCGCGCTGGGCGGCCACGGCGAGGTCGATGACGTCCGCAGCCGGCTCCGCGACGCCGATGAGCGGCCGACCGGCGGCGACGGCCCCGCTCGTCGCCGGCAGCCGGACGACCGAGCCCGATCCGCGTCGGGTGTGCAGGAAGCCCGCCGCGCGCAGCTCGTCGTAGGCCCGGGTCACCGTCGTCCGCGAGAGGCCCAGCTCGTCGGCGAGGTCGCGCTCGCTGGCCAGCCGGGCTCCGACCGGGAGCCGGCCGTCGACGACGAGGGTGCGGACCGCCGTCGCGAGAGCCCGGTAGGCCGGTGGCCGGCCGGCGGCGCGAGCCGGCTGGCGCGGCATACCGTGGAGCAATGCGGCGACCCGGCGGGCCGAGACGGTGACCATGGGGCCACCATGTCAGGATTGGCCCTCGAAATGAAGGCCAATCTGCGAGAGGCTGACGGCATGGGAGGACCGCGATGATCCGCCGCGCCGCACACGCCGTGCGCCGCGGCGCCGGCCGTCGGGTCGAGCTGGTCGCGATGGGCCCGATCGAGCAGCTGCGAGCCGGGCGGCTGCCGCACCGCCTGACCCAGCTGCTCGTCGGGCTGGTGCTCTTCGGCGTCTCGATGGCCGGCATGGTGCGCGCCGACCTCGGCCTCGAGCCATGGGGGGTGCTGCACTGGGGGCTGATCCAGCACATCCCGCTCCCCTACGGCGTGATGAGCATCCTCGTCGCCTTCGTCGTGCTGCTGCTGTGGATCCCGCTGCGCCAGCCACCGGGGCTCGGCACCGTGCTCAACGCCATCGTCATCGGGCTGGCCATCGACGTCACCCTGGCGGTCACCAGCCGACCCGACGAGCTCTGGGTCCGGGTGGTCGTGCTCATCGCCTCGGTCATCGGCAACGGCATCGCCGGCGCGATGTACATCGGCAGCCAGCTCGGCCCCGGCCCGCGCGACGGCCTGATGACCGGCCTGTCCCGGGTGACCGGGCGGTCCATCCGGCTGGTCCGCACCGCCCTCGAGGTCGCCGTCGTCGCGCTCGGCTGGGCGCTCGGCGGGGTCGTCGGGCTCGGCACCATCGCCTATGCCCTCGGCATCGGCCCCGTCGTGCAGGCCTTCCTGCCGATGCTCACCGTGCGGGTCGAGCGACCCGGTCAGCCCTCGGAGTAGGGCGGGGCCGCGGCGATCCGGCGCCGCACCACCCGAGTGCCCAGCGCGACGACCGCGATCACCGCGACGAGCACGAGCCACACCCACCACGGCGCCTGACCCACCCACGCCTCGACCACCGCGAAGCCGATCGTCGTGTAGATGCCGGCCCACGCCAGCGCCCCGATGACCGCGGCGATCTCATAGCGCCACAACGGCATTCGCAACACACCGGCCGCCAGATTGACCGCTGTCTGCACCCCCACCGTGAGGAAGGACAGGCTCACCACCGGCGCGCCGTAGCGGGCCAGCACCGTCTCGGCCCGCCGGACCAGCGGCCGGTCGAGCTGGTCGGCAGCCCGCGACCGCTCACCACCACGCCGCGCGCCCCGCCCGAGCCAGTAGGTCGCATTGGCACGCACCATGGCACCCGCGAAGAAGAACGCGTAGACCAAGGCGAACGGCCAACCCTCGAACACCGGCACAGCCTACGTCCCCGCCAGACAGCGGTATGCCGCGTGGCCTCGCCACGCGGCATACCGGTCAGGCCCTCGCTCGTGTCGTCACCGCGCGGCTGAGCCCTCCACATAGTCGCTGTCCGTGTCCTTGATCCAGCTCATCAGCTTGCGCAGCTCGCGGCCGGTCTTCTCGATGGGGTGCTGGGCGCCCTTCTCGCGCAACGCCTTGAACTCGGGAGCGCCGGCGTCCTGGTCGCCGATGAAGCGCTCCGCGAAGGCCCCGCTGCGGATGTCGGCGAGCACCGCCTGCATGTTCTCCTTGACCCGCGGGTCGATGACCCGGGGCCCCGACACGTAGTCGCCGTACTCGGCCGTGTCAGAGACCGACCAGCGCTGCTTGGCGATGCCGCCCTCGATCATCAGGTCGACGATGAGCTTGAGCTCGTGCAGGCACTCGAAGTAGGCGACCTCGGGCTGGTAGCCCGCCTCGACGAGCGTCTCGAAGCCGTACATGACGAGCTGGCTCGCGCCACCGCACAGCACCGCCTGCTCGCCGAAGAGGTCGGTCTCGCACTCCTCGGTGAAGGTCGTCGTGATGCCGCCGGCCCGCAGGCCACCGATCGCCTTGGCATAGGACTTGGCGATGTCCCAGGCCCGGCCGCTCGCGTCCTGCTCGACGCAGACGAGCACCGGCACGCCACGGCCGTCGGAGTACTCGCGCCGCACGAGGTGACCCGGGCCCTTCGGCGCCACCATGAGGACGTCGCTGCCGGCCTCGGGGGTGATGTAGCCGAAGCGGATGTTGAAGCCGTGGCCGAACAGCAGCGCCGCGCCGTCCTTGAGGTTGGGCTTGATGTCGTTCGCGTAGACGTGCCGCTGGACCTGGTCGGGCGTGAGGATGACGACGAGGTCGGCCTCCTTGACCGCGTCGGCCACCGACAGCACGCGCAGCCCCTCGGCCTCGGCCTTGGCTCGGCTCTTGGAGCCCTCGGCCAGCCCGACCCGGACGTCGACGCCCGAGTCGCGCAGGTTGAGCGAGTGCGCGTGTCCCTGGCTGCCGTAGCCGATGACGGCGACCTTCATCCCCTGGATGATCGACAGGTCGGCGTCGTCGTCGTAGATCATGTCGGCCATTGCTCGTGTGTCTCCTTGTGCGGTGGAACGGGTTCGTGGATGAGGGTATGCCGCGTCAGGCGCTGCGCAGCGCGCGGTCGGTGATCGAGCGCGGCCCGCGGCCCACCGCGACCAGCCCCGACTGGACCAGCTCGCGGATGCCGAAGGGCTCGAGCACGGCGAGCAGGGCCTGGATCTTGTCGGTCTTGCCGGTGCACTCGAGGGTGAGGCTGTCGGTCGCCACGTCGACGACCGTCGCCCGGAACAGCTCGGCGGTCTCGACGATGTGCGAGCGGGTCGAGGCGTCGGCCCGGACCTTGACGAGGACGATCTGGCGCTGCACCGAGGTCGCCTGCTCGAGCTCGACGATCTTGATGACCTCGACGAGCTTGTTGAGCTGCTTGGTCACCTGCTCGAGCGGCAGCGCGTCGACGTCGACGACGACGGTCATCCGGGAGATGTCGCCGTGCTCCGTCGGGCCGACGGCGAGGCTGTCGATGTTGAACCCACGGCGGCTGAAGAGCGCGGCGATCCGCGCCAGGACGCCGGGCTTGTTCTCGACGAGGACGGACAGGGTGTGCTTGGGCATCGTTGTCTACCAGTCTCTTTCGGTCTCGTATGCCGCGGGCCCTCAGGCCTCGCGCTCCCACAGGGGCGCGCCGCCGCGGGCGATGAGGATCTTGTCGTTGCTCACACCCGCGGGCACCATCGGCCACACCATCGCGTCCCGCTCGACGACGAAGTCGATGACGACCGGACGGTCGTTGATCTCCAAGGCCCGCTGGATCGCGGCGTCGACCTCCTCGGCCCGCTCGACTCGGATGCCCTCGCAGCCGTAGGCGTCGGCGAGCTTGACGAAGTCCGGGATCCGCCGGGCGTCGTGGCTGGTGTGCAGGTCGGTGTTGGAGTAGCGCTCGTTGTAGAAGAGGGTCTGCCACTGCCGCACCATGCCGAGGCTGCTGTTGTTGATGACCGCCACCTTGATCGGGATGTCGTTGATGACGCAGGTGGCCAGCTCCTGGTTGGTCATCTGGAAGCAGCCGTCGCCGTCGATGGCCCACACCGTGCGGTGCGGCTCGGCGACCTTGGCGCCCATGGCCGCCGGCACCGAGTAGCCCATCGTCCCGAGCCCGCCGGAGTTGAGCCACGAGTTGGGCCGCGAGTACTCGACGAACTGGGCCGCCCACATCTGGTGCTGGCCGACGCCGGCGACGTAGGTCGCCTCGGGCCCGGACAGCGCGCCGATCCGCTCGATGACGTACTGCGGGGACAGGCCCTCCTTGGCCGGGGTGTAGCCGACCGGGTAGGTCTGCTTCCACCCCTGCACCGTCGTGTGCCACTCGGCGTAGTCGGCAGTGCCGCGCGTGGCCTGGTCCGCGGTGATCGCGTCGATGAGCTCGGCGATGACGTCCTTGCAGTCCCCGACGATCGGCACGTCGGCGGTCCGGTTCTTGGAGATCTCGGCCGGGTCGATGTCGGCGTGCACGACCTTGGCGTAGGGGGCGAAGGTCGACAGCTGCCCGGTGACCCGGTCGTCGAAGCGGGCGCCGAGGGCGATGATGAGGTCGGCCTTCTGCAGCCCGGTCACCGCCGCCACCGAGCCGTGCATGCCGGGCATCCCGAGGTGCAGGGGGTGGCTGTCCGGCACCGCGCCACGCGCCATGAGGGTCGTCACGAGCGGGATCTGGGTGAGCTCGACGAGGCGCCGCAGCTCGTCCGTGGCCCGCGCCCGGATGACCCCGCCGCCGACGTAGAGGATGGGCCGCCGGGCCTCGGCGATCAGCCGGGCGGCCTCGCGGATCTGCTTGCTGTGCGGCCGAGCCACCGGGCGGTAGCCGGGCAGGTCGATCTGCGGGGGCCAGCGGAAGGTCGTCTGGGCGACGAGCGCGTCCTTGCTGATGTCGACGAGCACCGGGCCCGGCCGGCCGGTGCTGGCGATGTGGAAGGCCTCGGCGATCGCCCGCGGGATCTCGGCGGGGTCGGTGACGAGGTAGTTGTGCTTGGTGATCGGCATCGTGATGCCGCGGATGATCGGCACCGAGTCCATGTAGGCGTCGGCGATCGGGGTCACCAGGTTGGTCGCCCCCGGCCCCGACGTCGCCATGCACACGCCCACCTTCCCGGTGGCCGCGGCATACCCCTCGGCGGCATGGCCGGCACCCTGCTCGTGCCGCACGAGGATGTGCCGCACCTTGCCCGAGTCCATGAGCGGGTCGTAGGCCGGAAGGATCGCCCCGCCGGGGATGCCGAAGACGGTGTCGACCCCGATCGCCTCGAGCGAGCGAACCAGCGCCTGCGCCCCGGTGACCTGCTCGGCGACCGGCTCGGCCGCGCCGTTGGAGGCGGGCGCGGGGGTCGTGGAGCGCGAACGGGCTTGCGCGGCAAGGGAGGCCGGGGAAGCCTTCGAGGTCGTGGTGTCGGTCACGATGGTCACCTTCTCGGGGTGGTGCTCGGTCGGTCGGGGCGTCGGATCGGTGGTTCTGGCCAGGGCCGCGCATGAAAAAGCCCCTCGGTCCGCGGTGGGACGTCAGGGCGCGCGTGCGATGCGAAGTCGCGTCACACGCGCCGGAGAACTACGAGGAGCCGGGCCATGGGACCACGCTCCCCCCCGACCCGCCCTGCTGTCAAGAGGCCGTGCCGCCGTCTCAGCATGCGGCCTGTGTTCTCAGTCACCGGACAGCGCCTCGGGATCAGCCGCGCAGCCGCACCGAGAGGCAGGTGACGCAGCCGTCGAGCTTCTCCAGCTCGCCGATGTCGACGGTGACCACGTCGAGTCCGCGGCGGCGCAGCTGCTCGGCGGTCAGCGGGGCGGACTCGGCCATCAGCACGGTGCGGCCGCCGAGGAGGACGACATGGGCGCCGCTCGGCTCGTCGGCCGGCAGGAAGGAGCGGAAGGCACCCAGGTCCGGCAGCGCCGGCTCCCAGCCGAGGACCGTGCCGTCCGGCAGCGCGGTGACCGCCGACTTGAGGTGCAGCACGCCGCGCACGGCGACCCGCCGACACTGCACCCCGAGCGGCGCGAGCAGCTCGGCCAGCTGGGCGTACCCCGCGGCATCCGTGCGTGGGGCCTCCTCGGCGTCGCCGACCCAGACGAGCCCGTCGTGCTTGAGCACGTCGCCGCCGTCGAGGGTGCCGGGCTCGGTGATCCGCTCGACCCGATAGCCCAGGCTGCGCATCGTCTCCTCGAGCCCCGTCTGCTCGGCCCGGCGTTGGGGGGCGCCCGATCGACCGAGCACCGCGAGGTCGCCGTAGACGACCACCTGGTCCTCGACGAAGACCCCGTCGGGGCAGTCGTCGGCCGGGGGTGCCTCGACGATCGCCCAGCCCTGCCCCTGCAGCGCCCGGACATAGCCCCGCCACTGGCGCGCCGCGAGCTCGGCGTCAACCGGCTCGCGCTCGCGATGGGTGACCAGCCCCTCGCCGACGCGCGGCGAGGGACGGCGGACGAGCGCGAGTCGGCGATGCACGAGCCCCATCATGTATGCCGCGTGGCCGCCCACGGGGTCGGCCGCTCGGCCGACGCGCGGACGACCTGCCGCGGCTAGCCTGGCGGACGTGGCTCGACTCCCCGACACACCGGCCAAGCGTGCCCTCGGTGCGCGGCCGGATGCGTGGCCGACGAGCTCACCGGTGGGCCACCGTGGTGCCCGGCGTGCCTCTGGGGGCTCGACGCGTGGGACCCGGCAGCCCTGCCCGCCCGTGGCTTCGCACGCGTGGGCCGATGGGGGTATCGCCGTGGCTGGCAGGTGGACGCCGAGGTCCGCGCCGCCCTCCTGCGCGACCCCGACTCCGCAACGGCGGTCACGCCGCATGCCGCCCTCGTTGCGATCTCGGCCGTCGTCATCACCGTGGCGATGGCGACCCTGCTCGTCATCCCCCTGGTGTGGCGCAGCGAGCTGCTGCCGCCGGTCAAGCTCGTCGCCACCCTCGGGTTGCTCGTCGTCGTCGCGTGGGCCTGGCCGCAGCTCGGTCGGCTCCCCAAGGGTCCACAACGGCTCCGCGACGGCGAGGCAGTGGGCCTGCGGACCATCGTGGCCCAGGTGGCCGCCGCGGTCGGCACCGAGCCTCCCGACGAGATCCTCATCGACGTCACGTGCGTCAACCTCTCGGTCGATCGGGTCGGCCTGCGGCAACGCAGCGTGCTGCGCATCGGCATGCCGCTGTGGCTCAGCCTGACCCCGCAGATGCGGGTGGCGATGCTCGCGCACGCGCTGGGGCACCTCGTCAACGACCATCCGACCCGCGGGCTGCTCACCCGACCGGCTCTCGACCTCTTCCGCCGGGCCGTCGACTGGACCGGCGGAGAGCGACCCTTTGACCGGCTCGAGCGACGCTTCGACGACGTCGAGCCGATGCCGTTCTTCACGCAGGTCGTCTACGTCGTGCTGGCAGTGCTCGGGAGCATCGCCGCAGCAGCTCAGCTGGCCATCGACAGCCTGGCCATGCCCGAGAGTCGGCGCGCCGAGCTCGCGGCAGACCTGGTGGCCCGCCGAGTCGCCGGATCGGCCGCCTTCCTCGGCGCCCTCGACCGGGTCCTCATGCTCGACGAGCTATGGTCGGCGCTGGTCTACGACGTCGAGCGGCTGACCCCCGACCGGTGGGAGTCGGAGTCGCTCGCCGTTCACGAGCGCCGGCTCCGACCTCAGCTCGAGCTGCTCCGTCAGGGCTCCATCCGTGCGACCGATCTCTGGTCTCGCCATCCGGCCGTCGGCCAGCGGGCCTGGCTCGTCGAGGCCCTTCCGGAGCAGCCGGCTCAGGTCGTCATCGAGCCCCGGCTGTGGGCAGCCGCCGACGCGGAGCTCGCCAACCTCGCCAAGGCCGTCCACCGCACGGTGCTGGACACCCGCGAGTTCACCGGCTGACCGCCGGCGCAGCTACTCGTCCGAGGCGCTCACCCTGGCCAGCACCTCGGGCCAGGTGCGGTCGAGCTGCTCGCCGGCCTTGACGATGGCCAGCCACAGCACGCCACAGCCGGCCGCGGCCGACCCCAGGACGGCGGCCAGGCCCACCCAGAGCCCCTCTGGCCCGGACATCCGCCACAGGGCCAGCCCGGCCAGCACGAGCCCGGGCAGGGCGAGCACGACCGTGCCGGTGAGGGTCAGCCCGGCCGAGGCCAGGCCCATCGCCCCGCCCCCGCTGCGGGTGCGGAACGGATTGGCTCCGGCCGGCACCGCCGGCACCTGGATGGCGGCGCCGACCGCGGTGCCGGCGGCCAGGCCGCCGAGCAGCAGCGCGAGAGTCGCCGCCAGCGCAGCCGGCAGCGGCCCGGCATCGCGGGTGACCCCGAGCGCGATGCCGAGGAAGACCAGCCCCACGAGGAGGCCGAGCACACCGTTGACGAGCACCCGACCGAGCCGGTCCTGCCGACCCGACACCCCGGCAGTCACATGCGTCCACACCGCCGAGCCGTCGTAGGACAGGTCGTTGGCCGTCGTCGCCGACACGACGATCCCGAGGATGAGGGGGGCGGCATACAGGGCGTGCAGGCCCGGTCCACCCACGTCCCGGCTCGTGGTCAACGACACCGTGCCGATGATGAGCGGCATGACAAGGGCGCTCAGTCCGCCGCTGAGGTAGCGCGGATCCCGCCGCCAATAGCGCAGTGCGCGCGCGGCGACCGCCCCGGTCGGCGTGCTGCCGAAGACCCGGTCGAGCCACCCGTGGGACGCCACGGCCGCGGCCGACGAGGACCCGCTGAGCGGGCTGGTTAGCGCCCGGGAGAGCGCGAGCTCCCAGAGCCGCGCCGCGAGGGCGGCGACGACGAGGGCCACGACGAGGCGCCCGCCGGCACTTCCCCACCGCCCGGCAGCGACCTCGCCCGGCACCGACCAGGCCGCGCCGAGCGGACTCCAGCCGAGCACGTCGGCGAGCGAGACGAGCCGCTCGGTGAGCTGCCCGCCGACGCTGCGCGCGGCTGCCGACGCGAGGTTGACGACGATCCCGATGCTGCTCACGAGCAGCATGAAGACGACCATCGCGATCTCGCGGAAGCGACGCGACCCGAAGACCGCGCCGGCCGCGGTCACGACGAGCCGAGACAGCAGGACGCAGGTGACCAGCCCGAGCGGCACGCAGACCAGTGCCGCGAGCAGCGCCGGCAGTGACACCGACCACACGACGAGCTGGCCCACGAGGACCGCGATCACCGTGACCACCCCGGGGATGCCGATGAGTGCGGCGAGGACCAGGCCGGGCAGCAGCTCGCGGGCGCGCACCGGCAGCAGCGCGAAGCGCCCCGGCTCGATGGTGTCGTCGAAGCCGACGGTGAGGATCGGCAGGATCATCCAGCCCAGGGTGAGCGCCGACAGCCCGACGACGGAGGCGGGCGCGGCATACTCGGGCGCCGCGAAGCGCAGCGCAGCCTGGCCGACGATCGCCAGCACCGCCACACCGAGTCCGTATGCCGCGCCGATGACGATGCCAACCGTGCGCCACACGGAGCGCTGCAGGGAGGTGCGCAGCAGGCTCAGCTTGAGGCGGACGAGGAGTGCAACCACGTGAGGGCCCCCTCTCCCAGCGAATGCGCGCCGAGGAGCTCGAGGAAGCGCTCCTGCAGGGGGCGGCCGGCGCGCAGCGACTCGACCGACCCGCTCGCAAGGACCCGCCCCTCGGCGATCACTGCGAGGTGGTCGCAGAGCCGCTCGACGAGCTCCATGACGTGGCTGGACAGCACGACCGTGCCACCGCCGGCGACGAAGGAGTGCAGGATCGAGCGGATCGTCTCGCCGCTCACCGGGTCGACCGCCTCGAAGGGCTCGTCGAGCAGCAGCAGCCGGGGGGCGTGGATGAGCGCGCAGGCGAGCCCGATCTTCTTGGTCATCCCGGCCGAGTAGTCGACGACGAGGCGGTCGGCGTCGGCGGCCAGGCCCAGCACGTCGAGCAGCTCGGCGGACCGGCGGTCCACGTCGGCGACCGGCACCCGGCGCAACAGGCCGACATAGCGCAGCAGCTCACGGCCGCTGAGCCGGTCGAAGAGGCGCAGCCCGTCGGGCAGCACGCCCATGAGCGCCTTGGCGGCCGGTGGGTCGACCCACACGTCGTGCCCCTCGACGATGACCTGACCCGCGTCGGGGCGCAGCAGGCCGGTGATCATCGACAGCGTCGTCGTCTTGCCGGCCCCGTTGGGGCCGACCAACCCGAAGAGGCTGCCACGCGGCACGGCGAGGTCCAGACCGGCGACGGCGACCTTGTCACCGAAGCGCTTGGCCAGCCCGACGGTGGCGATGGCGGGAGAGGTCATGCCTCGATCCCAGCACACCGAGGCTGACGGCGCCTCCGGAGCGACCCTGACGTTGCCCTGGTCGCGACCTCCCGGTCAGGGCACCTTGCGGGCGGCACCCTTGTCGGCCGACTGGGCGAACATCGCAAAGATCCGCAGGGCGGCCGACACCGGGCGGTCGCGGTCCACGGGCTGCCACCCGGCGGCGTCCTGCTCGGCGCGTCGGCGGGCCAGCTCGGCGTCGTCGACGTGCAGGGTGACCCGCCGCTCGGGGATGGAGAACTCGATCCGGTCGCCGTCGCGAACCAGGCCGATCGGGCCACCGGAGGCCGCCTCGGGCGAGACGTGGCCGACCGAGAGGCCGCTGCTGCCGCCGGAGAACCGGCCGTCGGTGATGAGCGCGCACTGCGGGCCCAGGCCGACGCCCTTGAGGTAGCTCGTGGGGTAGAGCATCTCCTGCATGCCCGGCCCGCCCTTGGGTCCCTCGTAGCGCACGACGACGACGTCACCCGGCTCGATCCGCCCGCCGAGGATCATCTCGACGGCCTGCTCCTGGCTCTCGGCGACCTTGGCCGGACCGGCGAAGGTCCACTGGTGCTCGGGCACGCCGGCGGTCTTGACGATGCACCCGTCGGGGGCGAGGTTGCCGGTGAGCACCGCCAGCCCCCCGTCGGCGGTGTAGGCGTGCTCGACGTCGCGGATGCAGCCGTCGGCGCCGTCGGTGTCCAGACTCGCCCAGCGGTTCGTCGACGAGAACGGCTCGACGGTGCGGACGCCGCCCGGCGCCGCGTGGAAGAGCTCGTATGCCGCGTCGCTCGCCTGGCCGCCTCGGATGTCCCACTCATCGAGCCACTCACGCAGCGAGTCACTGTGCACCGCATGGACTTTCGGCTCCAGCATGCCGGCCCGGTCGAGCTCGCCCATGATCGCGACGATGCCGCCGGCCCGGTGGACGTCCTCCATGTAGTACTTGTTCGTGTTCGGTGCGACCTTGACCAGGCAGGGCGTCACCCGGGACAGCTCGTCGATGTCGTGCTGGTCGAAGTCGATCTCGCCCTCCTGAGCAGCGGCGAGCAGATGCAGGATCGTGTTCGTCGAGCCGCCCATGGCGATGTCGACCCGCATCGCGTTCGCCAGCGCCTCGCGGGTGACGATCGCCCGGGGCAGCACGGAGGCGTCGTCCTGGTCGTAGTAGCGGCGACAGAGCTCGACGACGAGCCGACCGGCCTGCTCGAAGAGCCCCTTGCGGGCGGCCGCGGTGGCCAGGGTGGAGCCGTTGCCCGGCAGGGCCAGCCCGACGACCTCGAGCAGGCAGTTCATCGAGTTGGCGGTGAACATCCCCGAGCAGGAGCCACAGGTGGGACAGGCCGAGCGCTCGATGGTCTCGATCGCCTGATCCGAGACGGACTCGTCGACCGCCTTGATCATCGCGTCGATGAGGTCCAATCGCGTTGTCGCCGTGCCGTTCTCGTCGATGACAGCGGTCCCGGCCTCCATCGGCCCCCCGCTGACGAAGACGGTCGGGATGTCCAGGCGCAAGGCGGCGAGCAGCATACCGGGCGTGATCTTGTCGCAGTTGCTGATGCACACGAGCGCGTCGGCGGTGTGCGCGTTGACCATGAACTCGACCGCGTCGGCGATGACCTCGCGGGAGGGCAGGGAGTAGAGCATCCCGTGGTGGCCCATTGCGATGCCGTCGTCGACCGCGATGGTGTTGAACTCCCGGCCCACTCCCCCGGCGTCGCGCACCGCGTCGGCGACCAGACCACCCATGTCCTTGAGGTGGACGTGACCGGGCACGAACTGGGTGAACGAGTTGGCGATCGCGACGATCGGCTTGCCGAAGTCGCTCTCCTGCATGCCGGTCGCACGCCACAGGGCGCGGGCGCCCGCCATGGTGCGGCCGTGGGTCGTCGTGCGGGAGCGCAGCTCAGGCATCGTCGTTCTCCTGACGGGGACGGGGTGTCCGCCCAGGCTAGCCGCGCCCGACGAAGAAGGCGTCGAGCGAACACGATGCGGGACCGAGCATGGTCCAGTCACCGGCATACGAGAGGACGGCGAGGCCGCTCGTCGGATAGCCCTCGCCGAGCGCGGCGTGCGCCTTGGCCGAGCCCTCGCCGTCGGAGAGGGCGCTCGCGAGCGCGGGCATCGTCGGGGCGTGGCCGACGACGAGGATGGTGCGGCTGTCGCCGGAGTCCTCGCGGATGCTCTGCAACACGCCGGCCGAGCCGCCGAGGTAGACCTGACGGCGGTACTCGATGAACTCGGTGCGGGCGCCGGCCTGAGCCGCGGCGTCCCACGTCTCGCGGGTGCGGGCCGCGGTCGAGCAGATGACGAGATCGCAGACGATGCCCTTGCGCGCCAGCCAGCGCCCCACCTCAGCAGCGTCCCGCCGGCCCCGATCAGTGAGCCGACGGTCGTGGTCGAGCACCCCGAAGGTCTGCTCGGCCTTCGCGTGCCGCAGCAGCAGCAGGCGCTTGTCGTGGGCGGCGTGCGTCATGGACCGAGCATGCCACTGCCCGGGCCGGTATGCCGGGTCAGCCCAGTCTCCGAATCAGAGACCGCCTCAGAGTCCTACTCAGAGGCCGAGTCAATGTCCGGCCGGACCGTCGCGGCCCGCGTCGCCGTGCCACAGCACCGCCCGCTCCCCGGCCCGCACCGGGGCCGAGATCCGGTTCTGCGGCGGCGGGATGGGGCAGGAGTAGAAGGCCGAGAAGCCGCACGGCGGGATGAACGCCCGGTTGAAGTCGACCGTCACCGGCCCGGTCGCTGCCGGGCAGGGGAAGCGCAGGAAGCGACCGGGCTGGTAGGACTCCGCCCCGGTCGTGCCGTCCGCGAAGACGAGCACCGCGTGCTCCCCGTCGAGGAAGGCGATGAGCTCGACCGCCTCACCCGCGACGACGAGCCGGACGGCGCCGGGCACGGTCTTGGCGTGGCCCGTGTCGCTCGGTCGGGTGAAGCCCCACGGCAGGCGCTCGGTCTGCGCCGCCGCACGGAACTCACCGGTGAGCACCCAGTCCGGGTCGTAGGGGTAGCAGTCGATCCGGTCGAAGTCGGCGAGGGTGGCCGCCGTCGAGTCGTAGATCCGCAGCTCGTAGTCGGTGCCGTCGAGCGAGAAGGCGTCGACCGTGCGCGTCCCGAGGCGCGGCAGGGGCCGCCCGTCGGGGCGCAGCCGGCCCAGTACGACCTCGCCGGTCACCGGGACGCCGTCGATGCTGGCTCCCGCGTCGGCGTCGAGCCGCAGCCGGACACCAGCGGCGTCCCGGTCGAGCAGGGCGCTCGCCGGCAGGGTCTCGAGCCGAGCCCACTGCTCGCCCACCGGCTCGTAGTCGACGAGCGCGAGGTTGCCGGCGGCGCCGGTGACGGATGCCGCGCGCTCCTGCCGCCACGCGGCATACGCCTCGACGTCGGCTCGTCGGCCGCTGCGGTGGATCACGACCCGATGCTGCGATGCCGACGTCCCGCTGACAATGGGCAGATCGCACCGGTATGCCGCGGCAACCGTGCGCTCTGCCCACTCAGCTGCGTCGGCGGTGCGCGCGGAGCGCGAGCTGCAGGGCCAGTCGGGTGTCGGGTTGGCTCAGCGAGACGCCGAGCGCCTTCTCGGCGCGCGCGATCCGCTGGGCCACCGTGTTGCGGTGGACGCCGAGCACTCGGGCGGTGTGCGCGGCCGAGCAGGCTCGCTCGAGATAGGCCTCGAGGGTGCCGAGGAGCTCG
>DAOTIG010000077.1:0-16037 GCA_035448065.1 Dermatophilaceae bacterium
CATCTTCACCGCTACGGCGGTCCCAGGGGCAGCTCACGAGTGCAGTCAACAGATGAGGTGCGCGACCTCGTGGAGCGGATGCTGCGCAGCTCGGGTCGTCGGGTCGACCTCAGCAGCCCCTTCGTCGACGCCATGCTCCCGGACGGGTCGCGGCTGCACGTCGTCATCCCCGACATCACTCGGGAGCACTGGACGGTCAACATCCGCAAGTTCGTGGTCCGGGCCAGTCATCTCGACGACCTGGTGCGGCTCGGCACGCTGACCCGGCCGGCGGCGACCTTCCTCGAGGCGGCCGTCGTCGCCGGGCTCAACATCCTCGTTGCCGGAGGCACCCAGGCCGGCAAGACGACAATGCTCAACTGTCTGGCGGCGGCGATCCCCTCGCGGGAGCGGGTGGTGACGTGCGAGGAGGTCTTCGAGCTCAAGATCCCGCTGCGCGACGTGGCTGGCATGCAGTGCCGTCAGCCCAGCCTCGAGGGCACCGGCGAGATCCCGCTGCGTCGGCTGGTCACCGAGGCGCTGCGGATGCGGCCATCGCGGATCATCGTCGGCGAGGTGCGTCAGGCCGAGAGCCTCGACCTGCTCATCGCCCTCAACAGTGGCCTGCCTGGCATGTGCACGATCCACGCCAACTCGGCCCGCGAGGCGATCACCAAGATGTGCACCCTGCCGCTGCTGGCAGGGGAGAACGTCTCGCCGCGCTTCGTCGTGCCGACGGTCGCGTCGTCGGTCGACATCGTCGTGCACATCGCGCTCGACCCCGACGGGGTGCGCCGGGTGCGCGAGGTGGTGGCCATCCCGGGCCGGGTCGAGGGGGATGTCGTCGAGGTCGCCGATCTCTACACGAGCAAGTCCGGCCAGTTGCGCAGGGCAGAGGGATTCCCGCCGCACACCGAGCGGTTCGAGCGGGCCGGCTATCGGGTCGCCTCGCTGCTGGCCCAGGAGGCGTGAGATGACCGCGCTGGCCATCGGCCTCCTCTTCGGACTCGGGCTCTTCAGCATCTACTCCGCGTGGTGGCCGCGTGAGCCGCGCACCCGCCGCACCACCACGCCCTCGATGCGAGAACGGCTCGCCGACGAGCTCGTCCAGGCCGGTTTCGACACGGTGCGGCCGGGTCATGTCGCGACCGCCGGCATCGTCGCCTTCCTCGTCGTGCTCTTCCTGGCCTTCGCCACCATCCGGGTGCTGCCGATCGCCGTCTGCTTCGCGGCAATGGCGGCCTCGGCCCCACGCGCCATCGTCGGCATGCGCGCCCGGCGGCGGCGCAGTCAGCTGCGTGACCTGTGGCCCGACGCGGTCGACAACATCGCCTCCGCGGTGCGGGCGGGGCTGGCCCTGCCCGAGGCGCTCAGCCAGCTCGCCATCCGCGGCCCGGAGGAGCTCCGCCCGGCGTTTGCCGCCTTCGCCGAGGACTATCGGGCGACCGGGCGCTTCCAGGACTGTCTCGAGCGACTCAAGGACCGGCTCGCCGACCCGGTCGCCGACCGGCTCATCGAGTCACTGCGGATCGCCCGCGAGGTCGGTGGCTCGGATCTGGGTCGGGTGCTGCGCACCCTGTCCGGCTTCCTGCGCGACGACGCGCGCACCCGGGCCGAGCTCGAGACCCGCCAAGGCTGGACGATCAACGCCGCCCGGCTGGCGGCCGGTGCGCCCTGGGTGGTGCTGGCCCTGCTCTCGCTGCAGCGCGACGCCCTCAAGGCCTACTCCACCCCGGCGGGCGTGCTCGTACTCGGCTTCGGTGCCGGGATCACGATCGTCGCCTATCGCCTCATGGTGCGCATCGCCCGGCTCCCCGACGACGAGCGGGTGCTGCGATGAGCTCCTGGTCGCTCGTCGGTGCCGTGATCGGGCTGGTGTTCGGGCTCGGCTGCACCCTCGTGGTCATCGGTATGCCGCACAGCCGCCGACCTGGGCTCACCGAACGGCTCGCGCCCTATCTGCGCGACGCCCTCCCGGCCTCGCGCCTGCTCGCCGCGACCGAGACGGCGCCCGGGGGTCTCGCTGCGCTCACCCGTCCGCTGCTGCGCGACCTCGGCCGGTGGGTCGACCGGCTCCTCGGCGGGTCGGCCTCGGTGCGCCGCCGGCTGCAGCGAGCCGGGCTGCCGGTGGACCTCGACGGCTTCCGAGCCGAGCAGGTCGTCTGGGGTGCGGTCGGCGGGCTCGTCGGTCTGGCACTCGGCGTCCTCGCGATGCTCACCAGGGGGGCCTCGGTCGGGCCGGTCGTCATCCTCGTGCTCGTGTCGGTCGCCCTCGGGGTGATGTCCCGCGACACCTGGCTGTCCCGGCAGGCGCAGCAGCGTGAGCAGCGCATGCTCGTCGAGTTCCCCACTGTCGCAGAGTTGTTGGCCCTCGCGGTGAGCGCGGGCGAGAGTGCCGTCGGGGCGCTGGACCGCGTCTGTCGGCTGTCGCGGGGCGAGCTCGCGGTCGAGCTGGGCCGCTGCCTGGCCGATGCGCGTGCCGGGGCGAACCTGCCGACCGCCCTGCAGGGTCTGGCCGACCGGACCGGCCTGGTGAGCCTCAGCCGGTTCGTCGACGGGATGGTCATCGCCGTCGAGCGCGGCACTCCGCTCGCCGAGGTGCTGCGCGCCCAGGCACAGGATGTCCGCGAGGCAGGCCGGCGCCAGCTCATGGAGACCGGCGGCCGCAAGGAGATCGCGATGATGGTCCCGGTGGTCTTCCTCGTCCTTCCGGTCACCGTGCTCTTCGCGATCTTCCCGGGCATCACCATGCTCAAGCTGGGGGTGTGAGCTGCACCCTCACCGCCGCACCCGCCGTCCCGCCTCGTCCTCCCACCAGCCCAGCACCGCACGACCAAAGGGGAACCCGATGTCCGTCACCACCGCCGGCCGGCAGGCCGCAACCACCGCGTATGCCGCGTCGACGCACCTGCTCACCCACGCGCTGCTCGCCGCTACTCTGCTCACCCGGGTGCTGCTCACTCGCACGGTGGGCACTCACCGGCGGGACCGCGGCGACGTGCCGGGATGGGTGCTCATCACGGTGATGACCGCCGGCATCGTCGCCGCCCTCATGGTGGTCGCCGGTCCGACCCTCGTGGACATGTTCAAGGCGGCGCTGGCCAACGCCACCGGCAAGAAGCCGTGACCCGACGGGCCCGCGGGCTGGAGCGGATCGGCAGTCCTCGCCTGCCGATCCGGTTGCCGGCGCGGGCCCGCGACCGGGGATCGGCCATCGCCGAGTTCGTCATGGTGGGATCGCTGGTGATCCTGCTGGGGATGAGCATCATCCAGCTGGGCCTGGTGCTCTACACCCGCAACCTGGTCATCTCGGCGGCGGCCGAGGGCGCCCGAGCCGGCGCCCGGGCGGACGCCTCACCCGCTGACGCCGTCGCCCGCACTCGCTCGATCCTCACCGACAGTCTCAGCGCGGCATACGCACAGGACGTCACGGCGGCCAAGGTACGCCAGCCCGACGGGGTTGTCGTCGTCCAGGTGACGGTCGAGGCGCCGGTGCCGGTCATTGCGCTCATCGGGCCGGCCGGGACGATGACCCTCACCGGGCGCGCCTTCGACGAGCGGCAGGTCCTCAGCCCATGAGCAGCCACGCCACGAGCATCCACGTCAAGCCCGCCAGCGGTCTGCGCCGTCGCGTCCTGTCGGTGCGCCGTCGGGAGGACGGCCGGGCGATCGTCGAGTTCATCCTCATCGGGGTGACCCTGCTCGTGCCGCTCGTCTACCTCGTCACCGCGCTGGCCGCGATCCAGGGCGCCGCCTTCGCGGCCACCTCGGCGGCGCGGGAGGCGGGTCGGGCCTACACGACCGCCACCACCGATGATGCTGCCGGACCACGGGCGAGGGCGGCCGCGGCCATCGCCTTCGGCGACTTCGGGCTCACCGAGGGATCGTCGCTGACCATCCGGTGCGACGGGGCGCCGTGCCTGCGCAGCGAGGGTCGGGTGACGGTGACGGCCACCGTCCAGGTACGCCTGCCGCTGGTGCCTGACGTCGTCGCCTCGGTGGTGCCGGCGGTCGTGCCCGTCTCGGCCACTCATGTGGCCGGCGTCGACCGGTTCGGTGGCCGATGATCCGGCGCAGCGTCCCCCGGCGCGAGCAGGGCCAGGTGACGGTCCTCGTCATCGGGCTGTTGAGCATCGCGCTGGTGCTCATCCTGGGCGCGATCGACGTGACCGCCGTGCACCTCGCGCGAGTCCGGCTGGTCGATCTCGCCGACGCTGCCGCACTGGACGCCGCCGACTCCCTCGACGAGGGTGGTGCCTACACGGGTGGGGTCGGGGACGCCGTGACCGTGAGCAGCCAGACCGTGCGCTCCTCCGCGTCCTCCTACCTCGCGGCCCGCGCGAAGCCCGAGGGCATCGCGTCGTGGGCGATCGCGCCCGGCACGGGCGCCGACGGGCGCGACACCGCCGTCGTCGTCGTCACCGCCCGCGTCGAGCTGCCGATGACCGGTGGGCTGCTCTCCGCGCTCGGCCAGGACGTGACCATCACGGTCCAGTCCCGGGCCCGCGCACCCTTGCAGGGCTGATCCGTCGCCCCGGGGGACGCGGGCTCCGTCCAGCGAGCGCAGATTGACGGCGCAGCGCCCCGGCTCAGCGTCAGCACCCGGTCCCGGCCCGCGCATCGGAGGGGGTATGCCGCGGCGGCCAGTAGGCTTGTCGATCGTGGCTGTCGACTTCGGAGAAGAGATCAAGCGCCTGCGCACGACGATGGACTCGGTGCGCGAGGTGACCGATCTGTCTGCCCTCGACGCCCAGATCGCCCGACTCGAGCAGCAGGCCTCCGCCCCGAATCTGTGGGACGACCCCGACGCCGCCCAGCAGGTGACCTCCGCCCTCTCGCGGGCCAACACCGAGCGTGACCGGGTGACCGGGATGGACTCGCGGATCGAGGATCTCGAGACCCTCGTCGAGCTCGGCACCGAGGAGGGCGATGCCGACACCCTTGCCGAGGCCGAGCGCGAGCTCGCTGCGCTGGTCAAGGACGTCGCCGCCCTCGAGGTGCGCACCCTGCTGTCGGGGGAGTACGACGCGCGCGAGGCGGTCGTCACGATCCGGGCCGGCGCGGGCGGGGTCGACGCCGCCGACTTCGCCGAGATGCTCATGCGGATGTACCTGCGCTGGGCCGAGCGGCACGGCTATCCGACCAAGGTCATGGACACCTCCTACGCCGAGGAGGCCGGGCTCAAGTCCGCGACCTTCGAGGTCAACGTCCCCTATGCCTTCGGCAACCTCAACGTCGAGGGCGGCACCCACCGGCTGGTGCGGATCAGCCCCTTCGACAACCAGGGCCGCCGGCAGACCTCCTTCGCGGCCGTCGAGGTCATCCCGCTCATCGAGTCGACCGACCACATCGACATCCCCGAGAACGAGCTGAAGATCGACGTCTTCCGCTCGTCAGGGCCCGGCGGGCAGTCGGTCAACACGACCGACTCGGCGGTGCGGATGACCCACATCCCGACCGGCATCGTCGTCTCGATGCAGAACGAGAAGTCCCAGATCCAGAACCGCGCCGCCGCCCTGCGGGTGCTGCAGTCCCGGCTGCTGCTGCAGAAGAAGGCCGAGGAGGCCGCCGCGCGCAAGGAGATGGCCGGCGACGTCAAGGCCAGCTGGGGCGACCAGATGCGCTCCTACGTGCTGCAGCCCTACCAGATGGTCAAGGACCTGCGCACCGAGCACGAGGTGGGCAACCCGGCCGCCGTCTTCGACGGCGACATCGACGAGTTCATCGAGGCCGGCATCCGCTGGAAGCGCAACCAGGCCAAGGCTGCCGAGTAGGCGGCCGAGGCTGGCGACGCAGCGGCGTGAGTATGCCGCGCCGCTCACCTGCGCAGGTGAGCGGCGCGGCATACCTCATGGTGCGGTGATCAGCGCTGGCCCTTGGGCGTGACGAGCAGCTTGCCGAAGGCGACCCGGTTGCCGTCCGCGTCGAGCACGACGAGGGTGTCGGCGCCGTTGCCCACCGATGCCGGCAGGATCACCTCGACCGTGTCGTCGAGGGTCGGGAAGAACCACCCCAGCCGCTCGCCGGTCTTGTTGAGGTACAGGTAGTACCACTGGCCGTAGGGCAGGTTGTGCGCGACGACGAGCTGGCCGGCGCGGTACTTCTGCTCCAGCTGCAGGTCGATCGGCGAGGTGAGGCCGTCGTAGTCGACGCGGGTGACGGCTGGCTCGGTCGTCGGCTTGGCCGGCTTGACGTCGAGGGCGAAGGCCCGGTCGGGCACCGTCACCGACACCGTGCGCGAGCCGTTGGCGGCGGTCGCGGTGAAGCCGGGCAGGGTGACCGAGCCGGCGTCGAGGTCGGCCTGGGTGAGCACCCGGGTCGTTGTCTCGAGGCTGGACGCCCCGAGAGCGAGGTCGCTCGCGGGGAAGCTCGCGTCGGTCGCCGTGAGGCCGGTGAGGGTCGTGTTGCCCGAGTTGCCGACCGTCCTGGTGACCACGATCTGGTCACCGACGCTGGCATAGCGGTCACCGTCGACGTCCTGCCACACCCCGGCGACGGTGCCGTCGAGGTCTGGCTCGCGGACCTTGAGGTCGACCTCGCCGCCTGGGACGGCGACGGTCACGGTGGACTTGCCGCTCGCGGTGAGGGTCCACATCGTGTCCGCGACGAAGAAGCCCTGGTCGAGCTCGGCCTGGGTCACCGCGTGCCGCGGGGTCGCGCAGCTGTATGCCGCGCCGCTGGGCAGGTTGGTCCACCGGCAGTTCCCGGCGCCCGGAGGCACGAGCGGCGTGAACGGGCCGGCGCTCGGGGCGACGGTCTCCGTGAACGGCGACGTGTTGGTCACCCGGAAGGTGTAGGGGACCTGCTCGCCGACGGCGTACGGGCTGGTCGCCAGGTCACGCCCGGTGTCGGCGCGAGCCCCGGTGATGGCCGCCGACAGCGGCACGGTGGCCGGGTCGCGCAGCAGGATCGGGGCACCGGTGAAGGTCACCGTCTTGGTCGCCGTGGCGTCCGAGCGCGCGGTGATCGTCGCGGTCACGCTCGGGCTGAACCAGCCGCGGTCGATGTCGGCCTGGGTGAGCAGGTGGGCGGGGGTGGTGCAGTTGTAGGCCCCACCAGCCGGCAGGTTGAGCCACCGGCAGCTCGCGCCGGTCGCCGGGGGAGTCGGGGGCACCGTGCCGAGCTCGAGGCTGGAGGCAGTCGGGACGACGTCGGTCGCGACGTTGGCGGTGCTCGTGAACCGGAAGGTGTAGCCGAGGCGCTCGCCCGCGGCATACGGGCTGGCGACGACGTCCCGGACCGGGGCGGTGCCGGTGATGGTGAGGCCGACGGCGACCGCTCCGGTCGGGGTGACGGTCACCGCATACTGCGAGGTCCGTCCGTCGGCGGCCGTGTGCACGACCGGCAGGCGCACCGGCGCGGCCGCGGTGGCCGGCGCGGTGACGGTGAGGCTGACGGTGACCGAGGCCCCAGGAGCGACGTCGGGGACGGTCGCGCTCGACGCGCTCCAGCCGGCCGGTGCCTCGATGGTGACGGTGCCGCCGACCAGGGCGGTGGCCTCCTGGTTGGTCACGGTCACCGGCATGGTCACCGTGCTGCCGGCCTGCATGGTCAGGTCGGGCGTGGCGAGCGGGGCGCAGACGTAGTTGAGCCAGGCGTCGTCGAAGCGCGCCACCCGCAGGTCGTTGACGTAGCTCGCCTCGTAGAACACGCCGAGCTGGCCGTCGGCCAGTCGGGTGGCGGTGGAGTATGCCGCGAAGCCGGGCTTGATCAGCCGCAGCCCCGGCCAGGTGCGACCGTCGTCGCAGGACACCCGGGCCGAGACGTTCTCACGCGCGGTCTGGCTGTTGCTGTTGGTGAAGAGGATCTTGCGGGCTGCGGCGCTGCCGGCGGCGGCGTCGGGGTGCAGACGGGTGATCGAGCCGTTGTTGGTCGGGTCGGGCAGCTGCCGGTCGAGGGTGACCGGGCCATAGCTGTGCCCTCCGTCGGTCGAGATGGCCACCTTGCGCAGCTTCGAGCCCGCGCTGTCCCGGGAGTTGAGCATCACCCGGCCGTCGGAGAGCTCGACGACCTTGTTCTCGTCCATCCCGGAGCCGACCGGCACGCCCATCGTCCAGGTCGCGCCGTGGTCGTCGGAGTAGACCGAGTAGGCCTGGAAGACCTCGCCGCCGCCGGACTGGCGCACCATGCCGGAGAACTGCTGGATCAGCCGGCCGGCGTGGGCGCCGTAGCGCAGCTGGATGCCCTCGCCGGAGGCGGCGAACATCGTGCGCACGTCGCCGGGCTGCGGGTTGGCCTTGTCGGCGCCCGGCTTGACGATCGAGGTGATGAGGCGCGGCGCGCTCCACGTCTGCCCGCCGTCGCTCGACTGCACGACCGCGGCGGAGATGACCGAGCGGTCGGCGTCGTCGTTGCCGTAGCTGCTCGAGCCGAACCCGGCGTCCTTGGAGTAGACGAAGAAGCAGAAGACCGTGCCGGTGGTGGCGTCGACGACGTAGGAGGGGTCGCTGTAGCCGTACTTGCCGGTCGTCGCGTCGCCGCCGAAGCCGGCCGCGATGGTCGTCATCGGGCCCCAGGTGGCGCCGTTGTCGGTGCTGCGGCGCTGCACGATCGAGTTGGGGTTCGGGGCGTCGGCCGAGCTTCCGGGGCGGCCGTCCCATGAGGCGAGCACGACCCCGTTGCCGAGGTGGGCCAGCGCCGGGATCCGGTAGAAGAGGCTCGCGGCGGTCCGGTCGGCGGCGATGTTCTGCTCGGTGAAGGTGCCAGGTGGCGCGGTCGGGTCGAGCGTGGCCGCGGCAGCGCTCGGGCTGCAGAGGGTGACCGCCAGGGCGGCGCTGCAGGCGGCGGCCAGCAGGGGGATCGGGCGAGGGAGTCGCATGGTGGGGAGGAGTCCTTCCGCTCGGGGAGTGCTGCCAACATAAGACATCAGACGTCCGATGTGTGGATTGAGGTGAGGGAAGATCCGGGAAAGCGCTTGCAGGTTCGCGCCTCGCGGGTGCTCGGGCGCGCGCGGGGTCGGCGGGGTGGGCGCGGCGTCAGCCGCTGTGCGTGCTCACACCGTATGCCGCGCGGCTGGCCAGCGCCCACCGGGACAGCCACTGCGCGGCGACCGCGCTGGCCAGCACGAGTAGCCCCATGAGCAGCCAGCCGATCCGGCCGAGCTGCACGCACAGCAGGGTGACGACCGGCGGGCCGAGCACGTGCATGAGCGAGAAGCCGAGGCTCGCGAAGCCCTGGTACTGCCCCTGCCGCTCGTACGGGGCCAGCCCCATCTGGATCGCCCAGGTGCCCCCCGAGCCGATGATCTCGCCGACGACGTGCACGACCGCGCCGGCGACGAGCAGCGCGACGGCGGGCGCGGGCGGCATACCCTCGGCGAGGCCGATGAGCGCGAAGCCCACCGCGATGAGCGCCCCGCCGCGCACCAGCTCGCGGCCACCCGAGCGCACCGTGTCGCTCGAGCGGGAGAGCCGCACCTGCAAGGCGGTGACCGCGACGGTGTTGATGAGCAGCAGCACGGCGACCATGACGGTCGGCGCTGACGTGCGCTGCGAGACGAAGAGCGCGATCCCGAGCTCGGCCGCGACGAAGTGCATCGCGAACACGCCGGTCGCCAGAACCGTTGCCACATAAGGGCGGTCGCGCAGGACACGGAGCCGCGGCTCGCCGGCGGCGCGTGGGCTGGGTGGCACGTGGGTGAGCCGGGTGGTGTTCCAGGCGGCGAAGGCGGTGAGCAGGCCGGCGACGACGAACACCGCGAGGTATGCCGCGTCGCGGTCGACGAGCAGGGCCGCGCCGCCGACGAGCGAGCCGCCGGCGATCGCGCTGTTGGTGACGGCGCGCAGGTAGGCCTTGAAGGCGACGCCGCGGCCGCCGGTGGCGAGCTGGGCGATCAGCCCGTTGCGCACGGCATTGGCCGAGGCCGACAGGGCCGCCTCGGCGGCCAGCAGGGCGGCGAGGGCGAGCGGGCTGCGGGCCAGCGCCGGCAGCGGGGTGGCGAGGGCGAGCAGGGTCATCACCCGGGTGAGCGTCTCGCGGGGGCCGCGGGCGTCACCGAGCTGCCCGGCCGGCACGGCGACGAGCAGCGCGACCAGGCCGGCAGCCGAGATCGCGAAGGCGACCTCGGCGGCGGTGAAGCCGACGTGCCGGGTGAAGTAGATCGCCGAGGTGCTCATCACCGCGCCACCGCCGAAGCGGGTCGCGAAGCTGCCGATGGCGAGGGCGCGCAGGTCGGGGTGCAGGGGGATGCCGCGTCGGGTGAGCGGCTCGGGTGCCGTCGTCATGCCGCCCTCTTCCCAGATAGTTTGACATCAAGATAAATCGTGCGGGATGCCCCGGCAAGCGGTTTTGGCGCGCTCACCGCCGCTGGCGGGCGAGGTAGGCCGAGGGCGGCACGCCGAGGTGTCGACTGACGTCGCGGACCAGGTGCGGCTGGTCGCTGTAGCCGAGCTCGGCGGCCAGGCCGGCCCAGTCGACCGGCTCGCCCGCGGCGGCCGCCTCGGCGGCATCGAGCAGGCGCCAGCGGCGCACCGCCTCCAAGGGCGTCACCCCGACGTGGTCGACGAAGAGCCGTTGCAGCGTCCGCACCCCCACGCCGGCCGCCCCGGCCAGCTGCTCGACCCGCTGGATGCTGCGATCGTGCTCGGCCAGGTGGGCGATGGCCGCGACCTGCCGGGCCGCCGCCACCCGGGCCGGGTCGGCCGCCAGCAGGCTGCGCTCGAGGGCGGCCCGCAGCAGGTCGATCCGGGCGGCCTCGATCCCGGCCGCCGCGACCTCGGCGACGAGCTCGTCGGAGAGCCCGACCACCGACAGTGGCGCAGTCGCGTCGGTGAGCTGCCGCGCGGCATACCCGATGAAGGCGCCGAGACCGCCCGAGGTCGTCTTGGCCGCTACCGTCCACCCCGGCCCCTCGAGCCGTCGGACACTGAGCCGCCGGGTCGCGCCATAGACGCGACCGCGCGGCTGGTCGACCGTCGCGCCCGCGTCGTCGGTCGTGCCGATGCTGATGTTGGCTGCCGGGTGGTTGAGGACCTGCTGCTCGTGGACGACGCCGGGCGGCAGATCCCAGCGCACCGACCAGAGCCAGTCGACGACGCCGTGCAGGATCGGGCCAGCGGGATGGCGGCGGAAGTCGACGATCTCGAGCATCCGCGATGGGTCGACGATGCCGCGGGTGTCTCCTGGCGTCGGGCCGGAGCGGGGGCCGGGGTCGGGCATGGCGGGACGGTATCGCTCGGGGGTGACGGGGCTCAGGCTGTCGCGAATCTTCAAGATCACCGCCCACGCCCGCTCCTAGCGTGGCGGCATGACCGAGATCCCGTACTTCCCCGCCACGGCCCCCACCGTCTTCGCCGACGCCGACCAGGTGCGGCGCTGGCTCGCGAGCACCCTCGACGCCCTGCGTGACACGACGGCGGATGCCGCCCGCTCGCCCGAGCGGCTCGGCGCGCCGACGCCGTGCGCCGGCTACGACCTGCGCGCCCTGCTCGAGCACGTCCTCGGCTGGCTCGACCTCTTCGGGCACGCCTTCGCCGACCCGGGGCGCGAGCAGCCGCGGCCGGACCCCGAGACCTTCCGGCTCGCCGCGCTCGGGGACGATCCCGCGGCCGGGGCGGCGAGCCTCGTGAGCGACGCGGCCGGCCGCCTCGACGCGGCGCTCGCCGCCGCGGTGCTCGACCGGCGGGTCGTCATGGCGCAGGCCCAGATGGACGGCCCGGCAGCGATCGCGATGGTCCTCGGCGAATACCTCGTGCACGGCTGGGACATCGCGGTCTCCACCGGCCAGGACTGGTCACCCGACCCGGAGGCGTGCGACGCGGCATACCGGTTCTTCGAGGGGATGATCACGCCCGACTACCGGGGGCCGGAGGGCTTCTTCGGCGAGCAGATGCCGGTGCCGGCCGACGCCAGCGCGCGGGATCGGCTGCTCGGGCTGGCCGGTCGGGACCCGGGCTGGCACGCCGGCTGAGCCGCGGGGCACCGCCTCACTCGCCACGCCCGCCACTGGAGAAACACTCGTTTCTCAGGCATCATGCGTACCCTCGGGGGAGTACGTGTGCGGACCCCTGCCCGCGCGCGGGTCCTGCCCCCGACCGGAGAAGCGCGGATGATCCTCTTCGACCACGTCTCCAAGACCTACCCCAAGGCCACCCGGCCGGCCCTCGACGACGTCAACCTCGAGGTGTCCCGGGGCGAGTTCGTCTTCGTCGTCGGCTCCTCCGGCAGCGGCAAGTCGACCCTGCTGCGACTGGCCATCCGGGAGGAGCGAGCCACCGCCGGCCGGGTGCTCGTCGCGGGCCGCGACCTGTCCGAGCTGCCCGACCGCAAGGTCCCGCACCTGCGCCGCGAGATCGGCACGGTCTTCCAGGACTTCCGGCTGCTGCCCAACAAGACCGTCTTCCAGAACGTCGCCTTCGCCCTGCAGGTCATCGGCAAGTCCCGCACGATCATCCGCCAGACCGTCCCCGAGACGCTGCGCACCGTCGGCCTCGAGGGCAAGGAGCGGCGCTTCCCGCACCAGCTCTCCGGAGGCGAGCAGCAGCGCGTCGCGATCGCCAGGGCCATCGTCAACAAGCCCTCGATCCTGCTCGCCGACGAGCCCACCGGAAACCTCGACCCGGCGACCAGCCGCGAGATCGTCAAGCTGCTCGACCGGGTCAACCGCACCGGCACGACCGTCGTGATGGCCACCCACGACCACGAGATCGTCAACGAGTTCCGCAAGCGGGTCGTCGAGCTCGATCGCGGCCACCTGGTCCGCGACCAGGCCGAGGGCGTCTACGGCGACACCGCCTCGGCCATCCCGATCATCGCCGGGCTGGTCTCCGAGCAGCTCGAGGCCGAGCTGCAGGCCAAGCTCGCCGTGCCGGGCCGCGACGCGCCCCAGGCCGACAGCACCCGCCGGCTGCGGCTGCGTCGCCCCGGGCGGCGCCGGCCCGGGTCCGACGGGCCGGACACCCGTGAGACCACCGTTCTGTCGTATGCCGCGTCGCGCGCGAGTGGGGAGGGGCGGGACTGATGAGGGTCACCTATCTGCTCGCGGACATCGCCAACGGGCTGCGCCGCAATGCCTCGATGGCCGTCTCGGTCGTCCTCGTGACGATGATCTCGATGTACCTGCTCGGCCTGGGCCTGCTCGCCCAGCGGCAGGTCGACACGATGAAGGACTACTGGTACGACCGGGTCAACGTCTCGATCTTCCTCTGCGTCGAGGGCAGCCAATACGCCTCGTGCGGCGGCAAGGCGACCACCCAGGCCCAGCGCGACCAGATCCGGGCCCAGCTCGAGCAGCTGCGCCCGCCGGTCAAGGAGGTCTTCTACGAGTCGCAGGCCGAGGCCTTCAAGCGGTTCAAGGAGCAGTTCAAGAACAGCCCGCTCGGCGAGCAGGCCACCGAGCGCGCGTTCGCCGACTCCTACCGGGTCTCGCTCGCCGATGCCGGCAAGTACGACGTCGTCGTCAGCACCTTCCAGGGTGCTCCGGGGGTCGGTCGAGTGCAGGACCAGCGGCAGCTGCTCGACCGCTTCTTCTCCTTCATGAATGCCGTCTCGTGGGGCGCGATCGCGCTGTCCGGGTTGATGGTGCTGTGCGCCATCCTGCTGATGGCCACGACGATTCGGCAGACCGCCTTCAGCCGGCGCCGCGAGACCGGCATCATGCGGCTCGTCGGCGCCTCGAACGCGACCATCCAGCTCCCCTTCGTCATGGAGACGGTCGTCGCCTCGCTCGTCGGAGCCGGCCTGGCGCTCGGCCTGCTCTGGGCCACCGTCAAGTACGGCGTCACCGGCTATCTGTCGCGGGCCCTGCTCGACACGGCCTTCATCGGCACCACCGATGTGGTCACCGTCGGTCCCTGGTTGGTCGGTGGGGTGGCCGGGCTGGCCGTGCTGACGTCCTGGTTCACCCTGCGTCGATACCTGCGGGTCTAGTGCCGAGGGGGCTCACTGTGTTAGCACGGAGGCACATGGTGTCCAACTTGCCGGCGAGTCGTATGCCGCGCCGCCGCCCCTCGAGTGCCCGCGGGGCCGGCGTGGCCGCCGCCGTGCTCGCCTGTCTCGTCGGCCTGCTGTCGACGCCCAGCGCCGGGGCCGATGACCTGGACGCCAAGAAGAAGGCGGCCGACGCCCAGGTTCAGGCGGTCAAGGATGCGCTCGCCGAGACCTCGACCGACCTGGCCGATGCCTATCTCGCGCTCCAGGCGACGACCGCGAAGCTGCCGGCTGCGCAGGCGGAGCTCGCCAACGCCCAGGCCGCCGCCCGCGCCGCCGATCGGCACAACCGAGAGATCGGCCAGCGGCTCCAGGTGGCCCTCGCGAACGAGGCCCGGGCGCAGGAGGCGGTGGCGGCCAACGCGAAGACCCTCGACAAGACCCAGCGCACCCTCGACCTGTTCGCCGCAGACCTCTTCCAGGGCGGCGGCGGTGGCAGCGAGCTGTCGGTCGCTCTGGGGGCGACCAGCCCCGACGACTTCGCCACCCGGATCGTCCTCGCCGACACGGTGACCTCGCTGACCAACGAGGCGATCGACGGGCTCGCCGCGGCCCGCGCCGACGGGGCGGCCACCCAGGCCTACCTGACCGCGGTGCGCGCCGAGATCGCCGACCTCAAGCGGCAGGCCGAGGAGGCGCTCGCCGCCGCCAAGAGCGCCCAGGCCCAGGCCCAGGCCAAGAAGGCGGCTCTCGACGCCCTGCAGGCCGAGCAGGCGGCCCACGCCGCCGACGTCGAGACCAAGAAGGCCACCGAGCTGCAGCAGCTCGCTGCCGCCGAGGCCTACCAGGCCCAGGTGCAGGCCGAGCTCGTCGAGCGGGCCCGCAAGGCACGGGAGGCCGAGGCGGCCCGGAAGGCGGCCGAGGAGGCCGCGCGGCAGGCCGCAGCGGCCAAGGGCCAGACCTTCACGCCGCCGCAGCGCGACACCGCTGGCAACTCGGGAGCCTTCCTCAGCTATCCCGCCAATGGGCCGATCACCTCCGGCTTCGGCTGGCGGATCGATCCGATCCTCGGCATCTCGCGCCTGCACAAGGGCATCGACTTCGCCATCGACTGCGGCACTCCGGTCTACGCCACCGCCGACGGCGAGGTCATCTTCGCCGGCCTCGTCTACTCCTATGGCAACCGGGTGATGATCGACCACGGGATGCAGCGTGGGGTCGACCTCGTGACGACCTACAACCACAACTCGCGGATCGTCGTCTTCAGCGGGTCGGTCAAGCGCGGCCAGCTCATCGCGTACTCGGGCACCACCGGCAACTCCACCGGCTGCCACCTGCACTTCGAGACGATGGAGGACGGTCAGTTCGTCAACCCGCGCCGCTGGATCTGAGCGGACGGGCGGCGCCCCTCTCGGTTACCGTTACCGGACGACGACGGGGATCGACCGGGCAGGAAGGACGCGCGAGCGTGGCGAAGGACAGTGGGCGCAAGGTCATCGCAAGCAACCGCAAGGCGCGACACGACTACCACATCGAGGACACCTACGAGGCGGGCCTCTCGCTGTGGGGCACCGAGGTCAAGGCGCTGCGCGCCGGGCGCTGCTCGCTCGTCGACGGCTTCGCCCAGTTCTCCGGCGACGAGCTGTGGCTCGAGGGCGTGCACATCCCCGAGTACACCCAGGGCACGTGGACCAATCACGCCCCGCGGCGCAAGCGCAAGCTGCTGCTGCACCGCGAGGAGCTCGACAAGATCGCAAGCAAGACCCGCGAGAAGGGCAAGACGATCGTGCCGCTCGCCGTCTACTTCAAGGACGGTCGGGCCAAGGTCGAGATCGCCCTCGCCTCCGGCAAGAGGCAATACGACAAGCGGCACGCGCTGCGCGAGCAGCAGGACCGCCGCGAGGCCGAGCGCGCGATGTCGAGCAAGGCCGATCGGTGAGCTCGCGGCGAATGCGGTTGCACCGCATCACGATCCGGTATGCCGCGGTGCTGGCTCTCGCGGTCGGCACCTGTCTCGGGGCGCTCGCGATGCCCACGGCGGCGAGCGCGAGCGGCATACCGACTGGCTGGAGCAGCCTCGCCGACGTCGACCGGATGCCCTCGGTGCGGGTCGACTACGTCCTCGACGCCCAGGGTGGGGTCGACGTCACCGAGACGATCCAGTACACCTTCGACTCCAGCCAGGGCACGCG